>NZ_CP094669.1:4745684-5076026 GCF_022827545.1 Hymenobacter tibetensis
CGCGCATCGGCAATGCTTTGCTGCTAAGTGTGCAGAAGTTCAACCGCATGGCTGGCAGCCGAGTGCTGGCTCCTTCCCGTGTGCTAGCAGGCGGCAGCAAACTGCTAAATGCAACGGAAGGAGCGGCTAACTTTAGCTCGAAGTTTGGCACTAAGTTGGGGTACGCAGGCGTAGGGCTTTCGGGCGCAAAAATCATTTATGAAGTGAGCAATGATAAGTGGAATGCCCACACAATTGTTGACGGTGGAATATTGGCTGTAACGGTTACAGGTATGCTCGTTACAATAGCAGCGGCTGGTACAGCACCAGTATGGGTACCTATTGCTGGCGCTGTTATTCTGATTTATGGGTTGGCTGACTATAGTTTTGACTTAGGTGGTAAACTCGACGAATCATTTGGCCGGCGCACTAACTTTTGGAAAAAGTAGGAATCGAATAGGGTGTGTTGATAATACCAAAAGCAACGTCCCGCTGGGCTGGCCGAAGCAGCCTTCCGCTAAAATAACTTCTGATGAATGCAGCGAAGCGGGAGAGCGGCAGCCCAGATCTAACTCTAGTTCCGCAGGACGGGCTGAAAGGCTCGAAAAGCCATGTGCAGCTACTGTCTGCGGGTACTAGTAGTGAGCCTTTACTACTTCTGTTCGCTCCATGTAATGTTTAACCTATGTAATGAAAAATCCTTTAAACCTATATCTATTAATCAATTATAGCGCGGCCGTACAACTTAGCAATGTTGAGAACGAGCGCGCATTCATTGTGTCAGATTTTTTCATCGTATGGCAATGCATGCATCTGTATCTGACGTTGTTCTTTTTTTTGTTCTACCGTAGTGTACCATTTGGCTACCAACTTATCGGCTTTGGAGGGGTACTTTACTTTTTTTATAAAGTAGTCCGGCCCGCTTTTCATCAACAATTCCGTACCGCCGGTTTAGCGCAGGTGTACCGCGAATTACCACGTGGCAGACGTGCAATCTATACCCTGATCAGTTGCACCATGTCACTAGGTGTGCTTGTACTTATTTATGCCGTACTGCTTTTTCGGCAAAGCCACTCGCTGAGCTACTAGCCAAAAATGGGAATTTTGCTTGCTGGAGGCACAGCGCCGGTGTGGATTCCGGCGGCTGGCGCTGTTATCCTGATTTATGGAGCTGGCCACTTCTCCTACGATTTAGGCGACCAACTCGGCAACTCTGTGGGGCGCAGTTCCCAGTTCAAGGAAGTCTGGGAGAAAATGGGCATGGGACGATGATAGCAACACTGCTTTTAGTAGCAGCCGTGGCAGGGCTATCAGGGCCAGAGACTGGCTTCCTAGTGGCCTTCTTATTGCTGCTAGGTTGGCCTTGGTTGCTGGCCGGCTGGGCGTTCTGGCGCCTACGCAGCGCCCAGCCCGCCGGTGGGCTAGGGCGCGCTTATCTGCTGGCCTGCTACGCGGCTTCGGTGCAGGTCAACGCGGCCCACGTGCGGGGCGAGCGGGTCTTCCCCTTTGTACACTTTGTGGTTGCCTCGCAAGCCGTGGCTCTCTACACCGCGCTATACCTGCTGCTGCGGTGGCGTAGTCTACCTGCGAGTTTGAGTGTGGCCAGCGTATTGCTAGTTACTTGGCTGACCTACCGCTACCTGCGGCCGGTCGTGGAGCACCGCTTGCGGGCTTGGGGTACTGTGGACGCCCTCGAAAACTACCCACCGGCTCAGCGGCGGGCCTGGGGACTGCTCGGCCACACTTGCTTCTGGGGGGCTTTTACATTCATTTTCATTTGCTTGGGCTTGCACGGTAAACTTGCTGCTTGGTTGTAAAATTACTAGCGGGCACCGCGTCGGTATGGATTCCGGTGGCTGGCGCTGCTATTCTGATTTATGGCCTCACCGACTATGCATTGGATTTGGGGTCGCTACTCAAAACGCTGGTAGCAGAATTGGCAACTCTTTCGCCCTATGAAGCAGGTACTGTTCGCTCCTCTTGTTGTTGCTTGGCTCGCCGCCGCTGGCCTAAGCAGTTGTAATTCGGCTCCGGATCGGCAACGGGCATTCTTGGAACACCATGCCCACGACAACTTCACTCCGTTTCGAGAGGTGTCACTGTTCATTCGTGGCTCCGACGCCGCTGGGAATACGGTCATAGTGCTGGCAGATGGCCAACTGGCCACCACTTGCCCAGGCGAAGCCCCACTCACGTTCATCACGGTGTCCACCACAACGCGGCAGGTGCAACAGGTCAAGCACGAGTTTCCGAACGGCTGCGTGCCCCGAATAACCCAGCCCCAAATCAGGCAGTTGACGGCGGCGTTTTTGCGGTATCAAGCTCAGAGCCTCCGCGCCGATAGTGACGGCAATGTGTTTGTCGGGTTTGAGAAGCGCGGCCTCATGGCAGCTGATTTGGTGTACGTTAATGCGCCCGCCCACCTGGATAAGTACTTCTACACTGACTTTGCGCCGGTTGCAGGAAAATGGTACGCCCGAAAGGCCTCGGACTAGCTAGCAATCCGCGACACCAGCCGACTACGCTTTGGATCTGGGCGGCCAACTCGACAACGCCGTGGGACGCCACAGTGGCTTTTGAAAATAATCATGCTGCTTGGTCGCGCTTGCTTCTGAGGTGCGTTCACTTCTGTTGTCATCAGTGCCATCTTGTATGAATACTTCTGAAAGCGCTTGCGCAACAGTATATGGCAAGCTTTCCTCTTATCCATATTCACAAGGCAGCCGTGCTATTGCTTTACTCTGAGCACTTCTTGGTTGGGTTGCTAGCCAATATCACCGCTACCCGGCTGCCGGCTCAACTGCCTCGCGTTTCGGTGGGCGTAGCAGCCAGACCAAGCCGAGCACGACAACGCTGCACAGCAGACCGAGTACGGGTACAGATAGCACTTGAAGCAGCCAACCGGTGAAGTAGGCCCCGCTTACGCCGCATAAGTTGACGAGGGCCATGTAGGTGGTGAATTGGGAGCCTTCGATGCGTGGTTGGCATAAGGCCATGAGCAAGGGTAGCGCTGCTACGCTCAAACTGGGGTCGGCAAGGTTCCAGACCAGCAGCCCCACGGTGGCCACCGCCGGATAGTGCCAGAAGAAACTCAAGCTGCAGAACACCAACAAGAAAGAACCTAATCCGAGCAACACCCGGCGTTGGAGTCGCGCCGCCCCTACCCGGTCGGCGAGGGTGCCACCGGCTAGTACCAGCACGAGCGTGGCCAACGTGCCCCAGCCACCCTGCAGAACCGAGACGTCGCCATCGGGCCAGTGCAGCACCTGAATAAGGTGGTAGGAATAGGCCCAGCCAAACATGCCTAGGCACAGATACGCCACCGCAATAACCAGGAAGAGCCGCAACGTACGGGGCTCCATAATGGCCCGAAGCAACTCCTGAAACAACCATTTCAGGGGCGGGTTGTCGTTGTGGCGGCGGGGTGCTTGCGGGCCACCGAAGCGAGGTAGCAGCTGGTCGGTACGGTCGAGGCGGATGAAAAACGTGAGGACCGTGAACCCTAGTAGCGCGCCCGACTGCGCCAGCGCCGCCTCGAAGAAGCCGTAGCGGTGCAACAGCCACGACAGGCCAGCCGCTCCGGCCGAGATGCCCAGCAGAAAGCCGCCCCGCATAAAGGCATTCACCCGCCCCCGCTCCGCTTCGGGCACCACTGAAATAGCAATGGCATCCACGCTGGCATCCTGAACCGACGCAAATACGCTGTGCACCACGAAAGCCAGTTTCAGCAAGGGCAGCTGCTGTACGGGGTTGGTTACGAACAGCAGCACCAGCGAGGCCAGCGCGGCTACCAGCTGCGTGAGTACCACCCATTGCTTGCGTTGCCCAATGACGGACTCCTGATACTTGTCAATAAACGGACCCCACACAAACTGCAGCGCCCAGGGCAGCCCCACAATTGCCGAGAACGTGGCCACGGTGGCCGCATTCAGGTTTTTTCCAATCAGGTAGTTGACCACGGCCGTCATGCCGAAGCCTGCCGGGATGCCTTGCATCACATACAGATAGAAGAACGTGAAGTACCGCAGACCGGCACTTTCGCGGAGCACAAGATGACGCACAGAGCCAGAATAAGGACGGTGGAAAAAGCGGGATGCGGGGCGCTTTGTCTAACAGCGAAGCCGCCGAAACTTCTTGTGCTTACGTCAAAACTTCCTCGGTCACTTTCCCAATGTCGCTGCTTACTTTCTGGATGAAGTCTAGCTGCTCGGTGAGCTGCGGATCGGGGGGAACGGCGGCTTCGGGGCGCGGGGGCGCCGGAGTGGCATCAGCGGAGGCGGCAGGCAACTCGGGCTCGGTGATATCGAGGCGGCGCAGGCTGCGGTGCAGGGCTTGCTGGGCCTGGCGCACGGGGCGCAGCACGCTGGTACCTGCTTGCGGCAGCTGTTTGTCTTGCGTGAGTAAGGCAGAGGAGATAGAGGCTACATTTGAGGAGAGAATGTGGTTTAAAACCACAAACTCGTGCACTTCGGTGGGGCGGTGCTGCTTGCCGCTCGGCTCCGACATCATGCGCTGAAACGCTGCCGCCAGGTTGGCCGAACTAACATACACTTCTTTGCGCGCCAGCTTGTAATCCACTTCCGCCACGGCCGAGCCAGTCAGGGTTTCGGTGAGGGTTTGCAGGTAACGGAGGTTGGCGCGCAGCACGGCCGTCATGTAGTCTTGGAGTTGGTCGGATTCCCAGCGCGGAAACAACAAGTAGCTGGCCGCAAAAGCAATGAGACAGCCGAGCACCGTGTCCAAGATTCGCTCTTCCACCACCTGCAGAAAATCCAGGCCCATGAAGCTGAACAAGATCAGGACAAAGGGCGTCATGAAGCTAACGGCCACGATGTAGTGGGTACGGGTGAAGCTGAAGGAAATCAGCATAAACACAAACAGCAGGCCCACCAACACCATACGGTCGGGTACCAGCCACAACACCACCCCACCTAGCACCCCGCCGGCCAGCGTGCCCAGCACCCGATGGATGTTGCGCTCTTTGGTTAAGCTGAACGCCGGCTTGAGCATGTAGGTGATAGTCATCAGAATCCAGTAGCTGTGGTGCCCCGGCAACAGCACTTTGGCCACCACAAACCCCACCAGACACGCTACCGTCATGCGCACGGCGTGCCGGAAAACGCTCGAGCTAAGCGTGAGGTGCCCGCGTAGCTCTTCCAACGCAAAGCTCTGGTGCGACACAAACCGTCCGAATTCCAATTCTCGGCTGTCGGGGGTGGAGTTGGCATCGAAATAGGCCAGAATATCCTGGAGGCGCTGGCTCAGGTTGCGCAGGTTCACCAAGATTTTTTTGAGCACCAGCGTATGGCCCGGCTGCGAGGGGTCTTCCAGCGCATCAATACGGGCTTTTAGCTGCTCTAGGCTGGCAGTGAGCTGGCCCCTGGCCGTGTGGCTGTAGTTGGCTTGAATGGCAAAGCCAATACTTTCCAGCTCGGTTGCCATTTGCTCTACCAGCCTCGCTACCGCATCGAGCACACCGGAGGCCTCGAAGCGGGCATGGATGGCCGCGTAGTCGTAGTACGTGACGGTGATGTGCTCGTACAGGTCCATCAAATCCACGAAGGTGAGCACCAACCTTCGCCCAGTGCCCGTCGATTCTTTCATGGTTTGGCGGGTCTTAAAGAGCAATTCACGTACCGCATCCTGCTTTTCGCTCACCGTCACTTGCTGGGTCATCAGGCGCCGGTAGTCGTTTTCCAGGTTGGTGCCGGTGCGGTAGAACTCTGCTTTCAGGCGCAGAAACTCCGCTACTGCCCGGATGCACTCCCCAAGAGCCTGCTGGGCCGAGCGGTAAGGCCGAATGTGGCGAGTAAGCAAGCTGACCGCCGTGTACCATGCGCCACCAAGCGTAACAAGACCCGCATACCGAAGCAGTTGTGGCAACGCAAACGACCGGTCCATCATCAGGATAACCAGCAGCAACGCGCCAGTGCCCACCGCCCCGGATCGGGCGCCATACACCAGAAACAAGGTAAACAGGAAGCTCAAGCCCACAACTTCCAGCCCCAGCAGCCACAGGTAAGGCTGCACCAGCCCCGTCAGCACGGCTACTATCGGCAGCAACACCAATACTGCCAGCATGCCGTTGCGCTTGTGCAGCACCGGCCCCGGGGAGTCGGCAATGCTGACGCATAGTGCCCCCAGCGCCATGTCGAGGCCAATTTCCAGCTTGCCGAGCCACCCTAAGAGCACTCCCGGCAGCAGCACGGCCACCGTAATGCGCAAGCCATCCGAGAAATCCTGACTGAAAAAGAAGTATTGAAGCTTGCGGGTATGTTCGTTCATTGGTGCAGCGGGCTGCCGGTTCAGGTCGTGTATACGACGTGTACCGCCAAGCTAGCGCAAAAACCAAACACCCTCACGTTCCTTTCTCATATTCTGTCCCAAACGGCGCTTAGCATGTGGGCTTGAACCCAGACAATATTTGGCGTATACCAGCCACCAGAATTGCACACACGGGTGGGCGCTACTGCTGTGCTCGGCATGCCACTGCTGTTGCAGCACCTGCCCTACGGAACAGCTCTTGGTGATACGCGCCGAGCGCTACACGTGCATTTGTTCCATGATGGGCAGTGTGTACCGCTCGCCGCTGCTAAGCAAGTGCATGCGCAGGTCGCGGATGGAAAAGGGCTTGCCGGGGTCCACTTCGTGGATATTGGTTTGCGTGACGCCCATGCCATCAAGCACTACCACCAACCCGCTGCCAATCACCTCCAGCTCCCGGCCCTGCGTAACAACTACTGCCGTATCCTCTTCCAGCCCCAGCCCGATGCACGACGGATTGGTAGCAATAATTTGCGCCATTCGCACAATCCGGCCGCGCGCAACAAAGTGGGTGTCGATGGCTACGTTGTGCAGAAACTCTAGCCCAGTGGTGATGTGGATTTCGTCTTTGAGCATGCCGGCGTTGTTGCGTCCCTGATAAATCATGGGCGTCGACATGGCCGCGGCTCCGGCGCTGGTTCCGGCAATTACGAAGTGCTCTTGGGTGTAGCGCTCTTTCAGGCGCCGTTGGAAAGCCGTGCCGCCAAGGAGTACGGTTAACCGTAGTTGGTCGCCGCCCGTGAACATGACGCCCCCCGCTTCGTTCAGCATTTTCATGCTTTCCTCGGTATCCACATCTTCTCGCCGCCGAATATCCAGTACCTGCACTCGAGTGCAGCCCAAGTCTTTAAATACTTGCACGTAGTCTGCTGCCGCTTCCTCGGGTTCTTCGGAGGCTATTGGCAGCACCAGAATAGTGCCCTTCTCCCCTATCTCATTCACTACGCGGCGCAAAATGGTATCATCGGCCATGTCGCCGGCCTCGTCCCGCATATCTTTTCGCTCGTGCCCTCCAATGGAAATCAGCGTTCCAAGCGGATGCGGACAGGAAGACTCATGAGAGGCAGGGGCGTTTTTCTTTTTGGAGGCAGGCATATGTGAAGCAAAAAAAAGGGTACACGAAATGGCAAGCTCAGCTGTTGAGCTTGAAGAAAAGAATTACGTTACTATAAAAGCACCAAACAGCGCGATACACAATCACTTATCAACATGTCATTTGTTGATAACTAGCTACTTGGTAAGAACTAACTGGTATACTGCCCAGCCCTACTCGACTTTTGCTAGGTCTTCATTGGCAGGACCGGCGAGTAGCTTACCGTACGCATCAAAGCGGGAGCCGTGGCATGGGCAGTCCCAGCTGGTTTCCAGCGAGTTCCAGTGCACAATGCAATGCAGGTGCGGACAAACCGCCGAGCACTCATGAACTTCTCCTTTGGGGTCTCGGTACACGGCTACCTTCAGCGGGCCACGGCCTATTACAGCACCAGTGCCGGGCGCTACGTCTTCCACCTTGCTTACGTCGCCGCCGGTCAGCAGCTCGGTGTATTCGGCCGCTACGTTGAGGTTCTCGGTGACGTATTCTTTGATTGATTCCAGTTTCACGGTCACGCGGCCCGGGTCATAGAGCTTCGCCCACGGGTTTTCACGGCCCAGTATCAGGTCGGTGATAATGATGGGGCCGAGCGTGCCGTGGGTCATGCCGTGGCCTGAGTCGCCGGTGATGATGTACACATTATCGTCATCGAGGGGGTTACGGCCGGCATACGCTAGCCCATCCACTGGCTCCATCACCTGCCCCGACCACCGGTAGTCGATGCTTTTTACGGACGGGAAGTTTTCGCGTGTCCAGTCTTCCAAGCACTGCAAATGGTCTTCGGGATTGGGCTCCTGGCCGGTTTTGTGGTCTTCGCCGCCCACTAGCAGCAGGTCATAGTCGGTTTGGCCGCCGCGGGGGCCAGCGTCTACTTTTTGCAGTCGGATGTAGTGGTATGGGTCGGCCGTGTCCCAGTACAGCGCCGTCGTGACCGAGCCTTTCGGCACGCGGGCCCCGATTACGTAGGTGCGGTAGGGGTGCTGCTTGGTGTGCATCACTACCCGGTCGTTGAAGGGCGTGTTGGTGGCAATTACTACGGCGTTGGCCGTTACCTCGCAGCCCTCAGTGGTCGTTACGCCGGCATTGCTGCCGCCTTTCACTTCGGAGGCGTGGGTGTTGGTGAAAATCTGGCCGCCCTGGCGCGTAATGGCTTCGGCCAACCCGCTCAAGTATTTCAGAATATGAAACTGTCCTTGGTTGGGGAATACTAGGCACTCGCCGGTAGTAAACCCTTGGGCTCCGGCGTCGGGCAGGCGCTGCACGT
Source organism: Hymenobacter tibetensis (assembly GCF_022827545.1). NCBI lineage: Bacteria > Pseudomonadati > Bacteroidota > Cytophagia > Cytophagales > Hymenobacteraceae > Hymenobacter > Hymenobacter tibetensis. Next base: position 4,754,345 of record NZ_CP094669.1, read on the forward strand.
CGGTGAGGCCGGCGCGGTGGGCGGCTTCCAACTCTTGGTCCAGCTCTTTTACTTTGCCGTCTTTGGGCAGGTAGAGGTAGCCGTTGAGGCGTTCGAAGTCGCAGTCTATCTTTTCGCGCTGCACTATCTCCTCAATTGTATCCACGGCGCTCCGATGACTGTCGGCCGCGAGGCGGGCTCCTTCTTTCCCGAACAGCTGCTCTAGCGTGGTATACCGATCATCGAGGGCAAATGAAAGATGCGCCGTTGTGCGGCCCGATTCGCCAGAGGCTATTTCACCGTCTTCCAGCACCACTACTTTCTGGCCTTCGCGGCCCAATAAGTAGGCTGTAGTTAGTCCCGCAATACCTGCTCCGACCACTACCACATCGGCCGCAATAGACTCTGTGAGTTTGGAAAAAGTAGGCAGGGAATCTGCGGTGGGAAACCACGACGTTTGGGTGACGCCGGACGTACGGGTAGGATTTACGGAAGCCATAGAACAGAAAGGAATTAGATACCTCCCTTTCCTCTACGCCCACTCACAGATCTGAGTTAACGACGAGCTTAGCGGAACAGCTCGATAACTTCCTTGACCTTCAGCGAGATATTAACGCAGTAGAGCTACTTATTTCGCTAGGTAGTATGGAGGCAGTTAGCAAAAAGACCCCGTGCTTCGGCTAGCGAAGCACGGGGGGCCTTTGCAAGTTGAGGCATCTTACTGCCCGCAGTTCACTTACCCTAGTAAAGAACGTCTTCTACGGGAGCCAGTTTGGGTGGCAGATGAGTTTCCCCGATCATCTCGCGCAGGTCGATTTCGATGCTGCGGCAGATAGCCGTCATGGGCACGTCGTTCATTTCGTTTTCAAACGGGTTTTCACTGGTGTGCCCCACTATCTCAATGGTGTTGAACACCCAGGACACCAACACCGAAAAAGGCACGGTAAGCCAGAGGTGCGTGGGCCCCATCTTCTCGAATTCCGCAATCAGGCCCAGCGGCAGCAAGGCGGCAAACAGCCACACAAACACGAAGCTAAAAAAGGCGTACTGACGCGGAAACGGCGTATTCTTAATTCGCTCACAGCCGCCTTGCAAATTGTAGAGCTGCTCCAGGCTCTGCATCATGTTCACGTGCTGGAAGTCGTTGAGCAGGCCCCGCTCTTCGCGCAGCACGCGCAAATCGGCGGCTTGCTGGCGCAGCAGATGCGCCGGCGGGTTCTGCTTGCGCTGCATAGCCACCGATTCGGCCGGATCGAGAAAAGGGCCTACTTGCTGGTCCCACTGGTCGTTTTGACGGCGCAGGTGTAGACGCACGGCATTGCACCACGCTATCTGACGATAGATCAGCCGCCGGTGCCGCATCGACAGTTCCGAGAGCGAAGCCGCCGGTGCGTCCACGCCGGGCGCATCCACCACGGAGGTCACGTATTCCAGCGCCTGAATCGACCAGGTGCGGCTGTAGTTCACGATACCGCCCCAGAGCTGCCGCCCCTCCCAGTATCGGTCATAGGAGCCGTTGTTTTTGAAGCCGATGTAGAACGATACGGCAATACCGAGCGTGGAAACCGGCTGCCACGGAATTGAAAGCCAGTGTTGATCCATTTCACTGTAAAAGAAGCAGATCAACGACGAGTAAATCGTGAAGATCAGCACTCCTTTCCAGGCATACTTCCAGATGACAGGCCAGCGTAGATTACTGCGAACGTACATAAGAGCGTAACTAAGTGAAGGTGTAGCGGAATACTACCGAGAAAGCAACCAAGCGAAGGAAGCACCTATGCAAACAACTTAGGAAAGCCGTGGACAATTACATTTTGTACCAGAGTTTCTGATATTTCTTTGCCCCATGTGCTCTACTTGATTGCTTATTCTTCGATTTCAATGCCCATGAGCTGCATGAGCTGGCTGGCGTTGAACGAGCGGCAAGCACCGGGCGTCAGGTGGTAGTCGAAGTGGATTTGCCCGTTGGAGAAGGTGCTGTTGAAGCTGAAGTTGCGGACTTGCCCGGGCCACTCTTCTTCCAGTGCCGCCAATTCCAGATCGTGGGTGCTCACCAGGCCGGCCGCGCGCCGCTGGTGCAACTGCCGCAACAAGGCCCGGGCTCCCCGGTGGCGGTCCAGGGAGTTGGTGCCTTTCAGAATTTCATCTAGCAGATAGAACACCGGAAGGGGCTCCTGGCTGGCAGCAGGCGGAGGGGTAGGCGCCGGCGTGGCGCCGCTCAAGTCGAGCAGCAGACGCAAACGCTTGAGCTCGGCGTAGAACGAAGACGTGCTTTCGGCGAGGTTGTCTTGGGTGCGCATGGCCGTGAACACCTGCGCCGGACTCAGCCGTAAACGGCGGGCACACACCACCCCGCCTGCCAGGGCCAGCACCATGTTCAGGCCCAGCGTGCGCAGAAACGTGCTTTTGCCCGCCATATTCGAGCCCGTCACGACCACCGTCTGGGCAAAGCCGGTGGTGTGGAAGTCGTTGGTGATGCGTGTTGTGCTGAAAATAAGCGGATGTCCGAGCGTTTCGGCCGTCACTTCCAATGGCTCGGCACTTAGCTCCGGGGTGGTGTAGTCGGGGTTGGCGAACTGCCAGCTAGCCAAACTCACCAGGGCTTCCAACTCTGCTTGCACTTCCAACACCGTGGTTAGTTCGGGGCCGAGGCCACGCTTCCAGCGCTCTAATTGCCAAACGGCGTGCATATCCCAGAGCAGTAAGCTATTCAGCAGCAACGACCCCAACGGATGCTCGCGCCCTCGGAACAACCCCGCTACGCTGGAAAGCTGCCCCAGGCGTTTGGTGGCGGCGGCTCCGTGGCTGGCGGCCTGCAAAGTGGCTTGTAACTGCCGCAGCCGGGGCGCCTGCCAGCTCCGGTCGGGGTGTTGCTCAAACAAGGCCAACTGCGCCTGGGTGGCTCGGAGGGCGTCGCGCATGGCGGTGGCCTGCTCGGCATATTCGTTGCGCACGGCGGCCAGGCGGCCATTTACCAACCCCACCAGCAGCTGCACCACTACCAGCGCATAATACCCGTAATCGAGCAGCCAGGCCACTATGCTGCCCATCACAAGCAGCGGCAACAGCACCAACACGGGTTTCAGCCAGGGCTTGCCCGCGAAAAAATCGGGGCGGGCCAGCCAGGCGCTAAACTCGCGGGGGTCGGCTTGCTGGCGCGGAAAATGCCGGGCGCGGGCCTGCCACTCTTGCAGCCAGGTTACGTCGGGCGCTAGTTCGGTGGTGGCCTGCTGGCGCGCTACCACCTCGGTAGGTGTAGCGGGAGCCAGCAGCCACCCGGCCAGCCAGTCGTGGCCGAGGCGGGTGGTGGCGCGGTTAAGCAACTGAAACAACGAGTGGCTGCCAAATACATCAAGGTCGGCGGCGTACGGGTGTTGGGTATCAAGGTAGCGAAGGCCAGGGTCGAAGGCGGCTAGCTGGCCGGCCAACCGGTCGAGTTCGTGCTGATTGATTTGGGCCAGCAGCCGGTGATGCTCGCGCTGGTAGCTCACGCCGGCATGCCAGCGCACCAAGATGGAAAACAGCAGCCACACGGCCAGCAACAGGGCCACTCCTGGCGCAATGTGTCCATTGGAAAACAACCACCAGGCCCCAGCCGCGCCGCCGGCAAACAGCAGCAGCCGCAGCCAGCCACCCAATTGGTGGCGCCCGGCAAAGTAGTTTTCGCGGGCCAGATGGGTGGCCAGGTTTTCAGTGAAGACCTCGAAAGGCGTAATAGTCAGCGGACGGACAGCAGCGGAAACAGGCACGGCAACTACATCGGTGGAGCTACGAAGGTACGCACCCACGCTCTTGCCCGGTGCGTAAATCTACCAGCACAGTCCGGTTGCTATGCCAAACGCCCCCTACTACGAACAGCTACGTGCTCGTAATAGGGGGCGCTTTGTGTGGCGGCTACTCGCCTACCGCTCGAACCGAATGCTCAGGAACAAGTTGCGGCCGGGGGCACTAATACCAGATGCGAAAACCCGGTAGTTGGTGTCCAGAATATTCTCTAACCCCGCCTGAACTGCCCAGCGTGGCGTGACTTGGTAGCTGGTGCGCAGGTTGAGCGTGTACCAGCCCAGCGCCCCGGCGGGAGTGGCTTGCGGCAGGTTGTCCTCGCCACTGGGGCTATATTGTGCTACTGTTTTGCGGCCATTGAATAGCACCGACCCCTCAGCCAATAGCCCCCGATGCTGATACGTAAGCGCCCCACGCCCGTACAGCGGCGAAATGTGGTCGAGGGGCACGTCGGCACTCTGGTCTCGGCCCTGGGTGTAGGTGAGGGTGCCATCGAGGCGCAGGTGAGCGGGTAACCCGAGTTGGGCGCGGCTGGAAATACCATGAATGCGGGCTTCGCCGGTGTTCACCGTTGCCAGGGTTTGGTAGGTTTGGCCGTTGAATTCTGTGGTAGTCTGGCCGGTGGGCGTGGCGAAGGGACGCACCACTAGGGCATTGCGCAGGGTGGTGTAGAAGCCCGTCAGGGAAACCAGCAAGCGGTTTTCAATGGTTTCGGAAAGCTCCATTTCGTAGTTCACCACCCGCTCTGGTTTCAAGCCTGGGTTGGGAATAATGAGCGTGCCAATGGCTTGCCCAGTGCCAGCAGTTTGCTCGAAGGTGCGGCTCAAGTCATCCACGTTCGGGTTGCGGAAGCCCGTAGCTACCAGCCCACTCAGGCGCAGCCCGGCCGGCAGCATGGCCACCAGCCCCACGTTGCCATCCAACGACGACGAATTCTGCTTGATGGCGTTGTAGGGCGAATCGAAAAACTTCCGGTCGAAGGCGGCTTCCACTTGCACGTTGCTGAAGCGCAGCCCGTCTGAAAGAATAAGACGGTCGGTAATTTCCCAACGGTGCGCCGCGTACACGCCAGCGGTGGCGTAGGTGGAGCCGTTGGGGTAGCGGGTAACAATGGGCGCTACGGCCCCCGTTGCCACATTCACTCCTTCCCCGATGCTGTGCACTTTGTTGCGCGTTACTTCGGCCCCGTAGCGCAACTCGTGCTGCTTGAGTTCCTTAAACAAATCGAGGTTGGCACTGAGCACGCGCACTTTCTCGGTGTTTTCCTGGCGGACATCTTTGCCGAAGTCCCGCACCAAGCGGCTTTCCTCCACGTCCTGCACGGCTGGCGTTAGGCGCAGCACATCATAAAGAACGTGGGGGCGCGTCAATTCCAGCTGGTAGCTGGCCATCAGGCGCTTCTGGGGGCCATATTCCCACTCGGCATAGCGCAGGGCGCCATTGCGGTAGGTTTGAAGCCGGTCGAAGCGCGGTATGTCGGTGGTGGTGGAAAGCTGCAGGTTCAGCAGGTGGCGCTGGCCGGCTCTGGGTTGAAACAGCACCTTCTGCACCACATCCAACTGGCTGTAGCCCGTGAATTTCTGCCGGTTGACGTGCTGGTTGGGCACTACCACGTCCTTGCCATTCTGCCGTTCCACGTATTCTTTCACTTCCCCAAAGCCTGGGTAGTCGTCGAAGCCGTTGCGGCCCTTGCGCAGGTCGTCGAAGTCGGTGGCCGTGACGCTGGTGAAGGTGGCCCACCGACGCCAGCCGAGCGTAAAGTCGGTGTGGGCGGTTTTTTCGCGGGCGGCCGTGGCGTAGCGCAGCAGGTTGCTGGTATGTGCCTGCACCCCAGTGCTGGTACTGTCGGCTAGCCGCGGCTGCTTGGTATAGAGGCTAATAACTCCGCCCAGCGCGTCGGAGCCGTACATGACGGCGCCGGCGCCGCTCAATATTTCCATGCGGTCCAGAGCGTTGGCATCCACGGTCAGGATGTTCTGCAGGTGTCCTGCGCGGTAAATGGCGTTGTTGAGCCGAACTCCATCCACTACCAGCAGCACCTTGTTGGCCTCGAAACCGCGCAGCACCGGCGAACCGCCGCCCAGCTGCGACTTCTGCACGAACACCCAGCCGGAATTCAGTAGCGCGTCGGCCGTAGTGGCCGGGTTCAGCAAGCTGATCTGACGCGCGCTTAGTACGTCTACCTGCTGCGGCAAATCGGCCTTCCGCTCGCCCTGGATGCGGTTAGCGGATACTACCACTTCGTTCAGCCCGACAATGCGCGTGGTATCGGCAAGTTGAGCGGTGGCAGCGAAACTGATAAATAGGAAAGAAGAAGAGAAGAGTATAGTGTGCTTCATGCAATACGGGTTGAATAGGACAGATTCAAAAATAAGCTGTATTCAGCAGGAAAGTACCCAATCAGCGCAAGCAGTTGCAAATTCTATCCAGCGAATACTTCATTCGCTGTCCAGGCGCCTTTCATGCACCACCGCCCACGCAAAAATGCATGGCTTTGCTACCTCAACTACGGGGTTAGACGCGACGACACGCGCTGCCTTTTCTTCTGGCGGGTGCGCTTAGCCAGCCAGGGCTGCTATGCACTTCAGCTCGATGGCAATGGGCGTGGGCAGGCAATTGACCTCCACCGTGGTGCGGCAGGGCTGGTTGTTTTGGAAATATTCGGCGTAGAGACGATTGTAGGTGGCAAAGTCGTCTTTCATGTTGGTCAGATACACCGTTACGTCCACCAGGTCTTCCCAGCGGGCTCCGGCTTCTTCCAGAATGTAGCGCACGTTTTGAAACACGGCGTGGCACTGCCTTTCAAAGTCGTAGCGCAAGATGGTGCCGGCTGCATCCTGCTCCACGCCAGGCACCGCCTTTTCGCCGCGTTGGCGCGGCCCCACACCAGACAAAAACAGCAAGTTGCCTACCCGGCGTGCGTGCGGGTAGAGCCCGACCGGCTCGGGGGCACGGCTGGAATTGTGCGCGGTGGAAGCGGCTGATGCGCCGTCGGCGGAAGTAGTGTCAGGTGCCATGTGCCAAAACTAGCCGTTTTTCAGAGTTGGGCGCGAGCTACTGAACCGGCACACGCGCTGGTGCGGTTGTTGAGTTATATTCCGGAATCTACTTCATCCTTTGTCTCTCTCCATGGATTCTCTTTTCCGTCGTGTTGCTCTTGCCCTGGTGCTGGCTTTGCCGATGGCCACTCCCTCCTTCGCTCAGCAGAAGTTGAAATACCCAAAGCCTGAACCCGAACAGATTTATGATGCCGTAGGGCAGCCCGCCGTGCCGGTTGGGGGGGTGGAAGCGTACGGGCAGTACCTAGCCGACAACCAGCAATACCCCACTGCTGCCTTGCAGCGTGGCGCCACCGGCACGGTGGAAGTCACGTTTGTAGTCGAGAAAACCGGTGTCATCTCCAACGTAGCCGCCAGCAAGCCAGTTGATCCGCTGCTGGACGCCGAAGCCATTCGCCTGATCAAAGGCGGCCCCAAGTGGACTCCGGCGCAACACAAAGGCCAAAAGGTGCGGCAGCGGGTTAGCATCCCCGTTTCCTTCCAGGTGCCGCTGGGCGCTGGCGGGGCGGCCCCCCAAACCGAGCCCGACGCAACGGCTGGTGCCCCGTCCAAACCCGCCAACGTTTCCAAGTCGGGAGCTACCATTATTGCGCCCGATCAGCCGGCCCGCCCGGTTGGGGGCACGGAGGCCTTTTTCGAGTGGATTCAGAAAAACCAACAGTACCCCACCCTGGCCCGGCAGCGCAAAATAGAAGGCCGCGTGATGGTGGAATTCATCATTCAGAAAGACGGCTCCCTAACGGATGCCAAAGTAGTGAAACCGCTCGGCTCCGGGTTAGACCAGGAAGCGTTGCGCCTCATCAAAATGGCGCCCAAATGGACTCCTGCTACCTATCAAGGCCAGGCATTAAAGCAAAAAATGGTTTTGCCTGTTTTATTTCAGCTATAAAGTAAATGTTGGCCTCGTTCGTCAGCAAAGACAGACGAGGATCGTTGTTGCTTTCCCAGAGTTGGGTTGTCGGCGGATGTAGCTGCTGACTGTTTTCCTTGGCTTTCTTTCCGCCTTCCTATGCTTTCCTTACCGCTGCTATCCGCGCCGCCCGTAACGGCTCAGCCTGGTGCCGAACCTGACACGTACCATATTTGGCCTTACCAAATGCGCTTCTTGCAAGCAGCCCAAAACATTGCCGAAGGCATCTTCAACGCCCTCGACGATGATTTGGAGCCTAATGTGCTGCTGCTAGCACTCGCTACCGATTCGGTTGCATCCGATGTGCCGCTGGTGCATTTGGAGCCTGCCGGCCACGGTCTGGACGCTGGGCGCTTCACCAACGCCTTGGCGCGAGGTCGCGACCTTAAACTGCGCACCCATTTGGCAAATTGGGTACCCCGCGACGGTTCATCGCAGGAAATGATGAGCCGGCGGCAGGAAGCTATAGGTATCCGCGACGCGGTGCAGGAAGTGTTTACTGCCCAAGACGAAGCCGCCCTGCACCAGCATTTGGCAGGATGGCCAGTGCTTATCAACGACTATTTTGTGATGCCGGTGCTACGGATGCGCCGCAAAGCCATGCGGGCCTATCCGTCGTTGCGACCACACCGCTACTACACCGATGGCAAGCCCCTGGCGCCGTCCTTGCTGTCGGCGGCTATTCTGCGCTTCAACGAGGAATGCTATAAAACCCTGAGTGAAGCGGAGCCTGGCTTCGGAATGCTGACGCGCCCCCGCGAGGCCGAAGAAATATTGCGCGCAGCCGGCAAAAGCCTGCTCGATACGCCAGCGCAAGCGCTGGGTGCGGAGCCTGGCGCAGCCCGCTTGTTCAACACGCTCAACACTATTTCCAGCTTGCGCTACGAAGGGGCCGAGGGTGTCGGGAAGCTCATCATGGCTCGGCGCCGCCACCCCAACGTGGAAGAGGTATTTGCCCTCACCTGCCCCACCCCGCTTACCGACTACCGAGCCGTGCGCAAGCTCCTGGAAATGACCACGCCCGATATCAGCCTGCTTTCGGACAGCGAAAATGTGTATGCCCTGGGCCGCTTAGTGGGCGACTATGATCCGACGCGGGAAGATTTGTTTGTCATCAACTTCATCAACCACTTTGCCTGGGAGTTTCAGCACGATGGCAAAGTGCTGATGCGGACCATTTACAGCCAGCCCAGTTTGCCCCGGTCGCGCGTCAACCGGAGCCGTTTTCGCAAAGACCTCAAACGCACTTTCCAACTCACCGACCCCGCCAAGGTCGAGCGTTTGTGGGAGGTGGTGTTGGAAGCCAGCCGCCAGAAGCACGGTACCTTGCTCGTCATCACCACCGAGGCCCTGGCCGAAGCCGACCGACTGAAACTGCAATGCACACTCATTGAGCCGGTGCCGCTCACGCCGCTTATCACCCGGCTAGTCACGTCCATTGACGGCGCCGTACTGCTCGACCCAGAGTCGTATTGCTACTCTATTGGTGTAATTCTGGATGGCAAGGCCTCAGGCCGCGGCACCAGCACCCGTGGAGCCCGCTACAACTCTGCTATTCGCTACGTGGAAACCTCGCCGTACCCTTGTCTGGCCATTGTCGTCAGTGAAGATGGCATGGTAAACGTTATCAGCAAGGACCGATTAGGGGAAGAGTAGCAGCTCCGTTTTCAGCGCCTACGGGACTTTGTACCCTTGCAGTGGCCGCTTATACAGCTGAAAACCCACTTCCATAATCAGCTGCTGCAGGTTTCGATTGAAATGGAAGGCTTGCTGCTGAAATACGACGGTACGGCTGTACGGTGTCAGGCCCCACTCGTAGCGTGCATTCACATCAAGACGCCACAAGCTGACACCTGCGCCAGCCTGCACTGCCCATTGTATACTGGACCGGTCGGCATCAAGGGCTTCGGCGGCGGCTTGCACGTTGGAGTCTATGAAATTGGGAGTCCGCGAATCGCGCAGGTAGCGGCCGACACTGGGCCCCGCAAACAGGCGCAAGGGCCCCGATTGATAGCCACCCAACAGGCGAATATCTACGCGACGGATGCGGCGGCTGGAGTAAGGAAAGTTGCCGGAACTGTAGGTTAGCCCTACTGGTGTTTCCAACGCCGACACATGACCAAGTTCCGGCTGAACGTACCAGCCGCCCTGCCCTACCTGCCAGCGGCCGAAAACAGTTGGCCCGTTGCCGGTTTCGTCATTGCTTTGGTCGGCTTGAGGGTTGATAACCACAGAGCCCAACCGAAACTCTTGCGTGCTGCTGTGCAGCCGGGCGATGTTGAAGCTGCCGCTTACTCCAACAGCCTGCAGGTGCTGCCCATACCCAGAAATCTTCGGAAGCAATAAAACCAAGCAAATGAGGGTCGCGGCAAGTGTGCGTTTCATAAAGCGTATCTATATCTGATTGACTATCACGCATGTTCAGGCAATGCTGTGGTGCAATGATAGCACAAAATACTCCTGGCCTTATGTAGCTATTAGATATCAGCTTGTATTCGTTCCAGAAGCTATTGGCTGAATCTGTGAGAAGTCATACGCTAGTGTTAGGCGGTTGCTACTGTGCAGGTGACGGCTAGATTTCACGTCGATGAACCTGCATCAACATGCCCTCTGGAAGCTAATTGGGGCACTTTTCAATAAATAATATTCTTTTTCCTAGTTGATATAACTTATCAACTTAAAACTTTCACTACTTTTATAGGAGTTTAAGGCTAATGAATTTCCCTGCTACCCGCTCCCTATGAATGCTACCCTTACTTATGCCACATTTATGCCTCGCTTTTTCTATACGCAGCTAGGCGTTCTATGCACTCTATTGCTGCTTTTAATAGCGTCTCCCCAAGCACAAGCACAGGCGCCAGCTTGGCAGCCCGTTGTGATGGGCAACCAGATCAGCAACGCCAGCTATTCCAATATCAACGCCACCACTACCGATGCCAGCGGAAACGTGTATTCCACGGGTTACTTCCGCGGGGTAGCCCACTTCGGCTCTATCACCTTGACCAGTGCTGGTAGTTATGATGCCTTTGTGGTGAAGTGGAGCCCTACCGCAGGGTATGTGTGGGCACAGCGCATGGGTGGCGCAGCAAACGAAGTAGCCACCGCAGTAGCCGTGAACGGGACCAGCGTATACGTGGCGGGTACCTTCGAAGGTCCGGTTGTGCAGTTCGGTGCTACCACCCTCACCAACAACTACCGCGCTGGAGAATACGACATGTTTGTTACCAAACTCACGGACGCGGGCAGTTCCAGCAGCTTTTCCTGGACCAAGCAGGCCGGCGGGTCAGGCTACGACCAAATAACCGCTTTGGCTGTGAGTGGTACCAGCGTATATATAGGAGGGCAGTTCCTGAACACTGCTCGCTTCGGCACGCAAGCCATAACCAGCATTGGCACCTACGACTTATTTGTAGCCAAGCTCACGGATGCTGGCTCCACTGCTAGCTTTCTGTGGGCCGAACGGGCCGGCAGTCCTACCAGCGACGCAATTAGCGCCTTGGCCGTGCAGGGCACCAGCGTATATGTAGCTGGCAGCTTCCGGGGCCCCACGGCTTCTTTCGGAAACAGCACCCTGGCCAACGCCGGAAATTCTGATGCCTTTGTGGCCAAGCTGGTTGACGCAGGAGCATCAGCTAGTTTCACCTGGGCTCAGGGGGCGGGCGGTACTGGCGCCGACCGGGCTACTGCCCTTGCCGTCAACAACTCGAACGTGTACGTCACCGGGCATTTCGGCCAGAGTGGAGCGGCTGCCAGCTTCGGAGCAACCACCCTCACGAGTGCCGGGGGCGCTGATGTGTTTGTAGCCAAGCTGACCGAGACTGTCAACGGGGCCAGCTTTGTTTGGGTGCAGCAGGCCGGTGGGCTGCAAGATGAATCGGTGAATGCTATTGCCGTACAGGGCAGCAGCGTGTACGTGGCCGGCGGTTTCACTAGCGCTATCGTGCGGTTGGGCAATACCACAATCATCAACAGAAACACCAACCTCACCAGTGACGTGTTTGCCGCCAAGCTCTCGGATGCCGGGCGAACGGGCAGCTTCACCTGGGTACAACAAGCTGGGGGAGAAGGTGATGATGCAGCTTCTGGCGTGGTACTCAGTGGCACCAGCGTATACGTGGCAGGCTATGTGGTAGCGCCGGCTACGTTCGGCAACCAAACTATTTCCAACTCTAGCAACGCAGGTGTCGGCTTTCTAGCGGCTCTCACCGATATGGCGCTGCCCACGAAGAGTTCTTCTCTAACAGCGCTAGCGGGTATGAGCATCTACCCGAATCCGGCGCACACCCACACCACGGTTGTAGTACCAGCGGTGTCTGGCGTCACGCAAGCTACGGTTACCCTTTCTGATGTAGTGGGCCGCACTGTGCGCACGCAAAACCTGCGCCTGGCAACCACTGGCACCAAAGCCGATGTTTCCCTGGAGGATTTGAAGCCGGGCCTGTATCGGGTGCAAGTGCAAGCAGGAAGTGAAACCATCACCCGCTCGCTTGCTATAAACTAAGCTCGCCGCAACGCATAAGCCACGGCCCCATCTGCAGAGAGAAAGTAGCTAGGTAGCGCCAGGTGTAGCAGAGTCTACTTGTTAGCTAACCATGCTTTGGCGGCTTCCAACGGTTGGGTGGTAGGCTTAAGCAACAACGGCAGTTCCAACTCTTGCCACTCGCCGACACCGCTGGGCTTATTCCCCAACGATTGCGAGTTGGCAAACCCAATCAACCTTTGGTCGTCCCCTATCTGGCACCAGAGCGCCACTCCCGTCGGGCTTTGAGTTTCAGCCTTACTTCGCCCGGAACGACCAGGTGATTCGAAACGTAGCCACCACGTCGCCCACCTCATCGACGCCCGTGCTGGTACACACCACCGTGCGGCCTTCCCCGGTGACGCGGCTGTCGGCAATGGCTTGGGCGATGTGCGGCCCATCGGCGCAGGTGAAGGCAATAAGTCCCACGGCTTTCTTGGTGAAGTCTGCCTCCAGTCCTACCACCAGCATGGATACTCGCCCAGCACCTTGGGTGTACATCATGGCGAGCATGCCGCTTGCCATTTCGGCCGCCATGCTCAAGCACGCGAAGTAGATGCTGCGGAAGGGGTTTTTAGTTAGATACTTGAACGGCACCGTAATAACTGCTCGCTCGGGCGTAACCTCGCGCAGCCGTAGTCCTGCCAGATAAGCCATCGGCAAGCTCCGTAGCATAAACAGCCGGAGCTTCAGCGGATTGGAAATAGTGCGCCGAAAGGCGGCAGCAGCAGGCGTATCAAGGGTGGCGGGCGTCATAGGACAGGGAAGACAGGTAGTAGCGAGTATGAGTGAATGTAGCACGAAGCCTCCGCTTCGCATAGCACATGGCCCAGAGGAAGCTGCAGCAACGCATCAGCCCAGCCACCACTCGCTGACGCCAACAGGTCTTACAACAGAGCAATACCTTTTTCACCTGACTTGTCCCACAAGCTAGAGCGTGTGGATAACCGGTGCAAAGTTCCTTGTGCTTCGATAAGCCGCCAAGTAAAGCAGGACGGACTTTTGACTGGGAGCCAACCTTCGGCCAACTACCTACTTAGGCCAGGTCTAGCGAGATGCCGGTTTCTTGCGTTTAGCGGGTGTGGCGGCCGGGTACACCGTTAGCTCTCGGTAGCCAAATGTAGCGTCGGGCTCTCGCCGAAAATCCAGTTCTTCCAATACCCCTATCACCAGTTCGGCGGTGGTGTACACCAGGTTGCCATCGAGCAGGTGCCCGCCGATGGTACGCCCCGTGGAATCCGATACGGCCAGATGGAGGTGCCCGCCATTGGTGGATAGCGTCCCGACCAAGGATACAATTTCGAAATGCCCGTGGTACACCGTCGGTTGTTCTTGGTTGGCGAGGCGCAACGTGGCTTGCGTCAAGCTTCCCACGCAGGTAACCATCGCGCCCGCCCGAATCTGGTGTTGCTCCACGAAAGCATTGATTTCTCGGCGTAAGTCCTGCCCCGGCTTCAGCCGCAAGGCATACGTGCGCATAGTTGATGAAGCGGGTGGCGTAACAGACATAGCGACAGACGACTGCGCCGTGGCAGGCAAGGCGCACCAAAGTAAAAGCAGAGACAAAAGCAAAACGCGTATTCTCGAACAACGGCTCATAGCGGCCGCTAAGAACGTCATTCCAACAGCAGCACAACGCTTTTCACTGCCATTCCTTTCTCTCTGGCTACAAAAAAGGCCTGTTCCGAAGAGAGGCGGCAACGTGTGCTTTCCTCTGTTCGAAACAGGCCCTTGTACTGGGGTGCTTGTCTTACCTCCGCCGACTAGCGGTTGAAGCGCACGTTGCCGTAGCGCACCCGGATATTGACGTTGCTGCTAGCAGACCGGCGGGCGCTGGCTGCGCCGAAAGTACCCTGCATATCACTGGATACGGGGCTACTTTCTTCGGAAGCCACTTTCACAAGCTTTTTGTCAACGAGCAGCTTCCCATGCTGCGTGTTTACGTCGAAGTTGAAGCCAGCATTGTCCTCGAAGTTCAGGAGGATAGTGCTGAAACCGCCATCAAGATTGATTTCCCGAAAATTGCGGCCGGTATTGCGCACCTCGAAGTTGGGGCAATTCTGTACCGTCATATCCAGCTGATTGTTTAGCTTGTCGATGCTAAACTTCGAGTAGCCCGATGTTCCGCGCAGGTTACGCACTGTCCCGAGAGCTACGTCGCCGTATTTACTGTGCACCGTCAGGTCCTGCACGATTCCGATGTTGATGTCAGAGTAGTTGTTGCGCAAGTCCACGGTTTCGCCGGTGTCGAGGCGCAAGCGGGAGTACGAGGCATCAATGCCCGCCCGACGAACGAATGGTATAGCTGCCTGCCCGTTGCCGATGCGCAGTAGGTTCTGGCTGCCATCCAAACGGCCAGTGCGCAGGGTGCCGTACTCCACGGCAAGTTCGGTCGGGCCAGTTAGGTCACCCAGAATGCTTACTTCCCCAAACGTGTTATAGACGTGCAAAGGCGTATTGCGCGGCAACCACACTGTATAGTTTACCTCGTAGAGTTTGGTCCGGCTCCAGCAGCCGTGCGGCATCGTCCCGAAGTGTGAGCGGGCTGATACGCCCCCAGTAGCGGGGTCGTTTTCCAGCACCTGCACCTGAATCATTTCCTGCAATTGCTGAGCCTTCTCGTCGGTATCCGCACGGGTAATGACGTCAACATCCGTCCGGATTTCCTGGCGGTTCCACACGTTCACTTGCACCCGCCCGTAGCGAGTGTTGAGCGCATACGGCTTGCCGTTTGGCACTGCGAAAGTGCGGCTTAGCTTGCGCGTTTTTTCGGCGGCCGGAGTGGCCGCTTCCTGCTGCGGTTCCTGCGTACCCAGCAACGATGGAGCCTGCGCATTCTGCAGACAATTCTGGCTGTGCGCTGCATCTGAACCACCTCCTTGGGGCCAAAAAGCAGGAGCTTCGGCGCCGGACGATTGGTAGTAATGCACGTCGGTTGGAGCACTTGGGTGCGCCAAGATAGTGGGTGCCGCTTGCTGCGCTTGCGCGCCTAAGCTGGCAGCCACTAGGGTACCCACTGCCAGCAGGCGGCTGGTCCATAGAAAGGTGCGGCGGAAGCAGCTCATGGCATGGGGTGGTTATCGGCAATCATCAGCGGCTGAGCAGTGTATTCCTGGGCCTGCTCGCGGAAGCGAGTTTGCTGATTCAAGATATCGAGGCGGATCTGCAGGTTGCGGTTCATAGCTTCCAACACCACATCAGGCTCCGGGTTGCGATACAGCTCCACTTTGAGCTGACGATAGGTGGAATCCAAGCTGGCCAACTCCCGCTGCCAATCGGCGGCGGGGGCACTGGCCACGGGCGTTTCGGCTTCCAGTTGTTGCAACTCCTGCTGCCGCTCCCTGATCTGCGAAGCAAAATACGTTTCCATGCGCTGCACAGTCTTGGTGAGTTGCTGCGCAGGAGCTTCCTGTGAATTCGTTACTGGGGAAGCACCGAAGTAGAGGCCGGTATTGGCATCAGTTGGAGCGGGGCTCGGGGCAGCCAGCACCAGCGGAGCCGTACCCGTATTGGTCCAGCCTGTGGTATGCTGCTCATTGTTCCATACGGCCCCCACACCAGCCAGTACCAGCAAGGCTACTGCCGCTGCTATACCTGGGCGAGGCAACCACGTGTTGCTGTTGGTAGTGCGCAACGGTTCGGATGATGCAGCCAGCGTAGCAGCCGGAGCTTCAGGGTACAATTTTACAATCCGCAACGGTTTAGGGACAATTGTCTCATCAGCGTCCTGCTCAACAGGGCCGGCCGTGGGTGCAGCCAGTTCCTGTTCGATGTCGTCCCACAAATCCGGGCGCGGCTCGAACACATCGAACTCGGCACGATGCCGCTCGATGAAATTCTCCAGACCGGTTTCTTTATCGTTCATGTTGGGGGGGTGGTACTAGGCACGTGGTTTATCTCGGTCCGGCGCGCCCTGTCGAAGTGGAGGGTGGGCAAAGCGCGGCCGACGAGATAAAATAGATTAAGAAATCAGGTTTAAGAGGTAAGCCCTTGTTGACAAGCTAGTTCCAAAAGCTTTTTACGAGCTCGGCTATACTGAGACTTTGACGTAGACTCTGTGATACCCAGGATGCTCGCTATTTCGGAATGGTCGTAGCCTTCCAGCAGGTACAGCGTGAGCACTACCCGATAGCCATCGGGCAATTCCTGTACGCAACGTCGTACTACATCGGCCCGCCACTGTATTACTTCGGTGTCAACAGCGTACTCGTTGGCATCGGAGCCAGCGGCGTCGTGCTGCTCTCCGAGTGGTACCAATTGCAAGCGCCGGTTGCGCAGGCAGTTAATACTCTTGTTGATTACTATTCGTTTCAGCCAACTGCCAAATGATGAATCCCCTTTGTAGCTGTGCAGTTCCCGGAAGGCACTCAAAAATGATTCTTGCAGCACATCTTCGGCCTCGGCGTAGTCGCCGGTAATGCGCAACGAAGCGTTGAACATGGCTTTAGAGTAGCGTTTGTAGATTTCGGCCTGTGCCCGTCGGTCACCCAATCGGCACCGCTCTACCAGCGGGGCGTTGATGTCAGTATACGCAAAAGCTTCCATGGCGTCGGGCGAAGGCAGCAAAATTGAAGAATGGATGATCGTAAATATCCAAATTTCCGGACAAAGCCACTAAGGGGTAGCGGATAAGCAAGTGAAAGACAGAGCCAGCCGCTGAGAGGTTGCACCTCGCCTGTTACAAAAGCTAAGTGTTAAATAAGCCAACTTTCCACTAAACCAACAGACCCGTCTAGTGGCACTAGACGGGTCTGTTTACGTTACTGCTTAGCAACGCAGCGTAAGCGCATTCTTATACATCAAACTTGATGCCCTGCGCCAGCGGCAGCTGAGTGCTGTAGTTGATGGTGTTGGTTTGGCGGCGCATGTACACGCGCCACGCGTCGGAGCCAGACTCCCGGCCGCCGCCGGTTTCTTTTTCGCCGCCGAAAGCTCCGCCGATTTCAGCGCCGCTTGTACCGATGTTGACGTTGGCAATGCCGCAGTCGGAGCCGGTGTGGCTGAGGTACGCCTCGGCTTCGCGCATGTTGAGGGTGAAGATGCTGGACGATAGCCCTTGGCGCACACCGTTCTGGAGTTCGATAGCCTCTTCTACCCCACCGCTATAGCGGATGAGATACAGAATGGGAGCAAAGGTTTCTTCCTGCACCGTATGGTAATGATTGTGCGCTTCCACCAAGGCGGGTTGCACGTAGGTGCCGGTTTCAAAGCCAGTTCCCGATAGCACCTCGCCGCCGATAAGCAGCTTGCCACCTTCTGCCTGCACGCTTTCTAGCGCCTTCTTGAAGTTTTGTACGGCATCCTGATCAATCAGCGGGCCGACAAGGGTGCCTTCTTGTAAAGGGTTGCCGATGGGCAGATTGGGGTAAATTTTCAGCAAGCGCGCTTTCACGTCCTCGAAAATACGGTCGTGGATGATGACGCGGCGGGTGGTGGTGCAACGCTGCCCGGCCGTACCGACAGCCCCAAACACAATGGCACGAATGGCAATATCCAGGTCGGCGTGTTCGGTGAGAATGATGGCGTTGTTGCCGCCCAACTCCAGCAGTGCGCGACCCAGGCGGGCTCCTACTACCTCCCCTACCTTCTTGCCCATGCGCGTACTGCCCGTAGCTGACACCAATGGTACCCGGCTGTCGGCTGCTATGCGGGCACCAATTTCGGCATCCCCAATCACTAAGTTGAAAACACCTTCGGGCAACTCGTTTTCGCGCAGCACATCCGCCAGGATATGCTGTACAGCTACGGCCGTAAGCGGAGTTTTCTCTGAAGGCTTCCAAATGCAGACATCGCCGCATACGGCCGCTAACATGGCGTTCCAACTCCATACCGCCACCGGGAAGTTGAAGGCTGATATAATACCAACTACCCCTAGTGGGTGGTACTGCTCGTACATGCGATGGGCAGGGCGCTCGGAGTGCATTGTAAAGCCGTGCAGCTGACGCGAGAGGCCAACTGCGAAGTCGCAGATATCAATCATCTCCTGCACTTCGCCGAGGCCTTCCTGCAGGATTTTACCCATCTCGTAGCTTACCAGTTTGCCTAGTGGCTCTTTGTATTGGCGTAGCTTGTTGCCAATCTGGCGTACTATCTCGCCGCGTTTGGGTGCAGGCACCACCCGCCAGGTGTTAAAAGCCGCCTGTGCTGTTTCAACTACTGCATCGTAGTCGGCGGTGGTGGCTAGTGCTACCTTGCCAATAAGGCGGCCATCGGCAGGTGAATGAATAGGCTTGGAAGAGCTATTGCCGGCTCCGCCCCATTGTAGGCCGGTACTCCAAGCCGCATTTTCCACTTGCACCCCTAGTTCGCGGAGTACTTGCTGAATGCCATGTGGGTCGTGTTCTGATACGTCGGTACCAGTGGCAGTAGCTTCTTCAAGGGCTTGTTTCATGTTCTATAAGAATAGGGTGGGTTGGGAAAAGCAAAGGTACAGTACCCACCGAACTAAGCCGAGGTTCCTGGTTCAAGCAAGTACGCCTTTGTGAGTCAAATACCATCCTACGCAAAAGCAAATAATGTATATATTATAACTATTTCAATAATAAAATAAACCTCATATAACAGAAACAAGTCTTTAAATCGTGCTACTGCGCTGCTTGTCATACCAAAGCATTTTATTTATCATTACGCCTTGATCTACCCGCTTTGGATTATGCCGTCAACTCTCTACACTATTGCGCCCATTGTTCCTTACACCGAATACCTGAATCTTAGCTACCGTCCCGATCTGCAGTTGGTTGTGTTGCGTTGGCTGCGTGATGCCTCATTAGCGGAATTGAAAGTAGCTCATCAAGCAGCGCTTGAGTTGGCGTTGCGCCATCAGGTAACGAACTGGTTTGTTGATGTCAGACGCCGCCAGGCAGTGAACAGCAACAACACGCGTTGGGTAGCCGACGACTTTCTACCCCAAGCAGCATTGCTGTTACTCCCCCGCATACTCCGCGTAGCCTACCTGACGTCGCCTAGCCGACAACACATTATTGATACCACCCCCGAAATGTATAGTACCGTGGAGCGGGCACAAGGCACCAGCCAACCCTACCTCCTACGCTCTTTTCTGGATGAGGCGGTAGCCATGGCGTGGCTTTTCGAAGAAAACAAACGAACGGTTCCGCTTATATAGGAGGTAATCCATACCACCGATACAGCACGTGCCTAACCAGCAAAAAGGCTGTATTTCTCTCGATACCCTATTGGGTTCTGTGCTGATAGATCTTGTTGAAAAAAGGCTGCCTGATGTTTAAATGCTAGCTGACTCAATAGTATGCAACCCCAAACCCTCACCGTCGCCGACCACCTTGCCCTAACCTACCGGCCCGACTTGGAGGTGCTCATTGCCCGTTGGCGCCGGCCCGTGAGCTTATCGGAACTGCAGGCTGGCTATTATGCGCTAGCAGACGAGGCAGAGCGCTGCGGCACAGTACGCTGGCTGCTCGACACCCGAGCCTTAACAATAAGCATCGAAGCCGGCCAATGGGTGAATGATTCGTTTTTTCCAACGCTGGCAACTCGTTTCCATCAGCCCCTTCGCATGGCATACATGGTTCCACCCGACAGCCAGCGACGGCTACAGACAGATGCTGAAATGGCAAGCTTACTTTCCCGGTTTGAAAAAGCTATGTTCTCCTACTGTTTCAAACTTTTTGATCAGGAAGGCGACGCGCAGCGCTGGCTGGCTGCTCCTACTCCCCACTAGCAAGGTGGGTAGCAAACTCTTTGCTCCTACCGCAGTGCTTTGCTAATAGCCCACACTACGCTCGCGCCGTAGTGCCCCCCCTTGGAAGTTTTCTGCTTGAAAACGTTGCTGAGTTTGCAGGATACTCTTATATTACTCTATAGGATACGCTTGGCTGCTGCTCACTTACCTCAACCGTAAGGCTTTCAATTATAGTCTCTTTCCTGTTCAGCGTCGCCCTCTTATGTGTGCAGTAATGTCTTCTGTCACCTGTACCATTCAGTACCGCTCCGACTTGAATGCACTGGTCGTGCGCTGGCTTTCTGACGCGCCTTTGCTTCAGCTGCAAGCCGACTTTACCGCTGTACTAGCCGCAGCCCAGGAACACGGCGCAGCGCATTGGCTGCTCGATGTGCGCCGTCGGGAACAGATCAGCCCGGAGCTGGGTCGATGGACTACTACCGTTTTTTACCCGTTAGCAGCCAGCAGTCTAGCGCCTCAAGTGCTTCACATAAGTGTTTTATGCTCGCCTGCTCGCATGGCCGTGTACGCCTCCGACCCCGTGCAGATGCATTACCTCACGTATGGCCTCGCTCCCGAAAGACCATACTATATGCGCCTCTTCGGCGACGAAGGAGCGGCTATGGAGTGGCTTTCTTCGTAATGCGAAAAGCTTTGCGTTGCTCGCAGCACTCGCCCTTACAGTTTCCTTTACTACCAACAAAAAGCCCTCTGCTGTAGTAGCAGAGGGCTTTTTAATACTCATACTTGCTAAGCCTTATTCAGCTTGCCCAATGGGGTAGTATGCCTTGCGACCATCAGGATAGACACCCTCTACGAGGGCGCCTTCACTGTTCTTAGCTGCTTCCAGGTACTTCTGTACGTCCTGTGGCTTGGCTACTTGGTTTTTATCTATGCGGGTGATGATGAAGCCGTCAGCAATACCGGTTTCACGGAAGTTGGACTTGCCGATGCCAGTGATTTTAGCTCCGCCTTCCAAGCCCAGCTTGTTCATCTCTTGCTTGCTAACCGGGGCCAACGTAGCACCTTCGTACTTAATGGCCTTGCTTACCTCTTCACGAATGATGTCAGTGGTTCCAGTCGCATTACGCAACACCGCCGTGGTGTTCTTGGTGTCGCTGCCACGCAGGTAGGTTACTTTGATTTTGTCGCCAGGGCGGAAACGGGCTACTTGCTCTTGCAGTTGCGAAGATGTGTTCACCTTGGTACCGTTAATCTCGGTGATGATGTCGCCGGGTTTGATACCCGCTTCAGCTGCCGAGCTACCATCCGTCAGGGACTGCACGTACACACCGTTCAACGAAGAGAGCTTTTTCTCGGAAGCCAACGTGGCGTCCACCTCCTGAATGCTCACGCCCAACAGGGCCCGCTGCACCACTTTATATTTGAGCAAGTCGTCAATCACCTTGCTCACGATGGAGCTTGGCACCGCAAACGAGTAGCCTACGAAAGAGCCTGTCTGAGAAGCAATAGCGGAGTTGATACCGATCAGGTCACCATTCAGGTTTACAAGGGCACCACCCGAGTTGCCAGGGTTCACAACAGCATCCGTCTGCAAAAACGACTCGATACCCATGCCTTTCTGGTCGCGCAGGATGCTGATGTTACGGCCTTTAGCGGAAATGATACCAGCTGTTACCGTAGAGTTCAAGTTGAAGGGGTTGCCAACGGCCAGTACCCATTCGCCTACTTTCACTTGGTCAGAGTTGCCGTAACGGATAAAGGGGAGGTTATCAGCCTTCACTTTCAGCAACGCCAAGTCGGTGGTAGGGTCGGTACCTACTAGCTCGGCATCGAACTTACGCTTGTCATCCATAATGACCGTAATCTTGTCGGCCTTATCGATAACGTGGTTGTTGGTAACGATGTAGCCGTTGGCAGCAATGATAACGCCCGAGCCCGAGCCCTGCTGTACACCCTGCTGACCACGACCGTGATATTGCTCGAACTCATCGCCGAAGAACTGACGCAGGAAAGGATCCATCTGCGCTGCGTTGTTGCGGCTTGGCTTTGGAGCATACTCTGTGGTTACGTGTACTACGGCTGGCGTCACGGAAGCAGCTGCTGCCGTAAAGTTCAAACCTTCCGGCACTACGTAATTGCTGCTGCGCAGCTCACTGGTGTACCGAACGTTGGGGTCAGCAGCCACAGTTTGAGGAGCAGCAGTGCGCTCCGGCTCTAGCAGCTTGTACCCACCCACTGCCACACCACCGCCTAGAATAGCAGAGCCTAGCAGACCGAGCATCATTTGTTTTGCTTGCATGGGTAATACGAGGATAAGAAGAGAAAAAGAAGGTGACTCTAATTTACAAAATCAGCATGAAAAGCAAGTGAGAGAGCTTTCATGTTCGCTGGCAAACGAAAGATGCGTACCAGCTAGTATTGGGTTGCACGTATTGGAGATTTTCTGACTATTTCAGCCTTCCCTCACCAATCACACCCAAATCAGAAACTATACCTTATAACACATAAACGAGAAAAAAAGGCACCCACAGGATGCCTTTTTTTCTCGCTTTCAAGTTTTTAACGAACCTCAATATGATGCTTCGTTACTTTCTTGCTATCGAAAGGCAACACAACGCGCAGAATACCATCGGTAAGCTGAGCATCAATAGCGGTTACGTCTACCGTTTCGGGGAGGCGGAAACTGCGAGTGAAGCTACCGTAGCCAGTTTCGACCCGACGGAATTTGGGAGCATTCTCCTCCGCTACCGGAGCCTTGCGCTCCCCGCTAATAACTAAATGGCCTTCTTGAAAATCAATTTTAACGTCTTCTTTTACAACGCCAGGCACCGCTAAGTGCAGTTCAAAACCGTTCTCCGACTCTAAAATGTCGGCGGCAGGAACGAAAGATTTAACGGGTTCCGTCACAGTGGGTAGAGTGTCGCGCAGCATTTCGTTTAGAAGCGAATTGAAAGCACGGGCAGGACGGAGAGCAGGACGATTGTTATACAGCAAAGTTGCCATGATGATATAGAGTTGAAGTCTGAGTTAATGTTTTCCCTTGCGGGTACATCCTCTTTCTATAAAATCTATACCAGATCAAAAAGAGCACAAACAAGAAGACAAAATGTCATTTCTGTCTATACCGCTGCATGTGTCTCCTCAACAATTTTGCAGATAAACGTCGAAACAAATCATCTGACTGATGAAATGGCTTAATTGAAGCCAAGCCATTTTGTCATTCTGATTTCTTAATGCTGCGTGGGAAGCTGGTACCGCTCAGTAGTTGAACTACCACTGAATAATGTCAGGCGCAGGTCTATCCCGAGGGTGGGCGTGACCAAGTTAGTGCGGCCACCGCCCGTTTGCTGGCCCAAGGCATCATACTGTGGCAACGAGTTAATGTAATAGGTTTGCGAGGCCACCCAGGGCGTGAAATCAACATGCGGCGATAGTCGGACTCCTACTTCTGCTCGTAGGTTACCGAAATCAATTACTCGCTCTTTGATATCGTTTTCGTCGCGCTGCAACCGCAGATACGTTACCGGTTCGTAAGCCAGCCGGGGCCGCACGGCAAGCTTCCCCCCCAATGGAAACACCCGATCCACATCGAGCCGCAGGCGAGTTAGAGCCCGGTTTTCGTTGTCGCTGCCGAGCACGTCGAACGTGGTAGCGTACTCTACGCCCAGCCGTTGCCCGAAGTTGAAAGCGCCTATTTTACCGCTATGCCGCACCAAGACTCCAGGCGTTATATTTCCATCCAGCCCTAGAAAGTCGCCGTAACTGTAGTTGTCGCCGCCAAGCACCCGCAACGTAGCGCCAATGCTCCATTGCTGATTTAAAAAGTGCTCGTAGCCTAAGCGCAACTGACCGGCCGCAAACGTACTACCCCCATCGGGTGAGGTTACTAAGTTGAAGCCAATCAACACGTAATCGGACCCTGAGAGAGCCAATTCCACCTGCGCTTCCGGCACCACCACCACGTCGCGCACGTGGCGGCGCTGGGCCATGGTGGCGGTAGTTACCAGCAGTACGCTGCCAGCAACTAATAAGTACCTAAGGTAGCAGCGCATCAAAAACGATAGTTACAAGTATGACAAGAGCCCAACGGCTTATAAGCAAGCCAACTCCTGCAAGGTCAACCAAGCCATTAAGCCTGGTCCCGTTTCCAGGGCTTTGGGTTCGATATCGAAGGTAGGTGTATGCACAGACGACGCAAACCGGCCATCGGTAGCACGCGTACCCAGGCGGTAGAAGCAGGCATCGGCAGCTTGGGAAAAATAGGCGAAGTCTTCCGCCGCCAGCCACTGGTCTAGCTCGATTACGTTTTCAGGGCCGAGGTACTGTTCGGCAGCAGCCCGAATGCGGGCGGTTAGTTGGGGCTCGTTTTCTAGGTACGGGTAACCCCGCCGAATCTCCAGTTCGCAGGTGGCTCCCATCGAATCGGCTAGTCCTTCGCACAAGCGGCGTAGGTGGCCGTGGGCCTCGTTGCGCCACTCCTCATTTAGCGTCCGGAAGGTGCCTTCGATGTAGACTTCGTTGGGGATGACGTTAGTAGCGCCGTTGGCAATAACCTTCCCGAACGAGAGCACCGAGGGCATTTTGGGGCTGGCCCGGCGACTCACAATTTGCTGCGCCGCCACAATGATATGGGCCGCTACCAACACTGGGTCGAGGTTCATTTCGGGCATGGCGCCGTGGCCGCCTTTACCGCGGACGGTCAGATACAGCTCGTCGGTGGAGGCCATGTAGCGTCCCGGACGGATGCCGATTTGCCCGGCTGGTAGCATTGGAAATACATGCTGCCCTAATACGCTGGCTGGCTTCGGGTTTTCTAGTACGCCTTCCTTGATCATCAGCGACGCGCCACCTGGCAACAGCTCTTCTCCCGGCTGAAACATCAACTTCACCGTGCCCTCGAACTCGTCGCGCAGTTGCGTCAGAATGCGAGCGGTGCCAAGCAACGACGAGGTGTGCACATCGTGGCCACAGGCGTGCATCACGCCGGGGTTTGTCGATTTGTACGGCACCTCGTTCTGTTCTGTGATGGGCAGCGCATCCATATCGGCGCGCAAGGCTACGGTGCGGGTGCTGGGGTTACGGCCTTCAATGAGAGCCACAACGCCCGTATTGGCAATCGGGTGCGGCGTGAGCCCCATTTTGGTTAGCTCTGCCGTAACGAAGGCCATGGTGTTGAACTCCTGAAATGACAGCTCGGGGTTCGCGTGCAAATGCTGGCGGAGCGCTACAGTATCGGCCGCAGTTTCGGTTGCCAGGGCTTTGATGCGGGGAAGCAGGTGTTTCATAGAAAGGTACACCAACTTGCAGTTGGTGGCTAGTGGAATGATGCCGCAAGATAAGCTAACGCGGTGGGCAGCAGCTACCCTCGCACCTCCATCTTCACCCAAAAAGCAGTGGTAGGCTAATACCCCGACTTATTTAAGAGCACTTGCGCTGATTCCAGTTCGGCTTTGGGCGCCAGCGGGCGGATGCGTAGCATCGCCTGTTCTGCCTCTAAACGGGTGAGGTAGTCACCCACGTACAACCGAAACACCGGCTGCTTGAACGTGAGGTAATCGGTTTCGTCGGGGTAGCGGCCGATAACGGCGCGGCGAATGGCCATAGCTTTGTCGCGTTCCAGGCCCACATAAGCCAGAATCCGGTAGCCTTGCGCGTACTTCACGTTCTGGTTGGTGTAGGCCTGGTCACGCAGGCGCTGCTCTATTTGCGCGTTTACGTGGTTGGTGGGCGTCACCGCCGACTTGGGAGCAGGCGTGACAGGATCTTTGGAAATGGAAAACTTGGGCCGGTAGCTGCTCAGGTCTTCAACAGAACCTGCCTGGGTAGCTTGGCTAGGGCGCGACTTGGTGGTATCAGCGGGAGTGGTAGCAGCGCTTGTAGTTGGTGCCGTAGTGGCGCAAGCTCCCAGCGCAAATAAAGTGGAAAGCAGCAGCACGTTACGCAGTAATGGTAGTATCATCTTCGTGAAGCAAAACAAGGCTGTTGGACGACCCTATTCGGTCGGCGCCAGCGGCCAACAGGGCCAGCGCGGCAGTCCGGGTGCGAATACCGCCAGCAGCTTTAATACGAATGTTAGCCGGCAAGGACTGGCGCATTAGCATAACATCATCCACGGATGCTCCCCGGCTGGCAAAGCCGGTAGACGTTTTCACGAAGTCGGCACCGGCCTCCTCACATAGCTCGCAGGCCAGCACAATTTCGTCTTCACTGAGCAGGGCCGTTTCGATAATCACTTTCAGCAGGGCACCGCGCAAATGGCACAGTTCGGCCAGTTGCCCTATTTCCTCTTCCACTTCCTCTAAATGCCCGTCTTTCAATGCCCCGATGTTGATAACCATATCCAGCTCGGTGGCTCCTTCCGTCAGGGCTTGGTGCGCCTCGAAAAACTTCACCTTCGCTAGCTGATAGCCTAGCGGAAAACCAACCACGGTGCAAACGGCAACCCCGGATCCTTGCAGTTTTTCAACGGCGAGCCGTACATAGCAGGGCGGCACGCAGACCGTTGCAAAATGATGTTCTGCGGCCTCGGCACACAGTTGCTCGATTTGCCCGGGGGTAGCATCGGGCCGGAGCAGTGTATGGTCGATGTGAGAAGCGAGGTTCATGGCATTAAAGGTAATGTCAACAAAGGAAAAGGTGTGCGTTTGTACGGCGGGCGGTTCTATAATGTACGAACTGAAACAGGGTCTTAGACTGCCTAATACAAAAGCGGGGACCGGCGAATGTCGCCGGCCCCCGCTTAAAGCAATTACTTGGCCGAAATTGTTATGCTATATCAACAACCACGCACCGGTTGTTGAGCACATCGTCTTCCACTGTCTTGTATTTCACATCGCGTAGGATGCGGCCGTCCATGTATTGCACGCTCACTTTCTCGTTGCGGTTGGCAACCTTTTGAGCGCGGGCAGGCTGCTGTTTTTCCAACGGCTCGTTCGGGTCCAAATCTTCTGGACCAGCTCCCAACGACACCGACGACACCTCTTTCTCGGCCTTTAGCTTAGGCATCGGGGCCGGAGTGGGCAATTCGTCTTCGATGTAGAACTCGGGGTCGTTGGTGCCTTCGGCGCCGGCTTGCATCGGCACATCAGCGCGGAACAGGAAGGCCAGCGTCTCCTCGTTTACTTTGCCGATCATGCCTTTGAACAGCTCGAAGCTCTCGAACTTGTACACCAACAATGGGTCTTTCTGCTCATACACGGCGTTCTGTACTACCTGCTTGAGGTCGTCCATCTGGCGCAAGTGCTGGGTCCAGGCGGTGTCGATGGTTGAAAGCACCACGGCCTTCTCCATGCTCCGGATGATTTCGTGGCCTTGCGTGGCTTGCGCCCGGCGCAGGCTGGCTACGGCTGATACTTGCTTGCGACCATCCGTGAACGGCACCGCTACGTTCTCGAACGGAGCGTTTTGCGCCAGCAGGTCATTGACCAGCGGCATAGCGTTAGTGGCAATGTGGTCGTTCTTACTGTGGTAGTAGCCGAGCGCCTCGTCGTAGAGCTTCTGCGTGAGCGGACCGGCGGCCAACCCTTTCATCTCCTGCTCGGTGATGTAGGTGTCATAGCCGTAGATGCGCAGGATAGCCAGCTTGAAGTCCTCGAAGTCGCCAGAAATCTTGTGGCTGATTACTACGTCTTCGGCCACGTCGTAGATCATGTTCCAGATGTCCAGCTCCAGACGCTCCCCAAATAGGGCGTTGCGGCGGCGCTTGTACACCACTTCGCGCTGGGCGTTCATCACGTCGTCGTACTCCAACAGGCGCTTGCGCTGGCCGAAGTTGTTTTCCTCGACTTTCTTTTGCGCCCGCTCAATGCTGGACGTAATCATGGAGTGCTGAATCACCTCGCCTTCCTCTAGGCCCATACGGTCCATGAGCTTGGCAATCCGGTCGGAGCCGAACAGGCGCATCAAGTTATCTTCCAAGCTCACGAAGAACTGCGAAGAACCTGGGTCGCCCTGGCGACCAGCCCGACCACGCAACTGCCGGTCGACGCGGCGAGACTCGTGGCGCTCCGTACCAATGATGGCGAGTCCGCCCGATTCTTTAGCAATGCCTTTCAGCTTGATGTCGGTACCACGGCCAGCCATGTTGGTGGCAATGGTTACAGTGCCCGGATGGCCGGCACCGGCTACAATCTCGGCTTCGCGTTGGTTTTGCTTGGCGTTCAGCACTTGGTGAGGAATACCCCGTAGCTTCAGCATGCGGCTTACCAGCTCGGAAATTTCCACCGACGTAGTACCTACCAGTACAGGGCGGTTGGCTTTCACCAACTCCTGGATTTCCTCGGCTACGGCATTGTACTTCTCACGCACGGTCTTGTACACCTTGTCGTGCTCGTCGTGGCGGGCAATACCGCGGTTGGTGGGTATCACTACCACGTCCAGCTTGTAGATGCTCCAGAACTCGCCGGCTTCGGTTTCAGCCGTACCCGTCATGCCGCCCAGCTTGTGGTACATGCGGAAGTAGTTCTGCAAGGTCACGGTGGCGTAGGTCTGCGTAGCGTCTTCTACGCGCACGTTTTCCTTGGCCTCAATAGCTTGGTGCAACCCGTCGGAGTAGCGGCGGCCTTCCATAACGCGGCCGGTCTGCTCGTCCACAATCTTCACCTTGCCGTCGTCGGTCAGGATATATTGGTCGTCTTTCTCGAACAGGGTGTAGGCTTTCAGCAGCTGGTTTACGGTGTGTACCCGCTCGCTCTTTTCCTGATAGTCCTGCATGAGCTGCTCTTTCTGGTGCAGCTTGTCTTCGTTGGTCAGCGTTTTGCTGTTTTCCAGCGCCGCAATTTCCGACCCGATATCGGGCATGATGAACAGGTGCGGATCTTCGCCTTGGGCCGTAATCAGGTCGATGCCTTTTTCGGTTAACTCGATTTGGTTGTTTTTCTCGTCGATGGTGAAGTACAACGGCGCATCGGCCGTTGGCATCTGGCGCGAGTTGTCTTGCAGGTAGAAGTTCTCCACCTTTTGCAGCACGGCCCGCACACCGGTTTCCGACAAGAACTTGATGAGCGGCTTGCTCTTGGGCAGGCCGCGGTAAGCACGGAACAACGCCAAGCCAGGCTCCCCTTCTTTGGTGCCTTCTTTACCTTCCTTGAGGCCTTTGCGGGCTTCCACCAAATACTGCTGCACCAGTTTCTTCTGGGCATCTACCAGCATCTGAATGCGCGGCTTCAGCTGATAGAACTCGTGCACATCGCCACGCGGCACGGGGCCGGAAATGATGAGCGGCGTCCGGGCATCATCAATCAGTACGGAGTCCACCTCATCGACCATAGCGAAGTGGTGCTTGCGCTGCACCAGCTCCTGCGGGTCGCGCGCCATGTTGTCGCGCAGGTAGTCGAAGCCAAATTCGTTGTTGGTGCCGTAGGTGATGTCGGAGGCGTAGGCCTTGCGGCGGGCATCCGTGTTGGGCTGGTGCTTGTCGATGCAGTCTACGGTGATGCCGTGGAACTCGAACAACGGAGCATTCCACTCCGAGTCACGCTTGGCGAGGTAATCGTTGACGGTTACTAGGTGCACCCCACGCTTGGACAAGGCATTCAAGAAAGCGGGCAACGTTGAAACTAGCGTTTTACCTTCACCCGTCGCCATTTCGGCAATCTTACCCTGGTGCAGAACCACGCCGCCAATCAGCTGCACGTCGTAATGCACCATGTC
Source organism: Hymenobacter tibetensis (assembly GCF_022827545.1). Lineage (NCBI taxonomy): Bacteria > Pseudomonadati > Bacteroidota > Cytophagia > Cytophagales > Hymenobacteraceae > Hymenobacter > Hymenobacter tibetensis. The sequence goes on from NZ_CP094669.1 coordinate 4,783,906, forward strand.
CCAGGTGATTTCGGCACCGCCGGCAATCCACTTATTCGACCACGTAGCTTGGTCGCCCTGAATGACGACGTTCTTTTTGCGCGACGCGTACTCCCGGTCGTAGTCGGTGGCGGTTACCACCAGCTGACCGTTTTCCTTGTAGCGGCGCGCAGTTTCTTTTACAATAGCAAAAGCATCCGGCAGCACTTGCATCAGCACCACTTCAAGCTCTTTGTTGCGCTGCTTTTCCAGCTCATCAATTTGATCGAAGAGTTGCTCTTTCTGCCCAATATCAAGCGTAGTATCCTCGTTGACGCGGGCGTGCAGCCCAGACAGCTGATCGTCAATGGGCTTTAGGTGCGCATCGATGCGAGCACGCACCTCGTTGGTGCGTTCCCGCAGTTGATCGTCGGATAGTTGTGCCAGTTTGGCATATTCGGCATTGATAAGCGCCACGTAGGGGATAATCTCCTTTAAATCTCGGTCCGATTTGGTACCGAAAATTTTGGCGACGGTTTTCCCTAAAAAATCAAACATGCTAGTTTATTTAAGCTGAAACGCAAGGGCGTACCTCAAATTTACGGCGTTTTTCGGGAAACTCCCGGGACAATACCGCTTATGCGTCGTCCGCACCCCTGAAACGACAAAACCCCGCCACCTCAAAAAGGGTGCGGGGTTTCCATAAAAGAAATGTTGTCAGGTTATTTTGCTTGCTGATTGTTGGTTGTTGCTTGTCGAGCAGGGCGTCCTGCTGACCGTACTATCAACCTACGAAGCCAGCGCAATGCGTTCTTCTGGTTCTTCCCGCAGTTTGTGCATCATTTCCCCAACGCACTGGTGCAGCCGGTCCTCGACTGATGGCAGCAAAGTACCTTGTTTGCTGCCCAGCACGCTGTAAGACGGCCGAGCTGCGGGCAAACCAAAAGCGCGCATCGAGCAGGGCAAAACAAACGACTGATCCATCCCAGCCATATCAGCGGCCACGCGGGCCAAGTCGGCCCAGGTGTAGGCGCCTTGGTTGGCGAGGTGCCACACCCCTTTCTCTTCGTCAATTAGCAGGTTAAGCGATACATTGACAAGGTCGGGGACGTAGGTGGGCGAAATGAGCACGTCGTCGGCAGCTTGGAAAGCTTGCTTTTGCTGGCCGGCCCGCAACGCCGCGTATACGAAGTTATGCTCGTCCCAGGGGCTGAAGAAAGCACTGGTCCGGACTACTAAGGCGCTAGGCTGCTGGATCAGCACGTCGCGCTCTGCGAGGCGCTTGCTGTTGCCGTACACGTTCAGCGGCCGGGGCTGGTCGCTTTCCACGTACGCCGACGACTTGTTGCCATCAAACACGAGGTCGGAGGAGAAGGTGAGTAGCTGAATGCCGCGGGCAGCGCAGGCAGTAGCCAGGATAGTTGGGCCCATGGCATTCTCGCGGTAGCACCGCTCGAAATCATTCTCGGCCTCATCCACCCGTACGTACCCGGCGGTATTTACTACCGCCCAGGGGTTATGTTTGGTAAGGGCTTTCTCAACGGATTGCACATCCGTAATATCCATTTCGGAACGGTTCAGAATCACCGTTTCAATGCCCCGGGTATGGCAAATACGCTGGAAAGCGCGACCAAGTGTACCGGTGGCTCCCGTAATTAATAAGGGTTGAATAACTGGCTGCGAAAGATTGGCCAGCGCTTCATTGGAGGGTAGTATTTGCATCGTATTTAGGAGGTCTGGTGGGTAGGACAGTGGTGGTGGTAGTGGAAACGTTCTTCTCTTTCCCACCACCCCTTAGACAGTAACAGCGGGTGCTCGTAGTGCCCGTCATGCGCCAAGCTCCGTATCATCTTAAACAATGCCGTGGGTCGTGGAGTACCACCTGACATATCGAAAACGCCGCTTTCATAGAAAGTCCCTGGCCGCGTGAGCAAGGAATTCCAATCGTAAGCGCCGAGCAACGACCAGATAGTAATGGCCCGCATATCTACGCCGTCTTCCTTGAGTTGATTGGCCGCGTTCCACGTCTGCTGTACCCACCGCATCTGTTCTTCGCGGGTGCAATCGATGTGTACTTCGGTTATGGCTAGAGGGAGCTTGTACCGCTCCCAGGCTTCCATCAGCAACTGGTATTGGCCCGTAAGCTCTACCAACCGCACCCGCACAGCTTCCACATCAACATAATCGGGCCGCTCGTGGCCGGAAACGCGGTGGTGGCCGAAGTAGGCCTCGTGGTTTTCGTCGAGAAACCGCTCGGACGTGATGTAGTAATTGATGCCCAGCACGTCCGGCGGACATGGGTCATTTACCAGTTCCATCAGTTCCTCTGTAGTGGCTCCATGGGTGCACAAGTAGTCCCACATGGGGTGGCCTTCGTCGATACGACCGCAAAGCAGGTCGAAGGTCAGCCAGCGCCGGTTGTTTTCGTAGTCGGCTTGGTATTGCAGGCCAGGTGTGCACTGGGTTTTGCCGAGGTCTTCGGTTTGTATCAGCTGCGCTTCCGGATTGGTTTTCCGTATCGCCCGCATGGCTGCTTTCGTCCCCTTGATGTGGTTGAGCTGAATCCGGACAAACGTGTGGTCATCGAGGCCGTGCGGATACCAGATGCCGTAGAGGCCGCTGAAGCGGGCCGTAGTCAGGGGCTCGTTAACGGGGGTGTAATTGTTGATCCAAGGGTAGCGCTCGGCTACCATTTCGGCGAAGCGCGCCAAACCCGGCACAAAGTTCTTGCGATGCAGTGCCGTGTAGCGCGGGCCGCTACCGTGGTGGAGCAGCGTCACGATGGGGTCAATGCCTAGTTCACGGAGGCGGTTCATCCGCTCATCGGTCCAGGTCCAATCGGGCTCGTCGAGGCTATTGGGGGCTACCTGTTCCCACAGGATAGGGTAACGCAGCTTCTTGATACCTAGCTCGGCAAACAAGTCGAGGTCTTCGAGGCGGTAGCGGTGGCCGCTGCTTTCCAACTGATCGGTGTAGTCATTGCCAACACGACGGATGGTACATTCTACGCCGCCCCACATTTCAACATTCTTGTCAGGCATAGTTTCGGTCGTTGAGAAGGAAGGCAACTAGTCAACTTACAATCAACTTTATTTAACCATAAAGTGACGAGGTTGCCGGGTCCTAAAACAAGCCTGTCACCTGATTTCCAATTCAGGCTTTGTATGGCCTTTGTCGGAAACCAGATGACAGTTCACTGAACGACGAAAATCGTCAGCTTCATAATGTGTTTGTTACGTGGCCGGATGGTCCTGAGGGCGGTTAAAAATCTCTCGCAGGACTTCTGGTGAGGTAGCTGAAGCGCGTAGCTGGGAGCAGATAACTCCTTACTACTACGGTAACAGCCAGGGGCGCTTACGGCTTTCCTTTGGCCGGGTCGCGGGGTACGAGCTTATCAATGATGGAAGCAGAACCCGTGATGGCAGGCTTGGCAGCAGCTTTCACGGCTTCCTCGCTCTTCTCAGTCAGTTTCTTGTACAGCGTCAGGGCCTGAGCTACTACCTGGTCCATGTTGTAGTAGCGGTAGGTGGCTAAGCGGCCCACGAAATGTACGTTCGGCGTGTTGTCAGCCAGCTTCTTGTACTGGTTGTACAACTCGGCGTTTTCGGGCTGTGGCACGGGGTAGTATGGGTCGCCCTCGGCTTTCGGATACTCGTACACGATGGCCGTTTTGGGGTGCTTCTGGCCGGTAAGGGCCTTGAACTCCGTGATACGGGTGTACAAGTTGTCGTTGGGGTAGTTCACTACGGGAGCCTCCAGGTAGTTCTCCTGGTTGAGGGTCTCGTGCTTGAACTCCAACGAACGGTATGGCAGCTTGCCGTATTTGAAGTCGAAATACTCGTCTACCGGACCCGTAAAAATCATTTCCTTGAACGGAATGAAGTCGATGATGTCGTGGTAGTCGGTGTTGAGCATCACCTTGATGTTCGGGTGATCCAGCATCTTCTCGAACATGCGGGTGTAGCCGTGTAGCGGCATGGCCTGGTACGTATCCGTGAAGTAGCGGCTGTCGCGGTTGGTGCGGGTAGGCACACGCGAGGTCACCGACTTGTCGAGCTCCGAAGGATCGAGGCCCCACTGCTTGCGGGTGTAGTTGCGGAAGAATTTCTCGTACAGCTCGCGGCCTACTTTGCTTACTACTACGTCTTCCGACGTTTTAATAACGGGAATTTCCTCGGCCAACGACTCTAGGAACTGCTCTACTTCGAAGCTGTTGAGCGAGAGACCGTAGAGCTTGTTGATGGTGTCAAGGTTGATGGGCATCGGTACCAGTTGGCCGTCAACGGAAGCCAATACGCGGTGCTCATAGGGGCGCCAATCGGTGAAGTTGGAGAGGTACTCGAATACGTCTTTCGAGTTGGTGTGGAAAATGTGCGGTCCGTATTTGTGGACTAGGATGCCTTCCTCGTTGTAATGGTCGTAGGCATTGCCGGCAATGTGGCTGCGCTTGTCTACGATGAGGACTTTCTTATTCGAACGGGTAGCTAGGCGCTCAGCCAGCACGCTGCCAGCAAAGCCGGCCCCTACTATCAGATAATCGAACATAAGCTAAGAGTGTTTTGGAAGGATTAGGGAGAATGGATGGATGTTCAGGAAGCGGAAATCAATGACGCATCGGCGGTTTCGGAGGCTTGGCCAGCGGTCTTGGCTTGGAGGCGGTCCAGCATAAGGTCCCGCATTTGCTGCCAAGTCAAGTCCCACGAGATAGTGGCTAAGTATTCATCGGTGCGCCGGCGCCAATCGGTGTCCTGCGTTTGAACAAGCGCTTTGTCAATGGCCCGCCCGAAATCGTCGGCATTGGCGGCAATCTGTACGAGGTCTAGTTCCCCGTACGGCCGCACCACGTCGCGGATGGGCGTGCTGACTACCGGACGGCCAGCGGCCAAGTATTCCGGTGTCTTGGTGGGCGAAATGAACTTCGTGCTTTCATTGTCGGCAAACAGCAAGGTGGCAACGTCCCATCCTTGCAGGTAAGAAGGCAGTTCTAGGTAGTCCTTGCCACCTAAATAGTGAATGTTCTGCTGGCGGGGCAACTGGTCGTCGCTGATCTTCACGACGGGCCCGATGATGACAAACTGCCATTCAGGGTGGTTGGTGGCCAGCTGGCGTAGCAACTCGATGTCGAGCCGTTCGTCTACCACACCAAAGAACCCAATGCGCGGATGCGCAATACCAGCCTGGTCGGCGGGGTCGGCCATAGGCTGGCGTGCCTGACCGAAGTGGTCCTTGTCGATGCTGCTTGGGAAGGGATACGCATCGGGGTGTTGCAACTTCTTGGATTCATACAGCGTGTAACCGCCTGTGAATACCAATTCTGCTTTCTTGAAAAGCTCTTGCTCCCGCTCACGCAGCCCAGCTGGCGCAAATTTGAAGCTGGCCAATTCATCCATGCAGTCATAGATGGTAAGAACCGGGCGGAAGTCACGTGACTTATTAAGCGCCATCGGCGTGTAGTACCAGAAGATATACTGTTTGAAGTTTTCCTTCTCGAAGTACTCTGCCAACAACTTGGCTTGGGCGGCATCAGAGTCCTGCCACGTTAAGCCGAAGGGCAAATGGGCAACAACTACTTTCACGCCGTTTTGGCGCTCTTTGATTTCAAGATGCGGTTCTACTTGGTCGGGATGAATAAAAGGGTCTTCTACATACAGCACCCGGCCATGTTGCGCGAACCGCGACAACAAGTGCTGTGGGCGCTGCCACACAAAATCCCAATGTAAATGAGCGAAGCAGACCAAATCAGGAAACGATTCGGACGAGGTTGAGCGAGCGGGTATGGTTGAATCAGAGGCAGAGGAGTTCACCTGCGCTGGATCATTCAGCGACATAGAGTAGCAGTAAGTAAGGAAAGTAGTGTTACACCAGCGGGCCTACGAAGCAGCCTAGATAGTCACCAGCCGTTGGTATTAGATTATACGCTAGTCCTTGATAAAAGGATACACTGCTTTAGCGAGAATTGGTGTAGCTGATAAGTTCAACTCCTAAACCGCTTATACCGATAAGCACTACAATACACATCTAAAAATTACATTTCGGGTGCAATATGAACCCCTAAAGCTCAACACTATCCAGAATATAGAATTCCCTGCATTGGCGAATAAGCTCATCTCTACTCTAGATGCCTACTCTCCTCCTATATGTCCAATAAACACTGGTATTCTACCACGTTTTGCCACTCGTCGGCCATTCGCACCCAATCTTTGCGCACACCCACAAATTGAAATCCGGCTTGTTGAAACAGCTTTTGGCTGGCGCTGTTATTGGCCCCGATTGTACAAAACAATTGGTGCAAGCCTAAGGTCTGGCGGGCATAAGAAATCAGAATTTTCAAGGCAGCGCGGGCAAATCCGTTTTTTCGCTCGTGTGGTAGTACTGCAATTCCTACACCGGCTCGTTGGTGCCGAGGCACGTAATCAAACAAATCAACGGTTCCTACCGCCCGCCCGTCGGGTAGTGCACAAATCACTAGGCGCAATTGCCGCACTTCTTCGAAATCAGCAGTGGAATTTTCTAAATATTTCCGCAAAGTGTACCGCGAGACTGGGGTTGCAGAGTCAGAAACTTGCCATAACGCCGAGTCGTTTTCCAGTACGTACAGGAATTCCAGGTCTTCTGCTTCAAGAGCCCGCAGGAAAATAAGGTCGTCGCGAAGCATGGGATGGGAGCTAGGAGGAGGCCGCTACGTCTTTAGGGTAAATAGATAAGCGCAACACAAACTTATTCAACGAACGACCGGCTTCGCAGCAAATTTTACGTAGTGTACCTACATACATCGAAAGAGTGGAAAGTGCACCCGTTTGTGGTGACTTCGCTCCTACTCCTGCCGATGGATTACCTACGCTTCATTTCAATTTCTTGGATTATGAAATACAACTTGTTGGGCAACACCGGCCTGAAAGTGTCGGAACTGTGTTTGGGCACCATGACCTTCGGCGGCAAGGGCTGGGCGGCGGCTATTGGCTCGCTCGATCAGCAAGCCGTTGATGAGCAAATAAAGCGCGCCGTGGACGCGGGCGTCAACTTCATTGACACTGCCAATGTATATTCGGAAGGCCTTTCGGAAGAATTAACTGGCCAATCCATTCATAACCTTGGTTTGTCGCGCCACTCGTTGGTGCTGGCTACCAAAGTACGCGGCAAGATGGGCGAAGGCCCCAACGAAGTAGGCCTGACCCGAAGCCACATCATGCAGCAGGTGGAGGACAGCTTACGGCGCCTGAAAACCGACTACATCGACCTCTACCAAATTCATAGCTACGACCCACTCACGCCCCTGGAAGAAACGCTCCGAGCCCTCGACGACCTAGTGCGTAGCGGCAAAGTGCGCTATATCGGGGCCAGCAACCTGGCGGCGTGGCAGCTGATGAAGGCGCTAGGCTACTCCACCTACAACCACCTGGAAAAATTCGTGTCGCTGCAAGCGTACTACACGGTGGCAGGCCGCGACTTGGAGCGCGAGCTGGTACCGTTGCTGCTTGATCAGAAAGTGGGCTTACTGGTATGGAGCCCGCTAGCCGGCGGTTTCCTGAGCGGCAAATTCACCCGCGACCAACAAAACGAAGAAGGCGCCCGCCGTATCAACTTCGACTTTCCTCCGGTTGACAAAGAGAAGGCCTACGATATTCTGGACGTACTGCGGCCGTTGGCCGAGGCAAAAGGCGTTTCGGTGGCGCAAGTGGCGCTGGCGTGGCTGCTGCACCAACCCGTCGTCACGAGCGTGATTATTGGAGCCAAGAAATTGGAGCAGCTGGAAGACAACCTGAAAGCAGTGGACGTGCAGCTTTCAGCAGAAGAGCTACAGCAGCTAGACGAGGTAAGCAAGTTGGCACCTGAATACCCCGGCTGGATGCTGGATTTCACGGCTCCCGACCGTCAAGCATAACCTTGTAGCTGTAGTTAAACACACGGAAAAGAGCCGGCCGCTAAAGACAAGTTGTCTTTAGCGGCCGGCTCTTTTCCGTGTTCAATGAAAGCTGACCAGGCTTATACTTCCACGTTTCCGTCGAACACGCGGGTTGCGGGCCCAATCAGGAAGATGTTGGTAAAAGCGCCATCGGGCAGTGCCTCGAACGTGACGCGCAGCTCACCACCAGGAGTAAGCAGGCGCACGGGGCTTTGCGCGCCATGCTGTGAGGCAGCTAGTGCCACCGCCGTAACGCCCGTGCCACAGCTCAGTGTTTCGTCTTCCACTCCCCGCTCGTAGGTGCGCACCTGCCACGGTAAATCAGGCGTTGCGGGCACTTCCGCAAAGTTGATGTTGGTGCCTTGCTCCCGGAAAAGCGCACCGTAACGGATGGCGCGGCCTTCGGCAAACACGTTCAGGTCGGCCAGGGTACTGGCGGGCATAAAGCGCACAAGGTGCGGCGAGCCGGTGTTCAGGAACACCCCGTCGTGCTCTGCTATTTGCTGGTGGCCTGCTACGTCCTGCATGCGCAGGTGCACCGTACCATCGGCGTCGATCTGGGCTTCGTGGGGGCCGTCGGCGGCCAAGAAGCGGGTGGTGCTATCAATAACGCCAAGCTGCCGGGCAAACGCCACAGTGCAGCGGCCGCCATTGCCGCACATAGAGCCTAAGCGGCCATCGGCATTGAAGTACACCATCTCGAAATCGTACTCCGGGTGCTGGCGCAGCAAAATGAGGCCATCGGCCCCGATGCCGCGGCGCCGGTCGCAGAGGTGATGCACGAGGGCTTGGTTGGTTTCGTCGAAGCGGTGGGCGCGGTCGTCCACCATCACGAAGTCGTTGCCGGTGCCTTGGTATTTAAAGAAGGAAAGAGTCACGGGGAAAGAATCAGACGAATTTGCGCAACAGGGCTATCTGCCCGGCGTGGTAAAGATAATGCTGAACGATGCCATGCAGCAGCACATAGATAGAGACGCCGGAACCATCGGCCCGCTGACGTGCATCACCAAGCACCGTATCCAGCTCCGTGGCGGGTAAGGCTTCTGTAATAGCCACCAGTTGTTCGTGCGCTTCGTGCAGCTGTTGCCGCGTACGCAACCAGGCCGCCTCGTCCGCCACAACCGGGAACAGCGGCCAGTCGTCGCGGGTCATAGGCGTGAGTTGGCGGGCCTCAACCCGTTGTGCTACCGTAACAGTCCAGGTGGTTAGGTGCTGCACCAGTTCGCCGATGGTGTGCACGCCGGGCCACGGATAGGCAGCGGCTTGCGCCGCTGTGATGTTGGCCAGCGTTTGTTGCAGTGAAGGCCCCGACCACGCATCTCCATCGAAGGCGCGGCGGAGTTGATCGGCAATGCGTTCCGACTCTGACATAGGGTAGTTGTTGCTAGTGAATTGATGTTATGTAATACGGAGTGTGCGAACTATTTGCCTGAAAGGCAGCTCCTGCAGAAAGGTCGCCGAAGCACCTTACACCGGTAGCGGCGCACAACCAGCGTAGCGAATAGAAGGCCAGGCGACGCCTCTGCATGACGTTCTGGCGACTTATTGGTTGCCGTTACCTGTGCATATGAGCGCCCAGCCCCATAGAATAGCCGTGGTCCATCAGTCAGCAAGCCAGCGTCAACCCCTACCTTTGCACTGCATGTATACTTTCCTTACTACCAGTCCTTGGTCTGATTACGAACTGCTCGACGCGGGCAACTTCGAGAAGTTGGAGCGTTTCGGCCAGCACATCTTGGCCCGCCCCGAGCCGCAGGCCATCTGGGACCCCCATCTGCCTGCTAGCGAGTGGCAGCGCGCCAATGCCACCTTCACCCGCGAGAAAGGCAGTCAGGAGCGGGGCCAGTGGAAAATAAAGCCAGGCACGCCCGAGCAATGGGTGATTGGCTACGAACGGCCCGATGGACTGAAGCTGCGGTTTCGGTTGGGCATGTCGTCGTTCAAGCATGTGGGGCTGTTTCCAGAGCAAGACCCCAACTGGCAGTTCATCTACCAGCAAACCCGCAAGCGTAAAGCCGCCGTGCCGCGGGTACTCAACCTGTTTGCCTACACCGGCGCCGCCACGCTGGCCGCCCGCGCTGCTGGCGCCGACGTCACGCACCTGGACTCGGTGAAGCAAGTCAACTTTTGGGCCCGCGACAACATGGAAGCCAGCAACCTCGACGGGGTACGCTGGCTGGTAGAGGACGCTATGAAGTACGTGCGGCGGGAAGTGAAACGCGGCAGCAAGTACCAAGGCCTCATTCTGGACCCGCCCGCCTACGGCCGGGGCCCCAACGGCGAGAAATGGCAGCTCGAAGACGAGCTCAACGAAATGCTGAAGCTGTGCAAAGAGCTCCTCGACCCCACCGACCATTTCTTCCTCGTCAATTTGTATTCGTTGGGATTCTCGGCGCTGATCCTGGATAACCTCGTAAGCGAGATTTTCCCCACTATGCGAGACAAACGGGAGATTGGCGAAATATACCTGCATGATGCCGGCGCCCGCAAGCTGCCGCTCGGTACCTTCTGCCGGTTTGCCACGTAGGGACCTCACCTCCTACCCCCTTCCTCACGGGGAGAGGGAAACTAGCTTTTAGCATTCTAGCTCTATCTTTTGCACCCATCGCACCCCTATTAAAAACTAGCTCTAGTAAAATTAGAAACTAGTTCTCCTCTCCCCGAGGAGAGGAGGTTAAGAGGTGAGGTTCGCCACCAGCCCAATTATATGACTACTACGCACCACCGCCGCCTTGCCCTCATTGACATGGGCACCAACACGTTTCACTTATTGATTGTGGAGCTGCCGGAAGAACGACACGCGGAGCCGCAGGTGTTGATGCGGACCAAAGTGGGCGTGCGGCTCGGGGAAGGCGGTATCAGCAAAGGAGAAATTACGCCCCAGGCGTTTGCACGAGCTTTGCACACGCTACAAGCTTTTCAGGAAGAAATAGAGCTCCATCAAGTGACGGATGTGCGCGCCACGGCCACCAGCGCCGTGCGCGTGGCACGCAACGGTTCGGAGCTGGTGCAGGCCATCTTCGAGCAAACCGGCATCCGGGTGGAAGTAATTCCTGGCGAACGGGAAGCCGAGCTGATTGCCAAAGGCGTACGGCAAGCAGTGCCCCTCGGCGACGAGCGCAACCTAATTGTAGACATAGGAGGCGGCTCCGTGGAGTTTATCATTGCCGATGAAGCCACCATTTTCTGGAAGCAGAGCTTTGAAATTGGGGCGCAGCGGCTACTGGACATGTTCTTTCCTGACCCCAGCGGCGTTATGTCGGCGGCGGCCGTGGCAGCCGAGCAAGCGCACCTGAGCGTGGTGCTGGCGCCCTTGGTGGCCGCTATTGAAGAGTTCCAGCCGGTGGCGGTGGTGGGCGCTTCAGGCAGCTTCGACAGCCTGGCAGATATGCAGCTCGGCCAGCTGCGCACCGAAGCCGAGCTACCGCCGTGTACCGATTTGGCCATGAGCAGCTTCCAAAACAGCTACCGCCAGCTCCTTAGCAGCACCCACGAAGAACGGAAAGCCATACCCGGCATCCTGCCCATGCGCGCCGATATGCTGGTAGTGGCCTCCGTGCTGTTCGACTTTGTGTTGGGCGTTAGTGGCATCACCCGCATCCGTACCTCGGCTTTCGCGCTGAAAGAAGGCCTGCTAGCCGAAATGATGAAATAAGCCCCTTAGCAACGCAAACCGCCCGCCTCCTTGCACCGATAGGCAAAGAGGCGGGCGGTTTGCTTTACGGCCTGTTAGGTTCAGCAGACGGCTCCGGGCTGCTGAAGATACTAGTTTACTTCCTGGCAGACCTTGTGAATAAAGGCCATCTTCTCGGTCACGGCCGGGGTGATGATGAACGGGTATGGGTCAGGCTGGCCCATGCTGCGGTTGAGGCTGTTCATGGCGAACGTAAGCGGCAGCCAGTGGTCCATGATGCGTTGGAAGTTGGCTTGCTCGTAGGGCTCCTCGCTGATGGTGGCGCGCAGGAAGTGGTTTTCTTCGGCCACTACGGGGTTCACGCTCAAGCCGAAGGCGTGGGCCGTTTGCAGCGTGTCCAGAATATGGAGGTAGTGCGCCCACGTTTCGGCCCAGTCTTCCCAGGGGTGGCTGCTGGCGTACGAGCTAATGAAGTGCTGCGCCCAATCCGGCGGGGCACCTTGGGCGTAGTGGCGTTTGAGGGCGTCGCCGTAATCCTGCTGCTCGTCGCCGAACAAGGCCCGGAATTCCTCTAGATGCGGCGTGTTGTCGATCAGCCGGTCCCAGTAGTAGTGGCCGACTTCGTGGCGAAAGTGGCCAAGGAGTGTCCGGTACAGTTCGGCCATGGCCTTGCGCGCCATTTCCCGCTCGATATCGTCGGCCTCGGCAATGTTGATGGTGATAAGGCCTTCGTCGTGACCGGTCATCACTCTTTCGCCGGCTTCGGGGTTGGGGTCGGCCAGGAAATCAAACCAGAGGCCACGCTCCGGGTCAACAGCTTTGCTGACAACGGGTAGGCCCATGCGCAACAAGCTATACACCAGCCGGTGCTTGGCTACCTCCAACCGCCGCCACCGGGTGCGGTGCTCGGGCTGCTCTAGGTTCGGAATGGTACGGTTGAGGGCACAGGCGGTGCAGAAGGAACCCATGCTGGTAGTAGGCACCAGCCAGTTGCAGGCGCCCTCCGCATGGTTGGGGCAATAGGTATACGTTGGGCCGTCAGAGGGGCTAGCGCCGTACAACCGGAATGTATGGCCATCGGCTTCTGGCACTAGGGGTACTAGTTGCAGTTGCTTGCTCTCGAAGCCCAACGGATAGGTACACTTTTCGCATTTATCGTTTTCAAAGTACAGCAGTTGGCCGCAATGAGTACACTTAAAGAGTTGCATCTGGTTGAAGTAGAGCTGGCTGGTTTCACGGTATGTACGGTTGATTTCAAAATGCCGCTACAACTGCGGGATACGCTGGTACAAAGCTTCTGCTTTCAAGCTTCATGAAGCCGTTGCAAATCCGTTTTGCGTATCCCGTAAGCTGTTGCCAAGGCTCCTTGCGCTACTCATGGGCCTGTTGTTTTCTAGAGGAGCTTTCCTTGACATAACCATCTAAGCAGGTGGCCTTACCAAGCAAAAACCACATAAAAAATCAAAAACCTTATTGAAAACTAAGGGTGTTCCGCAATTTATTCGCTTAATTCCTGAATCAGCACCCCAAAAACTACAGTCGAGTACCTATCCTTGCAGCACCTGTTTTTCTGCTTGCTGGTGCCCAAGCTGCTAGAAGTTTCTGCCTCTCTTTCCCTATTGTATGCACTCTGCTTCCTTGCTCCACTCTTATCGGGAACAGGCCCACGTGTGGGATGAAATGTTCAAGTCTGAAGGTATCCGCCCCGAGTACCGCAACTTCGTAACGGCCATCGAGAATCTGCCGGGCACCGAGATGACGCGCAAGGTGGAGCTAGCCAAAAAGCTGTTTTTGAGCCAGGGCGTTACGTTTACGGTGTACAGCAGCGGCGAAGGCATCGAGAAAATTTTCCCCTTCGATATTATTCCGCGCATCCTCAACCACACGGAATGGACCCGCATTGAGGCCGGCATCAAGCAGCGGCTGAAGGCCCTTAACATCTTTCTCAAGGATATCTACCACCAGCAGTTTATCATCAAAGACGGGATTATTCCAGCGGCGCTGGTGTACTCGTGCCCGCAGTTTTTGCGGGAGATGGTGAATGTCAATGTCCCGTTCGACATCTATACCCACATTGCGGGCGTAGACCTCATTCGGGACCACGACGGGGAGTTTTACGTGCTCGAGGACAACCTGCGCACGCCGTCGGGGGTGTCGTACATGCTGGAAAACCGCAGCATCACGTACCGCATCTTCCCCGATTTGCTGCCCAAGAACAACGTGCAGCCGGTGAAAGACTATCCCGATTTGCTGTTCCGCAACCTGCTCGCCCTCGGCGACCGGCAGGGCAGCGAGGTGACGGTGGTGTTGCTTTCGCCGGGCATCTACAACTCGGCTTACTTCGAGCACAGCACCTTGGCGCGTCTGATGGGAATCCGGCTGGTGGAAAGCCGCGACCTGATAGTGCACGACCATTTCGTGTACATGAAAACCACCCAGGGCCTCACTCGCGTGGACGTGATATACCGCCGCGTCGACGATGACTACATCGACCCGCTGGCGTTCCGGCCCGACAGCGAGCTGGGCGTGTCAGGGCTGTACTGGGCGTACCGCAAAGGCAACGTGGCCATTGTGAATGCCATGGGCAATGGGGTGGCCGACGACAAAGCTGTGTACTGCTACGTACCCGACATGATTCGCTACTACCTCAACGAGGAGCCCATTCTGAGGAACGTGCCCACCTACCAGCTCGACGACCCCGACAAACGCCAACTGGTGTTCGACAATATGGAACGCATGGTCATCAAGCGCACCAACGAGTCGGGTGGGTACGGGATGCTGATTGGCAGCAGCGCCACGGAAGAGGAAATGGATGCTTTCAAGACGGCCATCAGTGCCGACCCACGCAGTTTCATTGCCCAACCCATCATCAGCCTTTCTTCCACTCCCTGCTACATCGACGGCGTGCTGCAGCCCCGCCGCGTGGACCTGCGGCCGTTTGCGCTCTACGGCCCTTCCGGCATCGACATTGTGCCCGGCGGCCTAACGCGGGTAGCACTGCGCGAAGGTTCTCTGGTAGTAAATTCCTCGCAAGGTGGAGGCAGCAAAGACACCTGGGTACTGGGTCCGGAGTTTGGATAAGAGGCTGAGAGTAAGCGAGCAAGAAGTAGCAGGGAATGTGAAGACAAACGTCATTAATTCCACGCCGCCTATACTGTTTTAAATACCCCATACACTCTTAGTCCTCGACCTATCTCCTACCCACTTACCCTCAGGCCCTCTTACCCTCAACAATTACCGCATGCTAAGTCGCGTTGCTGACACAATTTACTGGCTGGCCCGCTACATGGAACGCACTCAATCCATGCTGCAGGTGATTCGAATCAGCTACATCACCTCGCAGGATGAACACCGCTACTCGGGGTGGAAGTCCCTGCTCGACAACTACGGCGACCTAACCACCGAGGAAATCCAGGACACCGTGCGCGACACGGCGCAAATCATCGGGCACTTGGTGTTCGAACGGTCGAATGCGGTGTCGGCGTACAACAACGTGGTGCGAGGCCGCGAAAACGCCCGCGCCGTGCAAGACCATATCACCAAAGAGGTGTGGCAGAGCCTAAACGAGTACTACCACACCATTCGGCAGGAGGACATGGCCCGCCAAACCACCATTGAAGACCCCGTATCGGGCCTAGATATGCTGCTGCGGCAAGGCTTGCTGTTTGCTGGCACGGTACAGTACACCATGCCCCGCGACGAGGGATACGCCTTCCTGAACTTAGGCAAGTTTCTGGAGCGCGCCCTCCAAACGGTGGATATTCTGCGCCTCAACAAGCTGGCCTTTTCGCCGGAGCGGCAGCATCCGATGGGCGCCCCGGAGCTGCGCTACGTGCTGTACTCGCTCTACGGCCACGAGTTGTATTCGAAAACGCACCGGGGAATCCTGGATGCGCAAACTGTACTCAACATGGTGGTCCACGACACGGACTTTCCCCATTCGCTGTCGTATAGCCTTCGGCAGTTGATGCGCCACTGTGAGCGGCTTAAAGACAAAAGCTTGCCAGCCAACTACGAGCAAGTGCGCTTTCTGATTGGCAAGGCCAAGAACAGCGTAACCTACAGCAGTTTGTCGGTGAGTGATGCCGCCATGCTCGACCAGTTTCTGCTGCAAATCCGGAACGAACTGCTGGAAATTGCCACTGCGCTCAACAAATATTATTTCGGCAACAGCTGAGCAGTGGAAGGGCAGCAGGTTGCTGCACTCTTTAGCAGCAACCCGCTGCTGTCTGGCTAGCTGCTCTTTCCATGATCTGCCCTGGCTTCACTCACGCATATTCCTGGCCCCATGCCTTCCTATAAAATCAAGCACCTTACCCGCTACGCCTACGCGGCGCCGGTCATTGACTGCGCCAATCAGCTGATGATTTATCCGCTGGAAGACGAGCGGCTAACCGTGAAGAACCACGAAGTAAGTGTTTCCTACAACCCGGAAACGGCTTTCTTCACCGACTACTTCGGCAATCAGGTGGGGGTTTTTACCTTGATAAAGCCCCACACGGAGCTACTGATTGAGTCCAATCTGGATGTGGTGACGCACCCCATTCAGTTTCCAATGGATGAGGCGTCGGCCGAAACGCAATGGCAGAACCTAGTTAGCTTGCGCCACGATGTAGGCTATATCGACTTCCTGACCCCGGAGGCATCGGCGCTGCAGCAGGAAATATGGCGCGCGCTGAGTGAGATAGTGAACGGTGCCGATAAACCGCTGAAGAATGCGCTAGTGCTGTCGGAATACGTGTACGACCATTTCGAGTACAGGAAAGGCGTCACCAACGTGGAAACTCCAACCGATGAAATCTGGCGGCTGCGGGCGGGTGTCTGCCAGGATTTTGCGCATATGCTGCTGTTCATGCTTCGGTTGATTGGCATTCCGGCGCGCTACGTGAGCGGCTATGTGTGTCCCAAAGAAGAAGGTGTCCGGGGTACGGGTGCTACGCATGCTTGGGTGGAAGCCTACATTCCGTTCTACGGCTGGCTGGGCCTCGACCCAACCAACAACTGCATCGTGAATGATGGGCACGTGCGCATTGCCATTGGCCGCAATTTCACGGACTGCACCCCCATCAAAGGCACCTACAAAGGCACCGGCGCGCACACCCTTACCGTGTCGGTGCACATCGACAACGGTGAGCCAATCCAACCAGTGGCCCTACCGGAAGAACCGGTGTATGTGCGGGAAGTGGAGCAGCCTATTGTGCCCATCAACTCCTACCGCAAGTACGTGAACTGGGAACAGCAGCAGCAGCAGCAACAGCAGTAACTCGTCGCTGCAGCACCTGACTTGGAAGTAGCCGTTCCGGAAACTGCCGTAAGTTTGGGCTTCGGTTTGGCTAGGCGTTTTGTTCTGCTGCCACTCCTTCACGCTACGCCCTTACTCGCTGCCCCCGATGACGTTCTCGTATAACCAGCTTTTCTCCTTCACTGAAGCCGTTTTCAAGAGCATCGGCTGCCCCGATGCCGATGCTATACTTGCCACCGAAACGTTGCTTTCCGCCGATTTGCGCGGCGTTGATTCGCATGGCGTAGCCCGGCTGGTGGGCTATGTACGGCTGTGGGAAGCAGGCCGCATCAATCCGGCTCCACGCGTGGGCGTCACCTACGAAACGCCCAGCACGGCCGTAGTGGACGGCGACGGCGGCTTGGGCTTGGTAGTGGGGCCTAAGGCTATGCAGGTGGCCATTGAGAAGGCGCGGCAGGTAGGTACTGGCTGGGTATCGGTGCGCAACTCCAACCACTTCGGCATCGCGGGCTACCACGCCATGAAAGCCCTAGCCCACGACATGATAGGCATGGCCATGACCAATGCTTCGCCGCTCGTGGCTCCCACCTATTCCCTGGACCGGCTGTTGGGCACCAACCCGATTGCTGTGGCCGTGCCAGCCGGTGAACAACCCGATTTTGTGCTGGACATGGCGACCACCACCGCCGCCAACGGCAAGTTGGAAATTGCTCAGCGCAAGAACATTCCTATTCCCGAAGGCTGGGCACAAGATGCTGCGGGCATCGGCTCCACCGACCCCAACGCCGTGAAGAATGGCGGCGCGCTACTACCCCTGGGCGGGGCTACCGGTTCGCATAAAGGCTACGGGCTAGGCGCTGTAGTAGACATTTTCTCGGCAGTGCTATCTGGCGCCAACTACGGCCCCTGGGTGCCGCCCTTTGTGGCATTCTTACAACCACCCGCCGACCCGGTGGGCCAGGGTATCGGCCACTTCTTCGGGGCCATGCGCGTAGATGCCTTCCGTCCCGCCGACGAGTTCAAGGCCCACATGGACAACTGGATTACCACCTTTCGCAACGCCCGCGCCACAGAAGGCCAGCACGTGCTCATCCCCGGCGACCCGGAGCGCGAAACCGCTTCCCGCCGCTTGCTCGATGGCATCGACCTCCTTGACCCCGTAGTGCGTGACCTGGAAGCATTAGGCGCTAAGTTTGGGGTGAAGCTGTAACGAGCAGGGTACATCATGCCACAAAAAAGCCCGCTCTTGCAAACAAGAGCGGGCTTTTTCACGAACTATTATAAGATTAACCGTTGCTGGCAAGCAGAGTGCTTACAGCAACATCTTCATTCAGGTATTTCGAGGAATAGGTTTCGTCGGCACCGCTTAAGAACAAGCACGTACCGCCGTTCACCGCTTCAATAATTTCATCTTTCTGATCCATCGGCAAGGCCGGGCAGCCGAGGCTACGGCCCAAGCGGCCATTTTGCTTGATGAAGTCTTCGCTTACATAATCGGCACCGTGCATTACTACGGCGCGCTCAAGTGCATTGGTGTTGAAGCCTTCGTCTACGCCTTCCAGTTTCAACGAACGGCCGTGCTTGCCTACATACTCGTCTTGCGTTACGTAGAAACCAAGGCTGCTCATGTTCGACTCGTTCTTGTTGGAGAACGTCGTTGCTACATCCTCGCCCGAGTTG
This sequence comes from Hymenobacter tibetensis, assembly GCF_022827545.1. Lineage (NCBI taxonomy): Bacteria > Pseudomonadati > Bacteroidota > Cytophagia > Cytophagales > Hymenobacteraceae > Hymenobacter > Hymenobacter tibetensis. Next base: position 4,802,323 of record NZ_CP094669.1, read on the forward strand.
TGGCCGTGAGCTACCAAGGTATTGAATTTCACTTGCTTTTGCGCCAAGTCAATCACCCACAGGCGCTTGGCTGTGCTAGGCAGGTTAAAGTCCACTACGGTTAGCAACTGCTTGTCATTGGACAGGCGGCCTTCGCTTTGCAGGTTCAGGTAGCCAGTCAAGGCTTTCTCGAACACATCAAAGTGCAGCCCCTGGCTTTCCAAGCCAAGCTCTTGGTACAGTCCGTGCGTACGCTGAGTATAGAAAGTGGCTTGCAACTCTTTAGCAGTCGGCAGTTTAGCTTCTGTGCTGGCAGCCTTCACCTTGGAGTTGATAACCGGACTAGCTAAAGGCGTAGCCATAAAAAGCGAGGCCATGAAAGGCAACACCCGGCGGGCAACCCGACGGGCGCGACGCTTGAAACGCTGGCGATATACTACACTAGTTTTTTCCATCTGCGCTGAGAGGGTTGCCCCTGCTTTTTAGATTAATACTCCTTAGGAGAAGTGTTACCTGAGAAGACTATACGCAACATCTGTGCGAATGGTGCACATCACCAGGATTTCCGGCTAGTGCTCTGCTTAAACGTAACTAGCGCCAGATTAATTCCATATCTACTATGTACACTGCTATCGTTGCCTACAGCACGCTATTGCGCGTTTCCACCTCTGGAAGTCAGCCGTACAACTACCCTGAACTTCCGACAACAAAAATTTCAAATACTGCAAGTTCCCAGTTACTTACGCTTCCCCTTATTGCCACCCACGGGCTGCTAGCTGCCGGGCCGCTTTGGTCCCATCCAGCCATTTCGACTCCAGGCCGGGGCCGCTCACAAACAAGCATGAACCTTCGGGCAAACTCTTGATGATAGCGCGGTACTGCTCTGGCGGCAGGGCCGGACACCCGCGGCTATAGCCTACCTGCCCGTGCTCCCGCAAGTAAGCGGCACTCACGTAGTCGGCGGCGTGCAATACCACGTAGCGTGCTTCGGCATTGGAATTCTGGCCGGCATCGAGGCCCCGTAGCCGCCGCGAAAGGCCGTGCTTCCCTCCGTAGGTGTCCTGCGTCCGATAGAACCCTAGTGATGTGCAAGCCGATCTAGAAACGTTGGAAAAGCGTTCGGCCCGTAGATGCCCAGAACCGCGCCCATGCGCTACGTGGCTGCGATGCAGGATGCGGCCCTCTTTCAGATCCAACACCCACAGCCGCTGCTCCGACGAAGGCAGGTCCATATCGGCTACGGCTAACACGCCGGGCCGCTGAATACGATTGGCCTGCCGCAGCGTCAGATAGCCTACACACGCTCTTTCCAACACGTCGGGGCGCAGGGCGGCGGCTTCGGGTCCAAGGCTGGCTTGCAGTTGCTGCACCGTTTGGCGCAACGAGTCGGTAACGTCCGTTAATGGAGGAACGGGGGTCAGGGCCAGCGAATCGGGGAGCGTGGGCGCCGTACGAACAGAAGTTGCCATGCTGGCCGGAACAGCGGCCGCAGGTGCTCTGCTTTCGGTGGCTGAAACGTTGCACCCAACCAGTCCCAACCCAACTGCTGCTCCTATTATGGACCGTACTCCTGCTCTTCCCCACATCATTGCTACGTGCCTACTCATGCCCCAAAGTACTCAGGCCACAGCATTGGAAAAGCACCCTCCCTAAAAGAATGTCGCTTGGCCACAAAAAAGCCTCTCCTATTTACAAGGAGATGCTTGTATACACTACCAGCGTTTGCCTGACTGACAGGGTGCCGACCGCACTAAACTGCGGCAGCGAGTTCGTGCCGCCGCCTCTATCACGTGCCTAGATGGCCTGGCAGGTAACGGCGGCTTTTTGATTCCGAACGAATGTAGCGTTGCAGCGTGAGACAAGCTTAACGCAGTGCTGGCAAGAGCAGAAACTATGGAGTTGTTGACGAGAGACATACGAAAGAATTGAAAGATGACAGTATCATCTGCGCCAGGTCAGATGCGGATATAAGACGGGGGGCACTGGCGCTAAAAAGAAACGCTCACGTTGCCTTTAATGAAAAACGGTGTCCCCGGCGTGTAGTGCAGTTCTGAGACGCCTTCGGCTGGCTCGCCTGGTAAGCGGCTCTGGGTATCAAACTGAGCTTGGTTCCATTCCACATTCAACAGATTCTCGGCGGTGGCGCCTACCTGAAACCGGCCTTTGGTGTAGCTCACTACGGCATCGAGTAGAAAGTAGCCCCGAGCCCGTACCGTGTTGAATTCGTTGGCGGGCCGGTCGTTGAGGTGGCGGTAGCGTAGGCTGGCACTGAGGCCGGTTGGCTGCTTGAGCGTGACGCCCCCAATGCTGGTGAAGCTGGGCGCTAGCGGAATGTAGTTTTCACCTTGCAGTTCGCCCACGGCGCGGCCGTGGTTGTAGTTTAGGTCTAAGTCGGCAAAAAGAATGCGCGACAGTTGATAGCGCATGGCTAGGTCGACGCCGAAGCGGCGGGTCCGGCCCGAACTCTCCACAAAGCCCCCATCCCCGACGTACACCAGTTCGTCTTGCAGATGCAAGGCCCACAACGCAGCATTCACTACTAAAGCCGGTACGGGCTTGAACGTACTGCCCACCTCGTAGCCAATGGCCCGCGGCAAGGCCTGCAGCGAGTCGCCGCGGTTCACCACCACTGCGCGGGCATCATTAGAGTGAAAGCCGAAGCCTGACCGCGCAAACAGCTGCACCTGCGGGTTGAGGTCGTAGTAGAAATTCAACTTCGGGCTCACCCGGCCTTTGGTAGCGCGCCCCGAAGCAGAGTCAGCCGCGGCGTCCTGAAACTTGAACACGAAGTAGTCGGCACGAAACGCGGCATTCACCGTGAGTTTATCGGTCAGCGACAACGTTTCTTCGAGGTAGGCATTCAGGTTTTGCTCGTACACCGGCCCACTCACTATAGTGCCCGTTACCTGGCGTTTCACCGCGTTGCGCAGGGCCACGTTGATATCGTCGATGCGCGTACCAACCCCGACGGTGGTGCGCAGGGCCCGGTTGCCGAGTTGGCCGTTGCGCTCATAGGTGCCCGTGTAGCCGTAGATATTGCGGCTCTCGGTTTGCCGAATTTGGTCGCCTTGGTCTTCGTTTTCGAGGAAGAAAGTGAAGTTGGAAAACAGATTGAAGTTGTACCGGCTGTAGTAGGCTTGCTGGCGCACCACCGCGTCGCCGGGCAAGGTGGTGGTCAGAACGGCCGTGGCGTTGGTGCGGTCGGTGCTGCCGCCCTCCGTGTTATCAATGGCCCCGAAACGGGAAATAAGACCGGCGCGCACGGCCCGCTCCGGCACCTGGCCGGAGGCATCCCACGTGGAAGTGAAGTGCGAGCCGAGCAGCATCAGCGAAGTGCGCTCCGACAGCAAGCCGGTGTACTTGCCCATGCCATTGAAGCGCTTGAAGTGCTGCTTGCTTTGGAAATAGGAATTGGTGAACGTGTACTCCGTGGCGAGGTAGGCACTTTCCGCCTGCTTGGAAAACAAGTGCTTGCCGTCTGGCAGTACATCGAGCAGCACCACCGCCCGGCGCGTATCAAAGCGCCCTATCTCCAGCTTTGCCAGGCTGTTGGTTACGCTGGTTTTGGTGGTAAACTCCCCGGCGCCAGCCGTGGCAAAATCTCCAAACCGCGCCGTGTAGGGGCCCTTGTACACCCGCAACGCATCCACCGTTTCGGGTATCACAAAATGAAAATCGGCGTAGCCCTGCCCGTGTGCATGCGACACCATGTTCACGGGCAGCCCGTCGATGCTGACGTTGAAATCGGTGCCGTGGTCGACATCAAAGCCGCGGATAAAAATTTGTTCGGCCTTGCCGCCCCCCGCATGCTGCGCAATAAACAGGCCCGGCACCAGGGGCAGTAAATCCTGCGCCGAATTGACGGGCCGTAGCACCTGGTCGATGTGGGTGATGGCGGCCAGTGTCTGGTTGGGGTCACGGGGCTGCGCTACGGTCACTTCGCGCAAGCTCAGCGCAACCATTGGCAAGTGCCACGTCAGCGCCTTGTTTTCGCCGGCACGCAGCGTTAGGGTTTGGGTGCGGGCGCCGTAGCCTAGACCCGCGGCTCGAAGCGTGTACACGCCCGGAGCAAGGTTGCTAAAGCGAAAGCTGCCTAACTCATCGGTAGCAGTAACGGCACTGTTGGAGCCACCGGCACCTTCCAGCCGGAGGCCGACGCCAAGTAGCCGCTGGCCCGACGTGGAATCGGTGATGGTGCCGCGCAAGCTGGCGGCTGTGGTGGTTTGTGCGCACAAAGGGGCTACTCCTACCGGCCCACACAGTGCCAGCACGAACAATAGTATTCGTAAAAAATTGAGGGTCATACAACCGATAGCACGACTCTGCCGCGTACAGACCAAGCGGCCCGCATACATGCAGCGTCAGATTGGAAATAAGAAATGCGGGTTGCTATAAGCAGCCTGTTTTGCCCATGCCCGCAAGCAGTGGCTCATGTCTTATCCCCGGCGCGGCGGCGCGTAGAGTATGGCTGGAAATCCGGCTGGTGTTGGCAGTACCAGAATAGCTGTTTCCGGCTTGCCTGATGTCCAGACGGGCATCATGGTTGGCAAAGGAGCCACGTTCAGGCAATGCACGTCCAAGCCCTTGAGGGTACTTAGCAGCTGCGGCAACGACTGCTGCTGGCCTGGTTTGGCTACTTCATACTGTTCGCCGTTGCACTGGTCGAAGCAGTCGAGGCGCAGGTAATGCTGCTGCTGGCAATCAACGCTGTGCACGTAGTCAGCGGCGTGCTGGCGCACCGGCTCTGGCCGCCCTACCAAGCCGGCCCCCACCACCAACAGGTAGTGCGTGAGCAGCAGCAGAACGAGGCAGGTACGGAGCATTGCGTTGTTATTGAATACGTGCTTATCACATACAGCGGAGCCTCTGCCCCACCTTACTCTTGCTAAAAGAAAACGCGCTCCACGGTCCAGTAGGCAGCAACAAGCCCGATGACAACGGACGCGGGTACCACAACGCGCTGCTTGTACCAGACTTTCTGGCCGAACCAGCGGCCCACGAGCAGCCACGCCAGCAGAATCACGGTTACCTGGCCCAGCTCCACGCCTACGTTGAAAGAAATAAGGGACTCGAAAAACATATGGCGCGGCAGCCCTAAGCCCGTCAGCGCACTAGCGAAACCCAAGCCGTGAATCAATCCGAACCCAAACACAATGGCCACACGCCAGGGGTTCAGCCGGTCAGCCACGATGTTCTCGATAGCCACGAACAGAATGGAAAGCGCAATAATTGGCTCTACCACCGCTACGGGGGGCGCTAGTATGCCATACATAGCTAACCCAAGCGTGATGGAATGGGCCACGGTGAAAGCCGTTGCCTGCCAGAGCACTGGCTTGAGGCGAGGCTCCAAGAAGAAGATGCTAAGCACAAACAGAATATGGTCGAGGCCGAGCGGCAGAATGTGCTTAAAGCCAAGCTGCAAGTAGGTCCAGAGAATGTCGGTGCGGGAAAGCTTACTGAGGTCCACGTCCAGCACATGCGCATTAGCCAGAGCAGGCAACAATAGCAGCAACGGTAGCAGGCAGCGGACCCGTGAACAAGAGAAAAGGTGTGCCATAGGCTTCAACCCGTAAGTAGCGCAGCCAGCGGGTGCAGCCACGTAGTGCTATATCTAGATCCAGCGAAACAACAAGGCGGACTTTAGCGAGCAGCCAGCAGCTTTTTACCCTCGTCGGCCAGATCAAGGCTGAGGTAGGGATTAAGCGCAAGTGCCTCCCGGATAAGGGCCTGGCCTTCGGCAACGCGGCCGGTTTTAGTGGCAATCAGGCCGGCACGGCAGAGAAGCGTGGGCGTCTTGGTTTTCATGCGGCGGGCCCGCTGCATCTGCTTTGCTGCCTCGGCGTATTCACCGCGCTTGTAGTGCACCCAAGCCAGCGTTTCCTCTACGTCAATGTTGTCGGGACGCCGCTCGTACTCGATTTTGGCGTGTTCAAGAGCTTTGTCTAGTTCTTTGGTTTTGAGGTACGCATACGCCAACTCCCGGTCGGCGTAGTGGCCCATCAGTTCGTTGTCGTCGGCTTCCTTGGCATCATCGGCCAGCATAGCAATGGCTTCACGAGCCATTTCTTGGGCTTTGTCTGGCTCGTTATTGAGGCGGTATAAGTCCGTTAGCTCGTCGGCAAACGCATAGTCCTTCACGGTGGCCCGGGCTTTCTGGAAGTAGGTGATGGCCGCGCTATAGTTGCGGCGGGCTTTTTCTACCCTTCCCAAACCAGCCAACGCGTAGGAATAGCCAGGGCGCTCCACCAATGATTGTTTGTACTGCTGTTCGGCTTGTTGCAGGTCGCCGGTGTTTTCGTACAGATGCCCCAGCTGGATACGGGCCCACTCCGTTTGTTCGAGGCCGGGAAAGCCTGCTTTGGCCGCCATGTTCATGGCTTCAATAGCGCCAGGCAAGTCGCCGTAGATTTCGCGCAGATACGACACCCGAGCGTAGGCGCGCAAGTCGGGGCGCAGGGTGTTCATCTTATCGGCCATGCGTACGGCCTCGGGGTAGAGGCCGAGTTCCACGTTGGCGTCGCAGAGCAAGCCATACACGAAGGCATTGCTTGGGTTGAGCTTCACCGCTTCCTCGGCCAAGGCCAAGCCTTCTGAAAAATGGTGTTGGGTGAGGCTGAGCGAGGCTTTGCAGCACAGGGCTTCAAAGTTTTCAGGCTCTTTTCGCAGTACGCTGTTGAGTAGTTCCATAGCGGCCATGTCGTAGTAGGCGTGGTCGCCGGTGACGCGGGCCTCCTGCATGTAGGCTTGGGCCAACAGCAATTGTGCTTTGGCATCTTCGGGGTTGGTGCGCAGCTTGGCCAACAAGCCGGCTACGGCACTCTGGGTGTTCACCCACTCACCGCCCATAGCCAGGTCGCCGTGGCGCTCCTTGAGCTGCGGAATTCGTTCGGGCTTGCGGAAGAGAAACAAGGCAGCCACTGCCGCCGCAAAACTTGCCAGCAGAATAGGGTAGAAGTAGTTACGCACAGAGGTGGGATAGTAGAATGGGCAAGGTAGCGAAACGGTGAAATGGTGAGTTCTATATTCTATCCACGCACTGTGCGCAAGCGGAACGCTGAACTCACCATTTCACTGGAACACTAGTTCACGGACTATTGCGCCTGGCGAACCACTTTCACTGACTGCAACACCGTAGCGCCGCTATAGAACGTGGCTACGTAAGTGCCAGCGGCCAGCGAGTTTGGCAAACGCCATTTGTACTCGTAGGTGCCCGCTTTATGCTCTTTTGGCTTTATGAGGGTAGCCACTTGACGGCCCATCATATCGGTGACAATCAACGAAATGTTGCTGTTCACGCCTACCTCGTAACGGAACGTGGTTTGGTCTACTGCTGGGTTTGGATACGCCTGCATGGACGCTACTGCGCTTGCCTGCAAGCCCAAGCCACCCGAAGCCGAGCGCTGCGACAGCGCGATGCGCTGTGCCGTAGTGCCAGACCAAGGCGTCTGTAAGTAAGGGAAGGCCGCTTTGAAGGTCGTATCGTTGGCTTCTACACCCGTACGGAACCCAACTACGCCAAGCAGTTGAGGCGTTACGGGGTTGGCAGCACCAGCCGTGTAGTCGTCATACCACAAGCCGATAGCGGCCAATACGGCACCACCTACAGCCTGCAACTCAATGCGGGTTACATCATCCTCTAAACGACGGCCATTCGGGAAGCCATCCATGTTCGGAATGAACTCTAAAGCGATGTTATCCTTGTAAGGAGCCACTGTGAGGCCAGCAACGGCAGCGGCTAGCAAACCTTCTGAGCTGAAAGCAGGAGAGTTACGTGGGGTAGTAGGCACCGCCATGTTCAGGCGCAGCATGTCCCCGATAGCGGGCAGGAAGTTGTTGATGAATGGCTTGCCAGCAGCCAGCGGATTGCCATTTTTGCCAGTAGCCAATTGGTACGGAATGGCATTCGGAACACCCGTGTGGAAGATAGGCAGAATGTCAACTGAGCGAGGCTTGCCAGCACGCAACAGATAAGGCCCAAACGTTGCATTCTCGAAAATGGTACCAACACGCTGAGCAGCCGTCAGACCTGATACGCCATCGGCACCATTACGGAAGTCGAAACCTTGCAGCGAGCGAGACTGGATGCGCAGGGAAGCCAAACCGGGTACGGCTTCACCATAATAGGTCTGGCCAGCAGGCTTAGGCCCGGCGGGGGCTACTGGGTTGTTATCGGCCATGTATAGGCCTAGCTCCGGGTTAGTGAAGTAGTCGTCATCCAGGGCACGCTCGGCACCGGGGGTGCGGGCATTCCAGCCGTCTTTGCCACCCACTGGGATAATAACTTCGTTGGTGAGCGGCATACCGAGGCGCGATACCTGTATCCAGTTGCCGGTGTGCGTCTGCGTACCATCCACGTTGAGCGTACGCATGGCAGGGCGGCTAGCCGAGGCCCACACCCCAATGATGTAGTCGGAGTCGAGAATGTTGGCCGCCATGGCGCCCGTCTTGCCGTCCTTCTGCAATTCTGAAATCGGAAGTTGCAGCGCAATAGCGTGCGTGTTTTTACGAGCCACACCGTCGCGGGCACTAGCGGTGCGTACGCCACCCAAGTCAAAAATACCGCCTAGGTCCACGAAGAACGGATCATCTACGGGGCCGCAGAAAATCTTGCTTGTTCCTACCGTCTGAATGGCGTTGGCCATGAGCGTATTGTAGGGCGAGTTCAACCCAGCGGCACTTTCAATAGAGCGTGGCCCAATGTTGGGCGGCGGCACAATGCCATTGGTCACGATAGTGGTGAAAGCCCCGCCCGCCACGCTTTTCTCGCAGGTGTAGGTGGTTTTCAGATTTTGCTGCCCCAGCCGGATGTTGAAGAAGGTGGTGGGGTCTTGGTTGGTCCGAGTGAAGGTGAAGCGGTAGGTGATGTCGTCGCGGGTAGGGTTGTCTGCCGAGTTCTTGATGTGAATCTCGTAGCGGACGTTTTCGCCGAACGTGTTGTAGTTAGGTCCACCCTGGGGTAGTTCCAGCGGGATGTAGTTGGCGATAATGTTGATCATCTCCGGGTTTACCGGGTCGCGGAAGGCATACAAGTCGGTGTTGTCGGCCAGCGGATCATCGGCAATGAGTGGGGCTTCCCGGTGGCTACTTGCTTCCAGTTGCGTGGTCTGTCCATTCCAGGCTAGCAGGCCGGCCACAGCCGTGGCGGCTAATGCAATGGGAAGAATGGGACGGGTAAGACTTTTCTTCATGATAATGGTGGGGAAAGATGAGAAAATAGGCAACCAGCCTACCAGAAATCCGGTAGGGTAAAAAGCAAATCACAGGAAGCAATAGGGGAAATCGGAGCGCCTAGCCGCAACCAAGCAGACCAGGAGAAAGGGCATTAACTCAGCAGGCGAAATACAAGTAAACTGGAGCTTAACAAACTCGAGTATACCGTCTACACAACAGTACGTAAACTCCTCTATAGTCGGATTGTTATAGACGAATATTCGTACATATTATTCGCTTATCACCACCCACTCTCTTGGCACCGAAACCGGCGGCTCATTGCTAAACCGACGCCCCGCTATTTCTTCACTATTTTTGCGCTTGCGCCGCGGGTTGATGGTTAAGTTGCTGTCGGGTTCCGTTTCGCTCACCAAGTGCGCTCCGGCGCTCTGCCTTTTCACGCATGGCTAAAGTTGCAATCAACCTCTCCACCGGAAGTATTCAGCAAGAAGAAATCATAGTTGGTATTGATTTGGGCACCACCAACTCGCTGGTTGCCTACATCCACCCCGACACCCGGCAGCCCTTGGCCATCAACGACCAGGGCCGCGGTACCATCGTCCCTTCGGTGGTGCATTTTCCGGTCGGTGGCGAAACGCCTATTGTGGGCACCGATGCCAAGGACTACCTGCTTACCGACCCGCAGAACACGATTTATTCGGTGAAGCGCCTGCTTGGCAAAAGCTACAAAGACCTGGGCGGCCACGCCTCCGACTTGGGCTACAAGGTGATTGACGACAACTCCGAAGGACTGGTGAAAATCCGGGTGGGTGAGAAGTTCTACTCCCCTATCGAGCTGTCGGCAGAGATTTTGAAGGAGTTGCGGGCCCGTGCCGAGCACGCCCTCAAAACGCCCGTCAACAAAGCCGTTATTACGGTTCCGGCCTACTTCAACGACTCGCAGCGGCAAGCCACCCGCGACGCTGGCCGCTTGGCAGGCTTGGAAGTGTTGCGCATTGTGAATGAGCCTACGGCGGCCGCGCTGGCCTATGGCATTGGGCTTTCGCCCGACGAAGAGAAAACCGTAGCCGTGTATGACCTCGGCGGCGGCACTTTCGACGTGAGTATCCTGCGCATTCAGCAAGGCATTTTCGAAGTGCTAAGCACCAACGGCGACACTTACCTCGGGGGCGACGACCTCGACCGCGCCATCATCAACCACTGGACGGCGCAGTACCAGTTAGCGGCTGCGCTAACCAACAACGTGCCGCTTCAGCAAGAACTGCGGCTGCTTGCGGAAGCCGCCAAGAAGTACCTTAGTCAGCACGACGATTTCGGGGCTAATTTCGACGGGCTGGTGCTGCGCCTCACCAAGCCAGAATTCAACAGCTTGATTCAGCCATTGGTGGAGCGCACCATCACGTCGTGCCGGCAGGCGTTAACCGACGCCAACCTCACTCCGAAAGACCTGGATGCCGTGTTGCTCGTGGGCGGCTCTACGCGCGTGCCGCTGGTGTACGATGCCGTGTCAACGTTCTTCCAGCAGCCGGCCAACAACTCACTAAATCCCGACGAGGTAGTGGCGCTGGGCGCGGCCATTCAGGCCGACATCTTGGGTGGCAACCGCCGCGACGTGCTGTTGCTGGACGTAACGCCGCTCACGCTAGGTATTGAAACGCTCGGTGGCTTAATGGACCCCATTATTGCGCGCAACTCGAAAATACCTACCAAAGCCGGCCGCCAGTACACCACCAGCGTGGACGGGCAAGTGAACCTGAAAATATCGGTGTACCAGGGCGAGCGAGACTTGGTGAGCGAGAACCGCAAGCTAGCGGAGTTCGACTTGCGGGGTATTCCGGCTATGCCCGCCGGCTTGCCGAAGGTGGACGTGAACTTCATTCTAAACGCTGACGGCATTTTGAAGGTGGAAGCCATTGAGCTGCGTTCGGGCACCAGCCAAGCTGTTGAAATCAAGCCCCAATACGGCCTCACCGACGAACAGGTGGAAAAGATGCTCATGGACTCGCTCACCTTTGCTCGTGAAGACGTGACGGCCCGTATGGTAATTGAAGCCCGCACGGTAGCCGAGCAAATGCTGTATCAGGTGGAGCGTTTTGTAGAGAAAAACCATCAGCACCTCACCGAGGACGAAATAACCCTTACGGCTGCCTCCACTCAAAATCTGCGTGAGGCCCTAGAAACCAAGGAAAAAGATACCATCCTGAAAGCAGTAGACGAGTTGGAAGCCCTGACCAGCCCGTACGCCGAGCGCGTAATGAACATCTCCATCAAGCAGGCCATGGCCGGAAAAAAGATTGGCTAAGCTTAAGTTATAAAAGCGAAGCTGCTTTTTGTAAGCAGTTTGTCTTACCCTACAAACACAGAAGCTCGAAACGAGCAGCTATCCGCACATTCTGCTGGATAGCTGCCCGTTTCGAGCTTCTGTGTTTACTTGCATACCTGTGACGGCAAGCTCCACCAAGCCAGCGGTAATAAAAAGTATATAAATTGTTTTACGGCCCTCCCACCAGTAGTAAACGGTACAAAAGCCATGAATCCATACCTCGTCCGCTTACTTCAGATTGCGCAGCAGCCGAGTCGGCGCATTATCGGCCTGATGTCGGGCACTTCGTTGGATGGGCTGGATGTAGCGTTGTGCCGATTGGAAGGGCACGGAGCGGACACGCGCCTCACGCTAGAGCAATTCGCTACTATTCCCTACGACGATGATGTGCGCCACCGCATCCGGCAGGTATTTGCGGGCACCCAAGTTAGTCTGGAATATCTGACGCTACTGAATCCGTGGTTGGGGCTGCTTCATGCCGATATGGTGCTGACATGTTTGGGCGCCTGGCAACTCAAGCCCGCCGACGTGGACCTAATAGCCAGCCACGGCCAGACTGTGTACCATGCCCCCCACCACCAGCACCAACACCCCGATTTCCCTCTAAATGCTACCTTGCAGCTCGGCGACGGAGACCATGTGGCCGTGCGCTCAGGCATTATAACCCTCAGCGACTTTCGGCAGAAGCACCTAGCTGCCGGTGGCGAAGGCGCCCCGTTGGCGGCCTACGGCGACTACCTATTGCTTAGCAGCCCCGACGAAGAACGGCTGCTCCTGAACCTGGGTGGCATTGCCAACTTCACGTACCTGCCCCGTACCGGCCATGATGCCAGCACAGCTTTCAGCACTGACACGGGCCCCGGCAACACGCTGCTGGATGCCACCGTGCGCGCCCAGCGCCCTGGGTTGGCCTATGATGAAGATGGCCGTTTGGCAGCCGCTGGCCACGTGCACGAAGGTCTACTAAAAGCCTTGCTTGATCATCCGTTTTTTTCGGCGCCGCTGCCCAAAACCACCGGCCCAGAGCTCTTCGGGCCGGAGTATCTGCGGCAGGCACAAACGCAAAGCAATACCTCCACCCTAAACCTAGAGGATTTGCTAGCTACTCTCACCGAGCTGAGTGCTCTAGGAGTGGCACAGGCCGCCAAGCAAGCTTTTGGTGCCCGCCCTGCGCTGGCTGTATATGCCAGTGGCGGCGGGGCTCACAACCCTGCTTTGCAGGCAGCCCTGCGGCGGCACCTACCAGGTTGCCATTTCGCTACCACTGCCGAGCTCGGAATTGTGCCCGATGCCAAAGAGGCTATTCTGTTTGCGGTGCTGGCAAATGAAGCGGTGGCAGGCCAGCCCATTTCTATTGGAGCAGGCCGCCAACGGGTGCCAGCCGTGACAATGGGTAAGATTTCCTTGCCTGGGTAAAAGTGCTATAAAAAGCAGAAAGCGTCCTCTTTTCGTTATGTTAGTGACTTGCTGCTGGGTTCAAAGAGCCTAGTAGCAAGTCATTACGCGTTTAATGTTCAGCTTCATTTTTTCTTTCACACCTCATTTCCATTCGTATGCCTGTCATCTACTTACTCACTGGGCATCTGCGCCGTTGGGGATGGGTAGCGCTGTTGCTCTTAGAGCTGGCCCTACCAGCCGCTGGTCAGAACACCCGCTACACCATCCGAGGCCGTGTGGTGGATGCTAGTTCGGCAGCGCTACCAGGTGCTACCATCCGGCTTCTCAACACAGTGTTGGGCGCTAGCTCCAACGTGGAGGGCAACTACGAATTGGTAGCCAGCCTAGCCCCCGGAACCTATCAGCTGGAAGTTAGCTCAGTCGGGTACCGGCCGCAGCGCCGCAGCGTGACTCTGGCTGCTGAAGCAACCGTCACCGTCCCGGAGGTAGGGCTAACCGAAGACTTGGTACGCCTCAATGATGTAGTGGTAACTGGTACGTCGGTGGCCACCAGCAAAAAGCAACTGGGCAACACTATTGCCACCGTGAGTGGCGACGAGCTACGCACCACCGTACCAACGCAGATCGACCAAGCCTTGCAGGGCAAGTTTGCCGGGGTTCAAATCACGCAGAACTCTGGCAACCCCGCCGGTGGTATCTCGGTGCGGCTGCGCGGCCCGAGTACCGTAGCCGGTTCTTCCGACCCGCTCTACATCATCGACGGGGTCATCATCAATAATGATTCGCCGCAGCTATTAGACCTGGGCGGCTACGCGCAAAACCGTCTCGTCGATATCAGCCCTAATGACATTGAGCGAATAGAGGTCATTAAAGGTGCCGCCGCCGCGGCTATTTACGGCTCCCGGGCTTCTAATGGCGTGGTACAGATCTTCACAAAGCGCGGCAAGGAGGGTGCCCCTCAGGTAACGGTGTCGTCGCAGTTCCTGACTTCGCAAATCCGAAAAACTCTCGATTACAATCAATACCCGTTTCGCTTCACGAATACCACTAATACTGACCTGACCCAGGTACCAGTACAGCGCTACGACTACCAGAAGGACATTTTCCGAACGGCTATCGGCACTGATAATTACGTGTCGGTAACAGGTGGAAGCAGCACGACCAAGTACTTTGCTTCCGGCAATTACTTCCGCAATCAGGGCATCATCGACAACACTGATTTCAACCGCGGTGGTGGGCGGCTTCGTCTCCAGCAAACGCTCGGTTCAAAAGCCAGCCTGAGTGTAGGCGCCAATTATTCGCTCAGCCAAAGCCGCGAGGTACCCAACGGAGGCATCAATGAAGCTTACGGGGCCCTGACGGGCTTTATTTTCTCCAATAACTTTATTGATCCTAATCAGCGCGACCCCATAACCGGGCGCTACCCGAGTACAGCGCTCAGTATCACACGCACTAATCCGCTGGAAGCTATCAACCGCTTCAAGTTTGCGCAACGCACTTCACGCTTTATTGGTGACGCACAGCTGAACCTTACACCCTTCGCCGGCTTCACTGTAGATTATGTACTCGGCTACGATGCCAGCACGCAGTTAGCCACTGGATTTATTCCGACTAACAGCACGGCACCTACCTATACCACTGGCTTAGCCCGCCGTGCCGACCGGACCGCACTGCTGGTCAACAACGACCTCACGCTTGGCTACCGGCGTGATTTCACAGAATGGTTGGCCAGCACCACCACGGTGGGTGGCACGTTGCAGTATGAACAGGCGCTAAGCACAGCTATTCAATCCATCAACCTGGCTCCAGAAATCGAAACCACTGCCAGCGGCACTGTGGTAGCCGGTGAAACACGTACTGAACGCACCATTCGCGGAGCGTTTGCGCAGCAAACATTTGGGATTTACAATCAGCTTTTTCTCACGGGCGCTATTCGGATGGATGAGGCATCTGTGTATGGGGCCAACGTGCGGAGGCAATACTACCCCAAAGTCAGTGGCTCTTATTTATTATCTGAAGCAGGCTTCTGGAAAGAAGGGCCACTGGCTCGCTTTGTACCACAATTCAAGCTACGTGCCTCCTATGGCGAAGCTGGCAACTTAACTGCTATTGGGCCCTATGACCGACTCAATAACTTGCTGCCGGTGGTGTTAGGTACCCAACCTGGCTTGTCTACATCGGCACAACAGGGAAATGCCCGCTTGCAGCCCGAGCGGCAAAAGGAATTTGAAATTGGCACTGACTTAAGTCTTTTCAACGACCGAGTAGGCATTGAATTTTCTTACTACAACAAAGAGGTAGAGGATTTGCTATTGCTGCGCGACTTGAACTTCAGCAGCGGCTTCACCAATCGGTTCGACAACATTGGGAATATGCGCAACCGTGGAGTGGAACTGCTGGTGCGCGGCACGCCTGTGCAAACAGCATCCGTACGCTGGACAGTTACTGGCACGTTCTCACACAACAAGAACCGTATTACTAATATTCCGAATGGTCTAGTCACGTTCTCCAACGGCTTTGGGTTGGTGGCAGGGGTTGAAGGCCAGCCTTTGGGTACTTTCTACGGCACCTATTCAGCTCGTAACCCTGACGGCTCCCTGTTGCTTACGCCCGCCGGGTTGCCACAACGGGAATTAGGTATTCAAGGCACATTTGGCGCTCCGAACACGCCGCAACGCCGCGCCGACGGCCAGCCTTCGGGCACCTTGCTCAATACAGTACTCGGCGACCCTAACCCCCGGTATACTGCCTCGCTTATCAACGAAGTTAGTTTGCTCGATAACCGCCTCACCTTCCGGGTACAGTTTGATACGCAACAGGATTTCGATGTATTCAACTTCACCCAACGCGTTGGCTCGCGCGACATTTTTGGTGGGCTGAAGCTATACGAGGCAGAGTTAAGCGGAAACGTGCCCAAGGGTACTAGCACTGCTACTTACAACACATTTGACCGCTGGATTGAGGATGGCTCGTTCATCAAATTGCGTGAGGCATCAATAAGCTATCTGATCAAACCCAAGATTCTAGGAATGCGGGATCTGCGCTTTTCGGTAGCTGGCCGTAACCTGTGGGTTATTACCGACTACAGTGGCTACGATCCGGAGGTGAGTGCCGCTGGCCAGAGCAATGCCGTGCGGGGCTTCGACTTTGTGGAAGTACCTATTCCGCGTTCTGTATCAGTGGGCTTCAATGCATCATTCTAATTTCTTTCCCGGCCTTTCCTTCCTATGCATATGCAATACTCATCAACCTGGCTACGTCGCCTGGCCGCTGGCTTTCTGCTCGGAACCCTACTGACGGCCACCGCCTGCGACCTAGAGTTAGCCAATCCCAATGCCGCCCTTGATGAACGGGCGTTAACGACGCGCGAAGGTTTGTTGGCGCTGAGTGTAGGCTTACGTCAGCTCTACTCCACTGCGGCTTTGGAGCCGATTATTCTTACCACCGGAGCTACCAGCCGCGAGGTAAAAGGCATTACCACCTTTTTCAATATCACCGAATTGGAGCAAGGCGGCTCACAACTTTCGCCAAGTAATGCGAATACTTCGGCTTTGTTCGCGCGGCCCTACCGGGTTATCCTAGCGGCCGATCAGTTGATTACTGCTGCTCCGGTGGTATTAGCCACCGACGCCAGCACGCGCAGCCGAGTATTGGCCCATGCTTATTTATTTAAAGCAGCGGCACTGGCGGGTGTATCACTAGGCTTCGAGCAAGCGCCGCTTACGGCTGTACCCAACGTGGAGGCTTCTCCGAACTACGTCGGGCCTAGCTTTGTGCCGCGCCAGCAACTACTGCAAGAAGCTATTCGGCTGCTTGATCTAGCTACACAGGAGCTAAGTGCCAATCCTTCCTCGCCTGAATTCACCGCTGTTGTCACTCGGGTTGGCTTCGATTTGCCTAATACAGTACAGGCGTATCGAGCCCGCTTTAATCTGATGGCTGGCAACTATGCAGCGGCTTTGACTGCTGCCAATCTTGTCGACCTAACCGTTCGCTCTGCTTTCACTTATTCAGCGCAAAACCCGAATCCAATCTATCAATTTACAGTGCAGTCGGGTGCCAACTTTCGGCCACGCAACAACCTAGGCTTACCTACTAGTCTCGTAGAAGCTAATGATGGACGGCTAGCCTTTTACTTAAGCGGCCCCGTGGTGATCGATTCCAACAATGGCACTACAGATAACATCCGCAGTTCAGGTGGTTTTTTCTCCGCCCTGAATTCTGATATCCCTGCCTACCTACCCGATGAAATGCGCCTCATCCGGGCTGAAGCCAATTTGCGCGCTGCTACGCCTAATCTTGCCGCCGCGCTCACCGACATCAACGTCGTGCGAACCCAGGCTACTGGCGACCCGTTTGGCGTGCATGCGGGACTGCCTGCCTACTCTGGCCCACTAACAGTGGAAGCGCTGCTGCTGGAAGTGTACAAGCAACGCTGCGCCGAGCTGTACCTAAGCGGCCTGCGCTTGGATGATAGTCGCCGTTTCGGGCGGCCGGTGCCGCCTGCTAATGTTACAGAACGAAACCGCAATTTCTACCCGTATCCGCAGCAAGAGCGTACCAATAACCCCAACACCCCCGCTGATCCGGCTATCTGATCTGTCTTTCAATAAAAAGCCCTGCTTCTGGCGAGAAGTAGGGCTTTTTTTGTGTGGCTGTTATGCGAATTCATCGTACCGGCGCGGCCAATGGTATCACACCGAAGCTTAGTACTTGGCGGGCCGTGGAATCACGGAATGTGACGTCGAGCTGTACTTTAGGACGAGCAGCCAATGTATCCGCCTTGAACATAAACGCGACAAACGACTGTGGGTGCTGCCCGTCGCGAAGCCGGAATCCTAGCTTGTACAAGTCAATAGATGGGCCGTAGTGACGTCCTTGCTCATACAAAGGCAAGGCTACAGCCCGGAACCGCGCAGGTGTTAAGGCAGAGCCGACTTCGGGCGCCAGCATTCGGTGGGCAACGTCAAACTCACCACGCAATACGGTCAGCAAAAACTGCCGAGCAGCTTGGATCTGCGAGGGTTGCGACGCTGGAGAAGCCACTCCGGCGCCTAATGGCACGCTAAGCAACAACAGCACCAGTAGGCTACCCACCCACCTAGCGATGAAAAACCAACCTATCTGCTTCATATACGAGAGAAATATAACGAGGCAACTCAACTGCACTGCCGCTCGTTCCCTCAACGCAAATCGGCGGTGGTTGGCTGGCTCTTCTGAACCATCCCTCCACCGCCGACGTGTTAACTCGTTGGAAGTTCTAGCAGAAAAGCTTCCAACTCTGGTAGAGCACTTTATTCAATTACAATGCGCCGAGTAGCGTTGAGACCTGCGCCAGTTAAGCGTAGAACGTATATGCCCGGGCTTAAAGCATGCGTATCGAACGTAGCCGGGGTCATACGGCTGTTGAGCGCTAGCTGCTTCCGGCTTATTTGCCGTCCCAAGGCATCATAGAGCGTCAAATCAGCAGTTTTGCCGTTGCCGGTACCTGCCAGCTGCACCGTGAAATGCTTGTCTATGGCTGCCGGATTAGGGAAAACGCTCAACGTCATGCCCGCCAACTGCTCGTCTCGTGTGCCTTGTACAATCGTAATCGTGAAGGCGCGGAAGGCAACGTTGTTGTTTTCGTTGCTCTCGACAATGCCGTTCACGTGGTCGGCGATGAACAGCACGTAATAAGTGCCGGTTGGCGTGTTACCAGGAATAACGAGCGCCGTGCCCATTGACTGCGAACTACCACCGAACAGCGTACCAGCCTGTGAATTTCCTAGGAAAATGTCGTTGCCATCAAAGACGGTATTAGTTGACAGATAGTAACCCGTGGCACTCTGCGAGGCAACAGCACTGCCTTGGTTGAACAATATACAGCTAGCCGTAATAGCATTACCAGCCATCACATTATAGTTCGACAAGGCGGCCTGCGTAACAACTAAGTCAGGCTGCGCTGGTGCTAACACAAACAGGTTGCTGAATGCCACGTTGTTGCCTTCGTTGCTCTCACTAACAGCGTTGCTTGGATCGGCTACGTGCAAGATGTAGTAGCTGCCTGCTGGCGTGGTAGTTGGAATTGTAAATTGGCTACCTCGGAACGCCGTTTGGTTGGGCGACAAGCTACCACCATTGCTGCTACCTAGTAGTACATCAGAGTTGTCGAGCGTGCTGTTCGTTGATAAATAATACTCCACTGTGCTGCTGAAAGCAACTGCACTACCTTGGTTTGCAATTTGGGTGCTCACGGCGAGTGAGTTGCCAGCTGTGATGGTTTGACTGCCATTCAACACAGATGGCACCAAATCAGGCACTGCAGTGCCGGCGGCCACGCAAGAAACAGCTGCTTGGAAACCACTGTTTACCACGCTACCATCTGTCGTGAATCGTAGCGTAAGGGCTCCCGTGCTGTTCGTAGCGGTGATAACACCAGGGTTGCCCACGTAGGTACCAATTATTGGCGACGAGCTGCTCGGACCATCGTAGATCGTAAGTCCGTCGCAGCAGGTTTCCACCGAGAAGAGGCTGAACACAAGTTGAACCTTATTACCGGCTGTACCTGGGTTGATGGTGAGCGTACCGTTTGCGTTATCCGAATAATCGGAGGTGCCACCATGGTCATATACAGTAGTGGCGCAAGTGGTGATAGTGGCTGTGCCCGTGTAAGGAACTACAGTGCCGTTGAAAGGTGCCGTTACGACGAAGGGCAATGATACCACGTTGTTGTTCTCGTTGGTTTCATTGACAAGCGCCGTGTGGTCGGCCACGAACAGGATGAAGTAATTACCAGGCGTGGTGCCAGTTGGAACACTAAGGCTAGCATTACGGCTACCGTAGTCGTTAGCAAACAACGAGCCTCCTGTGGAAGCGCTTAACAGCACGTCGGTGGCACTCAACACATTATCTGCGGAAAGGTAATACCCTACGTTGCTACTTGAGGATGTAGAGTTGCCTTGGTTAAAAATCGTAACAAAGGCATTGAACGCAACGCCAGCGCTGGCAGAGGTACGTGAAAGGCTCTGCTGCGAGAGAGTTAGGTCAACGCCCGGCGCCACAACGGTAAGCACCACGCTACGAACGTTGTTGGTTTCATTGGTTTCTGTTACCGCGCTCAGATGGTCAGCAACAAAGAGCACATAATAGCTACCCGCCGCGGTACTGCTTGGAATTGTGAGCTGTGGGTAAGTGGTAATCCCTTGGTTGGTCGTTAGCTGGGACACCATGCTGGATGTCAGCAGCTGGTCGTTGGCGCTCAAGGTAGCATCGGCAGACAAGTACACTCCCGTGCTACTAGCATTTGCTGTGGTGTTTCCCTGATTATAAACAAACGCTGTGGCACTGATATTGGTCCCTGGCACCACCGAAGTTTGGCTGAGTTGAGCCTGTTGCACCACCAGATCCACGCTGGGCATCGATACGGTGATGGCCACCGCTGCCACGTTATTTGTCTCGTTGCTCTCGTTTACCACGCTTTGGTAATCAGCCGCAAATAAGATGTAGTAGCTGCCGGGGGCAGTACCAGGTGGAACGTTGGTTGAAACGTTCCGGAATTGATTGAAGCTAGGGGTCAGCTGACCACCAAAAGAAGAAGTTAGCAACTCATCGTTGGCGTCAAGTACCGGATTCGTGGAAAGATAGTACCCCACACTGCTGAAAGGCGCCGTTGCGTTGCCCTGATTGGCAATTGAGCACGAGAGAGTAAGCACGTTACCGGGAGCTGTATTCGGTGTTGACACGTTGGCTTGCTGCACCACCAAATCAATAGTAGGTGGTACCACGTTCACCGAGATGCTGGCAACGTTGTTGGTTTCGTTGCTTTCACTCACTACGTTCAAATAGTCGGCAGCGTACAGCAGGTAGTAGCCACCCGTAGGTGTAGAAGCTGGGACAGCCAGCGTGGCCGACCGATACGACGACTGGTTCACGCCAAGAGTGCTGCCAAATGAGTTACCCAGCAGTACATCGTTGGAGCTTAGTGTAGCATCTGTTGATAAGTAGTACCCCACACTGCTACTCTGTGCCGTAGTGCCCGATAGATTGTATATCGTACAGTTGACTGATAGAGAGTTACCAGGGATGATAGCCAACGGCTGCGCCGAAGCACCTTGAATGGCCAAGTCGGCTTGAGGAATCATAGTTACGCACGCAATGTCAGCCGCGAATCCGCTAAGGTGCACCACATTGTCGCTGGTTAGACGAATGGTGAGAGTACCGGCAGCATTAGTAGCGTACAGTGTACCCGGATTCTGTGAATCGTAAACGCCAATGAGCGGAGCAGCTACGCTGGATCCGTCGTATACATAGAGCTTGTCGTAATATGACTCTACGTTGAAAGACGTGAACTGTAATCTAATCTTGTTACCTGCCGTAGCGGGTGTAAGTGTTACCGTACCGTCAACGTTAGGAGAATAGTTGCCGTTAGCGCCCCCATCATCATAGAGAGTTCCACCGCACGTGGTGAAAGATGTGGAACCACTAGTGGGCAGCAAATACGTCTGCGCAGTAGCGGGCAGGGCCCACATCAGTAATAGCAATAGGCTCCCGAACACCGGATAAGTCCGCCGTAAAAGAGATAAGTAAAGTTGGGGCATACAATAAAAGGTAGAAGTGAAAAAAACAAAAAAGCCAGCCCATACGCTTCACCTAGAAGCATACTGGCTGGCTGACAAGAATTTTATTCAAGGTGCGTCCGACGACGCAGACGGTTAGTTACTGTCCTGGTGGGGCACCAGAATAAATACGTCTTCACTAGGGCGTTTCATAATATAGTTTTCGCGCGCAAACTTTTCCAGCAGTTCCGGGCTGCTCAATAATTCAGCGCGCTCTTTTTTCACTGTCTCTATATTGTCTAAATAATATTTCCGATCGGCCTGTAACTCCTGCAGCTTTGCGTACATATCGTACTGCTTCACAAAGTCGTTAGCGTCGAATACAAGCATCCAAACCAGAAAGCTCACTCCTACATAAAAGTAGAAGCTGCGTAAGAAGCCGGGAACACGCATAAGAATACTACTAAAAGACAAGGTTCAAAGATAAATGCATTTACTGCAGAATGAAAAGCAAGTATAGATTTTTTTCTATTCAAATAACCTGGCATTACACCTGGCTCCTAGCTTTTCGAACTATGAAAAAAGGCTCCGTTGCCTTCTGACAACAGAGCCTTTCATAGAAACGCTTCTACAAAAGCGTTTGGTATGTGCTACATTTTGCGGCCGGGGAAGTACGCTACCTCACCTAGTTCTTCCTCAATGCGGAGAAGTTGGTTGTACTTAGCCATCCGGTCAGAACGTGAAGCCGACCCCGTCTTGATTTGACCAGTGTTCAATGCTACTGCCAAGTCAGCAATTGTATTGTCTTCGGTCTCGCCAGAGCGGTGGCTCATAATGCTCTTGTAGCCATTGCGGCGACCTAGATTAACAGCATCAATAGTTTCGGTGAGCGTACCAATCTGGTTTACTTTGATCAAGATTGCATTGGCAATCTTCTCGTCAATACCCCGTTGTAAACGCGTTACATTAGTTACAAACAAATCGTCTCCTACCAACTGCGTGGTAGAACCAATGCTGTCGGTCAGTGCTTTCCAACCCGTCCAGTCATCTTCGTCCATACCATCCTCGATGCTGATGATAGGGTATTTCTTGGTCCAATCGGTCCAGTAAGCCACCATTTCTGACGATGTCAGTTTGTCGCCGGTGCTTTTCTTGAAGTGATACACACCATCTTCGTAGAACTCTGACACGGCAGCATCCATGGCAATCATCACGTCTTCACCAGGGCGGTAGCCGGCCGTTTCAATAGCCTGAAGTACAATCTTGATGGCGTCCTCGTTGGACTTGATGTTAGGAGCGAATCCCCCTTCATCACCCACGTTGGTGCTGAAACCTTGCTTCTTCAAGACGTTTTTGAGGTGATGGAAAATCTCAGTGCCCCAACGCAACGCTTCCGAGAAAGAAGACGCGCCTACTGGCATGATCATGAACTCCTGAAAGTCGATAGAGTTGTCGGCGTGCGAACCACCGTTCAGGATATTCATCATGGGTACTGGCAGCGTGGTTGCCCCAACCCCACCTACATAGCGGTAAAGTGGCATCCCAGCCTCTTGTGCAGCCGCACGAGCAATAGCCAATGAAGCACCTAGGATGGCATTAGCGCCAAGGTTTGCCTTGTTAGATGTGCCATCAAGCTCTAGCATGATCTTATCAAGCAAGCCTTGTTCGAACACTGAAAAGCCAATCAGCTCTTCGGCAATCTGGCTGTTCACGTTCTCAACTGCTTTGAGCACGCCTTTGCCCATGTACATGCTCTTGTCATCGTCGCGCAGCTCTACAGCTTCGTGCTTACCGGTGCTGGCACCCGATGGCACAGCTGCGCGGCCTACAGTGCCGCTATCGGTGGTCACGTCCACTTCTACAGTTGGATTGCCGCGCGAATCAAAAATTTGACGGGCATGAATGGCAGTGATGATGCTCATAATGGAAAGAATGAGGTTGAAGAAAGGTAGTAACTGCGAAACAAGCTACCGCAGCGGTTCGGCATTCACACAGGGTTTGTGGCGCCAAGGTAAGGAATTCATAAAAGAGCTGCCGCCCTTTTGCCATCTTTCACGTTCCCAAAGCACATTCTGCAACGTCAAAATTCAGGCATAAAAAAGGGACGTACCATCTGGCACGTCCCTTTTCAAATCAGTTGTCAAGAACTCAACTTACGACGCAGACTCTTCGTCTTTCTTCTCGTCACGGGTTTCGCCTTCTTTTAGCGTATCCGTAGCGGTATCTTCTGGAGCAGATACTTCTGTAGTAGGGGCAGCAGCGACAGGAGCGTCAGCTACTACTTCAGCCGAAGACTGACCTTCACCAGCCGTAGCGGTAGTAGCTTTCTTCTTGCCACGTGAACGACGAGTGGTAGCCGTAGTTTTGGCTTCACCAGCATTCTTGGCTTCCAACAACGTCTCGTTGTAATCTACGAGTTCGATGATGCACATCTCGGCGTTGTCACCAAGGCGAGACTGGCTCAACTTAATGATGCGGGTATATCCACCGGGACGGTTAGCAATTTTCGCTGCTACGTCACCGAACAGTTCTTTCAAGGTCTCTTTGTTCTCCAGTACCGAGAATACCGTACGACGAGAATGAGTTGTATCGTTCTTAGATTTGGTGAGCAGGGGCTCTACAAACTGACGTAGAGCTTTGGCCTTAGCTACAGTGGTCGTCACACGCTTGTGCATGATCAGAGACGAAGCCATGTTAGCTAGCATAGCATTGCGGTGCGAAGCTGTGCGGCCGAGGTGGTTGATGGTTTTACCGTGACGCATAATAAAGGGGAAATGTGTGAGCTTGCGAACGACGACCACGGCGGAAGGCTTCCCGTCTAAGGAGCCTTCTCATTAGAACCGTTGCCCCTAGGGCTCACTAATGAAAAAATGAATGGGCAAAAAAAGGTGCTCTCCTTACAAGCCGAAACTTTAGTAAGGAGAGCACCTATAAAATTTATTCTTCGTCGAGCTTATACTTGCTCAAATCCATGCCGAAGTTCAAGCCTTTTTCCTCTACGAGGTTTTCCAGCTCAGTTAGCGACTTTTTACCAAAGTTGCGGAACTTCATCATGTCCGACATATCCAACTGCACTAGGTCACCAAGGGTCTTAATGTCGGCAGCCTTGAGGCAGTTGTAAGCGCGTACACTCAGATCCATATCCGCCAGTGGCGTCTTCAGAACCTTACGCATGTGCAGCGTTTCTTCGTCCACAGTCTCTTCTTCTTCAGCCTTGGCCGTTTCGAAGGTCATGGTGCTGTCCGAGAACAGCATGAAGTGTTGGATCAAAATGTTGGCAGCACCTTTCAGTGCTTCCTCTGGGTGAATAGAACCGTCCGTGTGAATTTCTATAAGAAGCTTCTCGTAGTCGGTTTTCTGTTCTACACGAGTATTCTCGATGCTATATTTTACGTTTTTGATAGGCGTAAAAATAGCATCAATTGCAATCTGCCCAAATACCTGGTCAGCTGGCTTGTTCTCTTCAGCAGGCACGTAACCACGCCCTTTCTGAATAGAAAACTCAAACTCCAGCTCTACCGAAGGGTCGATGTGACAGATAACGAGGTCGGTATTCAAAACCTCGAAACCGTTGGTGAACTTATTGATGTCACCAGCAGTGAATGTTTCTTGGCCTTTGATGCGAACGGTGATTTTATCCTCGATAGCATCACTAACCTTTTTGAAGCGCACTTGCTTCAAGTTGAGGATGATTTCGGACATGTCCTCAATCACACCCTCAATGGTCATGAACTCGTGCAGAACGCTGCTGGTGCGAACCGACGTGATGGCATAGCCCTCCAGCGACGACAGCAGGATACGGCGTAACGCGTTGCCGATCGTGACGCCGTAGCCTTTCTCCAGCGGTTTAAATTCAAACGTCCCGTAGAAGTCGTCGGATTTCTCCATTACTACCTTCTCCGGCATTTGAAAAGCTAAGATTGACATAAGTTGGGGCGGTTTTAGTATTGAGTAATGGGTATTGGATATAGAGGCTTGGAAAAGCTCTCAGTACCCACTACCCAATACTTGAATCCATTTAAAGAAAGTCGAAGTAAGAAGGTGACCCGTGTATACAGGCCAACATCAAGATTACTTCGAGTACAACTCGACGATAAGCTGCTCCGTGATTTTTTCCGGAATCAACTCACGCGAAGGAGCGCTGATGAATTTACCAGCCATTTCCTTGCCGTCCCATTCCAACCACGAGAAAGCGCGAGCATTACGAGCGCTCAAGCTAGTGGTAATAGCCTCCAACGACTTCGACTTCTCGCGTACTGCAACGATGTCGCCAGCACGGAGCTTATAAGAAGCAATGTTCACGATTTCACCATTTACAGTAACGTGCTTATGCAATACCAATTGACGGGCAGCACGACGCGTTGTGGCAATGCCTAAGCGGTATACGGTATTGTCGAGGCGTGATTCCAGCAAAGCCAACAGGTTGTCACCGGTAATGCCGGGCATAGTGGCTGCTTTATGGAACAAGTTCTCGAATTGTTTCTCGAGCACGCCGTACATATATTTAACTTTCTGCTTCTCCATCAACTGGACAGCGTACTCGCTTTGCTTTTTGCGACGACCACGGCCATGCTGGCCAGGAGGATACGCTTTTTTGGTGAGCGCCTTGCTTGGGCCGAAGATTGGCTCACCAAAGCGACGGGCAATCTTGGTTTTTGGACCGGTATAACGTGCCATTTCGGGGTTGTTGAGTTTTGAGGGGGTTGAACTGCGCGTGTCGGGCTTCTTGGATGTACCTTACTAAATAGAAAAGGTGCATCAGAAACCCGACACCGGAGGCAAACACTAAGCTTGCCAGTTCAGATAATTATACGCGACGACGTTTAGGAGGACGGCAGCCATTGTGGGGCAGCGGCGTCACGTCCTTGATGGTCGTTACCTCAATACCCACGTTACCCAGCGTACGGATAGCCGATTCACGACCAGCGCCCGGACCTTTAACAAACACTTCGGCTTTGCGCATACCCAAATCATGAGCTACTTTACCGCAATCGGTGGCAGCCATCTGAGCAGCGTAAGGCGTATTCTTTTTAGAGCCGCGGAAGCCCATCTTACCAGCAGAAGCCCAAGAAATAACTTGGCCATTATTGTTGGTGATGGAGATGATGATGTTGTTGAACGAAGCCTTGATGTGTACTTGGCCTACTGGCTCAACAACGACAACGCGCTTCTTGGCTTTGTCTTTTCTTTTTTGTGCCATTTGGTTATCGCGAAAATGCGCGGAAGGTGTTGATACCTACTTCAAGAATATCAAAGTAGGTATCGATTCCCGCTACGGTTTATTTAGTAGCCTTCTTTTTGCCAGCAACGGTTTTACGCTTGCCCTTGCGGGTACGCGAATTGTTCTTGGTACGCTGACCACGAACAGGCAGACCTTTGCGGTGACGCAGACCCCGGTAGCAACCGATGTCCATGAGGCGTTTGATGTTCAACTGCACTTCTGAGCGCAGCACACCTTCGGTCTTAAACTCAGCGGCAATCACGCCGCGGATTTCGCCAGCCTCAGCTTCAGTCCAATCTTTCACCTTTTTGTTTAGGTCAACGCCTGCTTTGGTGAGGATCTGCTGAGCAGAAGGACGGCCAATGCCGAAAATGTAGGTCAGCGCGATTTCGCCGCGCTTGTTATCTGGGATATCTACCCCTGCAATACGAGCCATGTGCTTTATTAAAAAGTCTGGTGCTACTACCCTTGACGCTGCTTATAGCGCGGGTTCTTTTTGTTGATGACGTAGAGCTTGCCTTTGCGGCGGATGATTTTGCAATCAACGCTACGCTTCTTGACGGACGTTTTGACTTTCATGTCGTCGGTTTATTTGTAACGGTACACAATTCGTCCCTTCGACAGATCGTAGGGTGACATTTCTAACTTAACCTTATCTCCCGGCAAAATCTTGATGTAGTGCATCCGCATCTTGCCCGAAATGTGAGCAATCAGTTGGTGACCATTCTCCAGTTCCACACGGAACATAGCGTTAGAAAGGGCTTCCAGGATGACTCCGTCTTGCTCAATGGAAGTTTGTTTGGCCATAAGGCTACTGTAAGGCTTTTTCTATGTATTCAAAGGAGGTAAGAATCTCCGCTTTGTCTTTTCGTATTACTACGGTATGCTCGAAATGCGCTGATGGCTTGTAGTCTTTAGTTCGGATGGTCCAGCCATCTTTCTCTTGCACTACATCCTTCTTTCCTAGGTTCACCATTGGCTCAATGGCAAGAACTAACCCTGTTTGCAACTTTAGCCCTGCACCACGTTTACCGTAATTAGGTACTTCAGGTCGCTCGTGCAGCTTCTTACCAATCCCGTGGCCAACAAGTTCCCTAACCACTCCATAACCTTGTTTCTCAACGTGGTTTTGAATGGCATAGCTAACGTCGCCCATTCGGTTGCCAGCCACTGCTTGCTCGATACCGAGATACAACGACTTCTTAGTCTCCTCTAGAAGTCGGAGTACTTCCGGCTCCACTTCTCCTATTGAGTAAGTGTAAGCGCTATCTGAATGGTAACCATTAAGCAGTACTCCGCAGTCAACTGAAATAATATCGCCGCTTTTCAACACATGGTCTCCTGGAAAACCATGGACCACTACAGCATTAGGAGATATGCAGAGACTGTAAGGGAAATCGTTATAACCCTTGAAAGAAGGCTGCCCACCATGGTCGCGAATGAACTCCTCCGCGCGCTGGTCTAGCTCTCGCGTTGTTACTCCTTCTCGAATTAAGCTAGCAACTTCTCCATGAGCTTGGGCTAACACTTTCGCGCTAGCTTTAATAAGCTCTATTTCTTCCTCAGTCTTGTAAACAATCATGACTGATTAAGATGCCATAGCTATGTTCTGCGAACGGCCACGCAACTTGCCTGTCTTCATCATACCATCATAGTGACGCATCAGCAAGTAGCTTTCTACCTGGTTAAGCGTATCCAATACCACCCCTACCATAATGATAAGTGAAGTACCGCCATAGAAGGCCGAGAAAGGGCGGGTTATGCCAGCTAACAAAGCAAGCGACGGGAAAATCGCAATCAATGCCAGAGCAACAGCGCCAGGCAAAGTAATATGAGTCAATACCTCATCAATGTATTCTGAAGTATCACGACCAGGTTTAACACCAGGCACGAAACCACCGCTTCTCTTTAAGTCATCCGCAATCTGATTAGGATTGACACTGATGGCAGTATAGAAATACGTGAAAACAATGATGAGGGTAGCAAAAACTAAGTTGTACTGCCACGACGTGTAATCCGAAAACTTGACGCCGATGTAGCTAGCAGTTTCGCTGTCATTCTGCCAAACTGAGGCAAGAATAGCGGGTACAAACATCAACGACTGAGCAAAAATGATTGGCATTACACCAGCCGCATTCACTTTCATTGGAATGAACTGACGTTGCGCGTTCAATTGCGCAGTACTACCTACCTGCTTAGCATACTGAACCGGAATTCGGCGCACAGCTTGCGTTAGCACGATAACTGCCATTACCACTAAAAACAGAACAACTAGTTCAATCAAGAAGATCAATGAACCGCGCATGCCTTTAGCAGCCGCCTCACCAATAATAGCGCCTGGCAGACGGGAAACAATCCCGATCATGATGATCATGGAAATACCGTTGCCAATACCCTTATCAGTAATTTTTTCACCTAACCACATACAAAACAACGTCCCAGCCGTGATAATCAACATCGTAGTGATGGTGAAGAACGTACCAGGGTTGATGATGGCGTCCGCGTTAATAGTGGCAATAAAGCCCACCGACTGCGCCATCACAATAGGGATGGTGAGAATACGTGTATACTGATTAATCTTCTTCCGGCCCGACTCTCCTTCTTTTTGAAGCTTTTGGAAATATGGTACTGCTATTGTGAGCAATTGCAACACAATAGAAGCCGAGATGTAAGGCATGATGCCTAAGGCAAAGATGGAAGCATTGCTAAATGCACCGCCGAGCAGCGTATCTAGAATGCCAAACACCCCTGATGCACCACCTGTCTTGAGGCGAGTTGCATCAACGCCCGGCAGCACGACGAAAGAACCTAACCGGTATATGGCAATGAAGAAAAGCGTATTGAAGATCCGCATACGCAGATCTTCAATCGCAAAAATGTTCTTGATCGTAGTGATGAACTTGTTCATTGCCAGTCTTGCTTTACAGCGTCACAGCTTTACCCCCAGCTTTCTCAATAGCTTCAATAGCTGATTTCGAGAAAGCGTGAGCGTGAACTTCTAAAGCCTTGGTGATTTCGCCACGGCCTAGAACTTTGATCTTGGCGCTTTTCGAAGCCAAACCAGCCGACACGAAGAAAGCACTGTCAAGCGTAGTGGTAGCACTGTTTTCAGTTAGACCAGCCAGTACGTCTAGGTTAACTGCCTTGTACTCAATCCGGTTGATGTTTTTGAAACCGAACTTAGGTACGCGGCGCTGTAGCGGCATTTGGCCACCTTCGAAACCTGACTTTTTGGAATAGCCCGAACGGGACTTTTGGCCTTTGTGACCGCGCGTCGAAGTGCCGCCACGGCCGGAACCCGTACCACGGCCAAGACGCTTATTGTTGCGCGTTGAGCCTTCGGCGGGTTGGAGATTGCTGAGATTCATGGTCGGGATATCCTAGAGTACGGTTACTTCCAACAGGTGCTGCACTGCAGCTACCATACCAGCTACCTGAGGAGTGTTTTCTACCTCTTTGGTACTGCCGATTTTACCAAGGCCGAGGGCCTTAATCGTGCGCTTCTGACGCTCAGGGCGGTCAATAACGCTCTTTACAAGTTTAATCTGGATCTGCGCCATTGTTTATTAACCGTTAAAAACTTGGGCGAGAGTGATGCCACGAGCCTGAGCAATTTGCATTGGGTCACGCATCTTCAGCAGAGCATCAAAAGTAGCCTTTACCACGTTGTGTGGGTTCGACGAACCTTTAGACTTAGCCAGTACATCTTTGATACCAGCGCTTTCAAACACAGCACGCATAGCACCACCTGCAATTACGCCAGTACCAGCAGCAGCTGGCTGTACCAATACGAAACCGCCAGAGTACTTGCCTTCCATTACGTGAGGCACAGTGTGCTTGTAAAGAGGTACACGCACTAAGTTCTTCTTCGCGTCGTCAATGCCTTTAGCAATAGCGTCGGTTACTTCGTTGGCTTTGCCGAGGCCGTAGCCTACAGTGCCATTACCGTCACCTACTACTACAATAGCGGAGAAGCTGAAGCGTCGACCGCCTTTCACTACTTTAGCTACGCGGTTGATAGCTACTACCTTCTCTTTCAGATCAGATTCGCCGGCACGGGGAGCTTGTTGCTCACGGTTGCCACCACGTTCACGGTTTTGGCCTTGGCCGCCGCGGTTGTTGTTGTCTTGGGCCATATTCTTAGAAATTGAGGCCGCCTTCGCGGGCTCCTTCTGCCAATGATTTTACGCGGCCGTGGTAGAGATAACCAGAACGGTCAAATACCACTTTCGAAATTCCTTTTCCTGTAGCACGGGCGGCAATTTCTCTGCCGACTGCGGCAGCGAGGGCGACTCCGTTGCCCCCTTCCACCGAAACGTGCTTCGAGGAAGCAGACGCCAACGTGTGACCAGTTGTATCGTCAATAATCTGAGCATAAATGCCCGTATTGCTGCGAAACACTGACAGACGTGGACGCTCGGACGTGCCAGCCACCTTGGTGCGGATGATGCGCTGGATCCGTTTTCTTCTAGTTGCTTTATCGAAAGCCATGATCTGTTATTATTTCGAAGCTGTTTTACCAGCCTTACGACGAATCTGCTCACCCACGAAGCGCACGCCTTTGCCTTTGTATGGCTCAACTTTGCGCAACGAACGAATCTTAGCGGCCACCTGGCCGAGCAGTTGCTTATCAATGCTGTTCAACGTGACAATAGGGTTCTTACCTTTCTCGGTTAC
Source organism: Hymenobacter tibetensis (assembly GCF_022827545.1). Lineage (NCBI taxonomy): Bacteria > Pseudomonadati > Bacteroidota > Cytophagia > Cytophagales > Hymenobacteraceae > Hymenobacter > Hymenobacter tibetensis. Next base: position 4,833,629 of record NZ_CP094669.1, read on the forward strand.
AGCAGTAGCGGTTACTTCTTTTGGCAGAGCCAAGAAGATGTTGTGCGAATAACCCAAAGAGAGTTCAAGTGTAGTACCAGCCATTGCAGCTTTGTAACCTACACCTACCAATTCCAGTTTGTGCTCGTAACCAGTGCTAACTCCTTGAATGGAGTTATTGAGGAGCGAGCGGTACAAACCATGCATTGCCTTGTGGCGCTTTTGCTCGGTAGGACGCTCAACTACCAACTGACCGTCGGCTTGTGTAACCGTAATGTCGCGGTCAACCGGAACTGAGAGAGTACCCTTAGGACCCTTTACAGTTACTTCGTTTTCTTTGCTCACTTCAACCTGAACACCGGAGGGCAGGCTGATGGGCAGTTTACCAATGCGTGACATATCTAGTTCTTGTCGATTAGTAAACGTAGCACAGCACTTCGCCGCCCACGTTCTCGGCTTTAGCTTCTTTTTCCGTCATTACCCCTTTCGAAGTAGAGAGGATAGCAATACCCAAACCGCTCAGTACGCGGGGCATGTTGTCAACTGGGGCGTAAGTACGCAAACCAGGTGAGCTCACACGCTCCAGCTTTGTAATAGCTGGCTGCTTGGTGGCAGGGTTGTATTTCAGCGCGATTTTGATCGTGCCTTGTACTGCAGCATCGTCAAAACGATAGCTCTGAATGTAGCCCTTCTTGTAGAGCACCTTCGTGATTTCCTTCTTGATGTTGCTGGCCGGAATCTCTACTACCCGGTGGTTTGCCTTTATGGCATTGCGCACCCGGGTCAGGTAATCGGCAATTGGATCTGTGTTCATTTCAGGGTAAAAAAAGAGGCGCCCTTTTTTAGGGAGCCGCAAAGATATGAAAATTTCACTGCTGCCGAAAGACAGCAGTGAAATTTTCGTTTAAGACTTCTTGGCTCGTCTTTGCGGGAGCGGCCAATGGTTTCTCTCGGCAACCTGCCAAGTATCATTACTTCTAGCAATAGCTAAGAAGCAATAGGTAACAAATTACCAGCTGGACTTTGTTACGCCGGGGATCTTACCTGCTAAGGCCATTTCGCGGAAACGTACACGGCTAATGCCGAACTTACGCATGTAACCACGGGGACGGCCGTCGATCAAGTCGCGGTTGTGCAAACGCACAGGCGAAGAGTCACGGGGCAACTTGTCCAAACCTTCGTAGTCACCAGCGGCCTTCAGCGCCTTGCGCTTCTCGGCGTAGCGGGCAACCAGAGCGATGCGCTTGCGCGCTCTTGCTTTTGCTGATTCCTTAGCCATTAGTCGTTTTGTTTCTTGGCGTTAGCGAAAGGCATACCGAAAGCTTTGAGAAGCTCATAGCTCTGCTCGTCGTTTTCGGCGCTCGTTACGAAAGTAATATCCATACCCGAAATCGACTTAATCTTATCGATCGAAATTTCAGGGAAGATAATTTGCTCCTTAACGCCTAAGGTATAATTACCACGGCCGTCGAAGCCTTTATCGTTGATACCTTTGAAGTCACGTACGCGGGGTAGAGCAACCGTCAATAGACGGTCCATGAACTCGTACATCCGCTCACCGCGCAACGTTACACGGGCGCCAATTGGCATCCCCTCACGCAGCTTAAAGTTCGAAACCGAACGCTTGGCTATAGTTGGAACAGCTTTCTGACCAGTGATAGTCGACAGCTCATCCACACCATTGTCCACCAGCTTCTTGTCAGCTACGGCAGCACCAATACCGCGGTTAATGCAGATCTTGGTGATGCGTGGTACCTGCATGATGCTCTTGAACTGGAATTTCTCCTGGAGCGCCGGTATTACTTCCTTATTATATTTCTCTTTGAGTCGTGCCATTGTCGTCGTACCGAATTAGGCTTTTGGAGCTTCCACTGCCTTCACGTTGCTCACGTGAATACCAGCTTCGATCTTAGTGATGCCACCCTGGGGATTCTTTGCACTTGGTTTGTTGTGCTTAGTAACTAGGTTCAGGCCTTCTACGATAACACGCTCCGTGGTGCGGTTCACCGACTTGATAACGCCGGTTTTGCCTTTTTCATCACCAGCAATAACCAAAACGGTATCACCAGTTTTCACGTGCAGTTTCGCAGGCTTTTTGTCTTTGGTTTTCGTTGCCATTGCTTAGAGAACTTCAGGAGCGAGCGAAACAATCTTCATGAACTGCTTTTCACGCAGTTCGCGGGCTACTGGGCCGAAGATGCGGGTACCGCGGGGCTCATCGTTGTTGTTGAGCAGTACCGCAGCGTTGTCATCGAAACGAATATAAGAACCGTCTTTACGACGAATCTCTTTCTTCGTGCGAACTACAACTGCTTTCGATACAGTGCCTTTTTTAGCGTTACCAGAAGGGATAGCCGATTTGATTGCAACTACAATCTTGTCGCCTACGCTGGCGTATTTCTTGCCCGTGCCACCGAGGACACGAATGCAGAGAACTTCTTTGGCGCCGCTGTTATCAGCGACGGTCAGACGGGATTCTTGCTGTATCATCTTACTTGGCGCGTTCTACAATTTCGACCAATCTCCAGCGCTTGTTCTTGCTCAATGGACGAGTGCCCATAATGCGAACAGTATCGCCTTCGCCACATTCGTTATTCTCGTCGTGAGCCATGAACTTGGTCGACTTGGTAACGAACTTACCGTAGATCGGGTGTTTCATTTTGCTCTCCACTATTACAGTGATGGATTTGTCCATCTTAGCAGAGGTCACGCGCCCGATGATTTCTTTGCGCAGATTCCGCTCAACGGCGGATGTTGCCTGCTGCTCTTCGTTGCTTGCCATCGTTAGTTAGCAGTGTTAGTAGCCTGCTCGTTCTTCCGACGGGTCTGCTCAGTCAGCAAACGGGCGACGTTCTTGCGGCTAGTTTTCAAACGACCTGGGTTTTCCAATGGGGAAATAGCATGCGCGAAACGCAGCGACTGACCATTGGCTTTTTCGGTCTTAATTTGTTCGTTCAGGGCCTCGTCCGAGAGGGCCAGGATTTCAGTGTTCTTCATCTTACTTGCTTTCTACGTAGTCGCGACGAACAACAAACTGAGTCCGAACTGGCAACTTCTGAGCAGCCAGACGGAGCGACTCCTGAGCCACTTCCAGCGATACGCCGTCCGATTCAAACATGATGGTACCAGGCTTCACGCAGGCTACCCAATACTCGGGGGAACCTTTACCCTTACCCATCCGCACTTCAGCAGGCTTCTTGGTAATTGGCTTGTCTGGGAAAATACGGATCCATACTTGCCCTTCACGCTTCATAGCGCGGGTCATAGCGATACGAGCAGCCTCAATCTGGCGAGCCGTAATCCAAGCTACTTCCAACGATTTGATAGCGAAGGAACCGAAGTCTATGGAGCTGCCGCGGAAGGCGAGACCTGTCACGCGACCCTTTTGCATCTTGCGATACTTGGTCCTTTTCGGTTGTAACATGATTTATTAAAATTGAAATTCAGAAGAAGGAAAAGGACTAGCGACGTGGAGCACCACCGCCACCACGGTTGCCGCCACCGGCAGGACCATTACGACGTGGGCCAGCATTGCCACCACCACGGTTGTCACCTGCGCCAGCACCACCGCCGCGGTTCTCACCGCCACGGTCGCCACCCCGGTCACGACGTGGGCCACGGTCACCGCCACGGTCGCCACGCTCACCACGTGGGCCGCGCTCATTACCACCGCGGGTCTCGTTGCCTTGGTTGGCAGGAACCTGATTTGGGGAAAGGTCGGGCTTGCCGAATACCTCACCACGCATCACCCATACCTTGATGCCAATTTTGCCATACACGGTCTGAGCTTCAGACAAAGCGTAGTCGATGTCAGCGCGCAACGTGTGCAGCGGCGTACGGCCTTCTTTGTACTGCTCGGAACGGGCGATTTCAGCACCACCCAAACGGCCACCGCACTGAATCTTGATGCCTTCGGCACCAACACGCATTGCAGCCTGGATAGACATCTTCATAGCACGACGGAACGAGATACGAGCTTGTAACTGCTGAGCGATGCTCTCCCCTACCAGCTTGGCGTCAAGTTCCGGACGCTTAATTTCGAAGATGTTGATCTGAACGTCCTTGCTGGTGATCTGCTTCAGCTCGTCCTTGATCTTGTCAACCTCAGCGCCACCTTTACCGATTACCACACCCGGACGAGCCGTGTTGATAGTGATAGTGATGCGCTTGAGGGTACGCTCGATAACGATGCGGCTGATGCCACCCTTCGGGATACGAGCGAGGATATATTTGCGGATTTTTTCGTCCTCAACTAGTTTGTCGGCAAAGTCCTTGCCGCCGTACCAGTTCGAGTCCCATCCTTTGATGACGCCTAGACGGAAGCCAACCGGATTTACTTTCTGTCCCATAGTGCTTATGCGGAGGCTTGAGCCGTAGTTTCAGTGGATTTCTTGGCTGAGCTACGACGAGTTTTCGTGGCTTTGCCTTCAGTAGTTGTAGCAGCAACAGCTTCAATAGCTGCTTTGCTCCCAATGCGCTCAACTTTTGCGTCAATCACAAGAGTGACGTGGTTGCTACGCTTGCGGATGCGGTGACCACGACCCTGAGGAGCAGGGCGCAGACGCTTCAACTGACGTCCTTCGTCCACGAAAATCTCCTTGATATAGAGATTGGCATCCTCGATGCGCTCGTCTTCGTTTTTCTGCTGCCAGTTGGCCAAAGCCGAAAGCAACAGTTTCTCGATACGCTCGGCACCTGAGTTGGCTTCGAATTTCAGCAAGCCCAAGGCGCGGGTCACTTTCTGACCACGTACCATGTCGGCTACCAAGCGCATCTTGCGCGGCGAGGTAGGAACATTACTTAGTTTAGCTCTTGCTTCCATCTTAGCGTTTGCCTTTATCTTTCTTGGCTACGTGGCCACGGAAGTTGCGCGTTGGAGCGAACTCGCCGAGCTTATGACCGACCATGTTTTCGGTCACGTATACCGGGATGAATTTATTGCCATTGTGCACCGCGAAGGTGTGGCTAACGAAGTCTGGAGAGATCATCGAGCGGCGCGACCAAGTCTTGATGACGGCCTTCTTGCCCGACTCTTCCATCGTCGTTACTTTTTTCTCGAGCCGAAAATCAATGTACGGCCCTTTTTTTAGTGAACGTGCCATTGGTTATTTCTTGCCTTTGCGATTAACGATGAGCTGCTCTGAGTACTTATTCTTGTTGCGGGTCTTCTGACCTTTAGCGAAGATACCGTTACGGCTACGTGGGTGACCACCCGACGATTTACCTTCACCACCACCCATTGGGTGGTCAACAGGGTTCATTGCAACACCACGAACGCGCGGACGACGACCTAACCAACGGTTACGACCGGCTTTGCCGAGACGTACGTTCATGTGGTCACCATTCGATACGGTACCAACGGTAGCCATGCAGGTTACGAGAACCATGCGCATCTCACCAGAAGGCAATTTCAAAGTGGCGTACTTGTCTTCGCGGGCTACAAGCTGAGCATATGTGCCAGCCGAGCGGGCCATTGCTGCACCAGCACCGGGCATCAGCTCGATGTTGTGAACAATAGTACCGAGTGGGATTTCGCGGAGTGGCAATGCGTTGCCTACTTCCGGAGCAACACCTGAACCCGATACAACCGTGCGACCTACTTCAACACCAGCAGGCGCAATGATATAGCGCTTTTCGCCATCGGCGTACTGAAGCAAGGCGATACGAGCCGTGCGGTTTGGATCGTACTCGATGGTCTTCACGGTAGCAGGCACGCTGGCCTTGTCACGCTTGAAGTCCACGATACGATACTTTGCTTTGTGTCCACCGCCGATGTAGCGGTTCGACATTTTACCAGAGTTGTTGCGGCCACCGGAGTTTTTCATGGGTGCCAACAGCGACTTCTCCGGCGTCGACGTCGTAATCTCGTCGAACGTCGGGGCGATACGGAAGCGCTGACCCGGTGATGTTGGTCTTAGTTGTTTGAGTGCCATTACTCTTGCTTAAGGAATTTTCTTTTGCAGAAAGGCGAAGGCTAGATGCCGTTGTAGAAGTCGATAACGTCGCCTTCTTTCACGGTCACGACGGCTTTCTTGCCGTGGGCGCGACGGCCCGAGATGGACCCACCCTTCGTGAACTTAGATTTGATCTTGCCGTTCGTACGCATGGTGCTGATGCCAACAACCGTTACGCCGTAGAACTGCTCGATGTCTTTCTTGATCTGAACCTTGTTCGCAGTACGCTCTACTTCGAAAACGTACTGACCTTTTTCATTCAGGCCCGTGGCCTTCTCGGTCACGATTGGTTTCTTCAGTGTGCTCATTACTCAGCGACGGTATAAAGTTGTTCAAGCGACTTCAGGCCGTCCTCTGACAGCAGCAGCGTGTCCGTGTTCAGCAGATCGTGTGTGTTCAGGGCAACGGGCGTAGCCACGGTTACGCGCTGAATGTTACGAGCCGACAGAACTACGTTCTTGTCTACTTCGCCAGTCACTAGCAACGTTTTCTTGCCGTTGTTCAGCTTGAGGCCGTTTAGGATGCTGAGGAAGTCTTTGGTCTTAGGAGCCGACAGCGTGATGTTTTCCACGAGGGCTACTTTGCCGTCTTTAGCCAAGCTCGAAAGAGCCGATAGACGAGCAAGACGCTTGGTTTTTTTGTTGAGCTTGAAGCCGTAGTCACGGGGCTCAGGACCGAATACACGGCCGCCACCGATGAACACTGGCGACTTCATGCTGCCGGCCCGAGCACCACCGGTGCCTTTTTGCTTCTTCAGCTTCTTGGTAGTACCGTGCACTTCATTGCGCTGCTTCGACTTGTGCGTACCCTGGCGCTGATTGGCCAAGTATTGCTTCACGTCGAGATACATCACGTGCTCGTTGGGCTCCAAGCCGAATACGGCTTCCGGCAGCGTTACCTTGCGACCGGTGTCTTCACCCTTGATGTTATATACTGACAGTTCCATCTTCAAGGTTATTTTTCCAGGACCACGAAAGAGTTCTTGGCACCGGGAATCGAACCGCTCACCAGGATGAGGTTCTTGTCGGCTACCACGCGCATCACCTTCAGGTTCTGCACTTTCACCCGGTCGTTACCCATGCGGCCACCCATGCGCATTCCTTTGAATACGCGCGAAGGCCACGAGCAGGCACCGATAGAACCAGGGTGACGTAAACGGTTGTGCTGACCGTGGGTCTGGCCGCCTACACCAGCGAAGTTGTAACGCTTAACAACACCTTGAAAGCCTTTGCCTTTCGAGGTGCCTACTACGTCAACAAATTCACCTTCCTCGAAGAGGGAAGCGTTGATTTCAGCACCAGCAGCATACGTAGACTCTGCATCGAGGCGAAATTCAACTAATTTTTTCTTGGGGGTAGTACCGGCTTTTGCGAAGTGACCAGCCAATGCTTTGGTGGTGTTCTTTGCTTTTTTCTCGCCGTACCCGAGCTGGATAGCCGTGTAGCCGTCCTTCTCAGTAGTCTTAACCTGCGTCACTACGCACGGACCCGCTTCGATGAGCGTGCAAGGGATGTTTTTCCCGTCCGGAGTGAAGAGGCTTGTCATACCGATCTTTTTACCGATGATGCCAGGCATTCTGTTTTTGTTTAGTAAAAGACGCAGAAGAAAACGCCTGAGTGGCGTTTTCGTAATGGGAGTGCAAAGCTAGGAAATTGTTACGAGAATTAACAACGTCATTCTTAAATATTTTCACTGTCACGACTTTAGCTCTAAACTTATGCTTTGTCATGAGCCTGTTAGTGCCAACTAATTGGGTTTTTCCAACCAGCCTTAAGAAGTATTCATTCCCGGCTTGTAAAAGAAAATACCCTACCAACTCGAAAGTCAGTAGGGTATTACCTAATTAGTCGACAAACTCAGTCCTCAGACTTTGATTTCAACGTCAACGCCGCTTGGCAACTCAAGCTTCATCAGTGCATCTACCGTCTTCGACGAAGTCGAGTAGATGTCAACCAGACGCTTGTATGTGCAGAGCTGGAATTGCTCACGCGACTTCTTGTTCACGTGGGGGGAACGGAGAACAGTGAATTTCTCTTTGTCGGTCGGCAATGGAATGGGGCCGCTTACGATAGCGCCCGTAGCCTTCACCGCCTTCACAATCTTCTCCGACGATTTGTCCACCAAGTTGTGGTCGTAGGATTTGAGTTTGATGCGAATTTTCTGGTTCATGTCTTGTTTGTGAAAGCGGATTAGCGGATAGCGTTACCCTTTTGCTTAGCGATGATGGCGTCAGCCAAGTTTTGCGGCACCTGATCGTAGTGCGAAAAAGTCAAGGAAGCCGAAGCACGACCTGAAGAAATCGTACGTAGCGAAGTCACATAGCCGAACAATTCCGACAGTGGAACGTCAGCCTTGATAACCTGAGCACCACCTTTGGTGTCCATGCCTTTCATGATACCGCGACGACGGTTCAAGTCACCCGTTACTGGACCGGTGTACTCGTCTGGCGAAACTACTTCTACAGCCATGATAGGCTCGAGCAATTTCGGACCAGCTTTCTTACCTGCCTCACGGAATCCACCGCGAGCTGCGAGTTCGAACGACAGAGCGTCCGAGTCAACATCGTGGTAGGAACCAAAGAACAGACGAACACGCATAGCTTCAATTGGGAAGCCTGCCAACGGACCATTCTTCATAGCTTCTTCGAAGCCTTTCTGAACTGGTGCAATGAATTCGCGAGGGATAACACCACCAGTGATGTCGTTCACAAACTCCAAGCCTGGCTTCTCTGGATCAACCAGTTTCGGACCGAGTTCGAATACGATGTCACCGAACTTACCACGACCACCAGTCTGCTTCTTGTAAGTCTCACGGTGTTCAACCGTTTTGGTGAGAACTTCCTTGTAAGCAACCATTGGAGCACCTTGGTTGATTTCCACCTTGAATTCACGACGCATACGGTCGATGATGATTTCGAGGTGAAGCTCACCCATACCTTTCAGTACAGTCTGGCCTGTCTCAGGGTCAGTCTGTACCACGAGGGTAGGATCTTCTTCCACAAGTTTGGCAATCGCCATACCCATCTTATCAACGTCAGCCTGAGTTTTAGGCTCAATGGCGTAGCCGATAACAGGCTCAGGGAACGACATCGACTCAAGCACGATGCGCGACTTCTCATCGGTTAGCGTATCACCCGTCTTGATATCTTTGAAACCCACACCGGCAGCAATATCACCAGCTTGGATCTTGTCGATAGGGTTCTGCTTGTTGGAGTGCATCTGCATCAAACGCGAGATACGCTCTTTCTTGCCAGTGCGGTTGTTGAACACGTATGAACCAGCATCCAGCACCCCGCTGTAGCAGCGGAAGAAGCACAAACGACCTACGAAAGGGTCAGTAGCAATCTTAAATGCCAGCGCAGTAAAAGGCTCATCGTTGTCAGGGTGACGCTCGATTTCCTCGCCGCTGTCGGGGTTAGTACCGATGATAGCAGGCATATCGAGAGGCGAAGGCAAATAGGCCATTACACCATCAAGCATCGACTGAACACCTTTGTTCTTGAAGGCCGAACCGCACATTACGGGCGAGAACTTCATGTCGATAACCGCTTTGCGGATAACAACCATCATTTCCTCACGCGTGATGCTGTCTGGATCGTCAAAGAATTTCTCTAGCAGAACTTCGTCGTATTCAGCAACGCTTTCTACAAGCTTCTGACGCCATTCAGCAACGGTGTCAACCAGATCCTCGGGAACCGGAATCTCATGGTACGATTTGCCTTGCGTGGCATCATCCCATACGATAGCCTTGCCAGTCAGCAAGTCAACAACACCTTTGAAGGTATCCTCGGCTCCGATTGGAATTTGCAGAGGCACTGGGTTGGCACCTAGTTTCTCCTTGATTTCGTTAACGGCTTTGAAAAAGTCAGCACCAGCGCGGTCCATCTTGTTGACGAAGCAAATGCGGGGCACTTTGTACTTGTCAGCCTGACGCCATACAGTCTCCGACTGCGGCTCTACACCAGATACAGCGCAGAACAAAGCAACGGCACCGTCGAGCACCCGCAGCGAGCGTTCAACTTCTACAGTGAAGTCAACGTGGCCAGGAGTGTCAATCAGGTTGATTTTATATTGCTTGGTGTCCGCAGTTGGGTCACCTTGCTCGTTGGTAGGATAATTCCAGAATGTAGTAGTAGCAGCCGACGTGATGGTGATACCACGCTCCTGCTCCTGCTCCATCCAGTCCATCGTGGCAGCACCTTCGTGCACTTCCCCGATTTTGTGGGTCTTACCAGTATAGTAAAGAATGCGCTCCGAGGTTGTGGTCTTACCGGCGTCGATGTGCGCCATAATCCCAATGTTGCGGAGGTATTGCAGGTCTTTGTTAACAGCCATGTCTCTTTATATGAGTGAATGAGAGAATGAGTGAATAAGTGATTGTCGAGTTTGCGGTGTTAACCATAAAACTCAATCACTCATTCACTCAATCACTCATTTTTTTAGAAGCGGAAGTGCGAGAAGGCTTTGTTGGCCTCAGCCATCCGGTGCGTGTCGTCTTTCTTCTTGACAGCAGCACCTTCACCCTTAGCAGCAGCGATAATTTCGCCAGCCAGCTTGTCTTTCATGGTTTTCTCACCACGACGACGAGCGTATTGAATCAACCACTTGGCACCTACCGAAATACGACGGTCAGGACGAACTTCGATTGGAACTTGGAAGGTAGCACCACCTACGCGGCGGCTCTTTACTTCTACAGTCGGCATTACGTTGTTGAGTGCCTTACGCCACATTTCAACGCCACTCTCTTTGGTGCGCTGCTCCACTAGGTCGCAAGCATCATAGAAAATGGTGTAAGCCAGGTTTTTCTTCCCGTCGTACATCATGTAGTTGACGAAACGGGTTACTAGCGTCTCCTTGTATTTAGGGTCGGGCAGGAGGATGCGCTTCTTTGGTTTTGACTTTCTCATGGGTATAGAAATGAGTTGAGGCAAGGGGAAGTGGGATAAGAACCATGTGCTATCCAGCACTTCGCCTACCTCACTCGGTTTCGATTACTTCTTCTTAGCTCCTGGTTTGCCGCCTTTGCCTGCTGCTGCGGCTGGTTGACCTGGCTTCGGACGCTTAGCGCCGTACTTCGAGCGACGCTGGGTACGACCGTTTACACCGGCAGTATCCAGAGCACCACGGATGATGTGGTAACGTACACCGGGCAAGTCTTTCACGCGGCCACCACGAATCAGCACGATGCTGTGCTCCTGCAGGTTGTGGCCTTCGCCTGGGATATAGGCGTTGACTTCTTTGCCATTGGTGAGGCGCACACGAGCTACTTTACGCATAGCCGAGTTCGGCTTCTTAGGCGTGGTGGTGTATACGCGGGTGCAAACGCCACGGCGCTGCGGGCACGAATCAAGAGCCGGCGACTTCGACTTCGTCGTCAGCTTCTCGCGGCCTTTCCGTACTAACTGATTGATGGTAGGCATTTATTGTGTGTTTTGTCAAGGAGGGTTCTCTCCCAAAAAATTAGGCTTGCAAAGGTATAGAAGTTGGGTTAGAATAGCAAACGTGTTGAAATAGTTAATTTTAGAGAAAGCTACCTCTCTATGCTCACTCGTTTTACCAACTCCTTTCCTCTAGAATTCAGCTGTCTATTATCAAAGAAAACGCTCCTGAACATGTTCAGGAGCGTTTCAATTATGGAAGTATTTCGCTGAGGTTACGCCTCTCCCATCTTCCCGCCGAATCCCATTGGATAGTTTGGAACATCCTGTTGGGCTTTGATAGGGCCAAACGATTGCTCATACCGCTCGATGTTTTCGCCGAGTGCAGCATGCAGCCGCTTCGCGTGTTCAGGCGTGATAACAATGCGCGCCTTCACTTTGGCTTTGGGCAAGCCAGGCATCAGGCGAATAAAGTCAACTACAAACTCGCTGCTGCTATGCGCAATCATGGCGAGGTTGGCATATTCACCTTCCGCTATTTCTTCAGAAAGCTCGATGTTGATGGCATTCGGGTCTTGCGAAGCGTTTGGATCGGGTTGCTGGGGTTGGTTCATGTGGGGTAGAATAAAGGCCGTGGGTGTACCGGTTGTTTTTATTAAAGCTGCTAATAAAGAAAAAGCCGGCCGAATTACTCCGGCCGGCTTCTCTACATTTAACTCAGGACTAGTCCTGCACCGATTCGCGACGTGAAGCGCGAGCCGAACGTTTCGTAGGAGCCACAGTGTCCTCGGCTTTGGCCGACTGTTGAGCTTCCATTTCCTCCTTCGAGCCAACAATCTGGCGAGTGTACTCGCGCAGACCGGTACCGGCCGGAATGAGGTGACCAACGATTACGTTCTCTTTCAGGCCCAGCAGTTCGTCAGCTTTGCCACGGATGGCAGCTTCCGACAGTACCTTGGTCGTTTCCTGGAAGGATGCGGCCGAGATGAACGACTGAGTACCCAGCGAAGCCTGCGTGATACCTTGCAAGGTTGGGCGAGATACGGAAGGCTGAGCATCGCGTACTTCTACCAATTGCAGGTCGCGGCGGCGCAAGCTGGAGTTTTCGTCACGTAGGCGACGGGCACTCACAATCTGGCCAGGCTTCAGGTTCGGCGAATCGCCGGCGTTGGTAACCACTTTCATGTCGATGATGGTGTCGTTCTCCTCCATGAAGATAATCTTGTCGATTACCTGGTTTTCGAGGAACGACGTGTCACCGGCATCCAGAATCACAACTTTCTGCATCATCTGGCGAACTACCACCTCGATGTGCTTATCGTTGATTTTCACACCCTGCAAGCGGTATACTTCCTGAATCTCGTTCACGAGGTATTCCTGCACTGCGCCCGGACCCTGAATGCTCAGGATGTCGGATGGCGTGATGGCCCCGTCGGAGAGCGGCATACCAGCCCGGATGAAGTCGTTGTCCTGCACGAGGATATGCTTGGACAGCGGCACCATGTACTTCTTCTTGACGCCGTCTTTCGACTCCACGAAGATTTCACGGTTACCACGCTTCACAGTACCATACGTTACCACACCGTCGATTTCCGACACAACAGCCGGGTTCGACGGGTTACGTGCTTCGAAAAGCTCCGTTACGCGGGGCAGACCACCAGTAATGTCGCGGGTTTTGCCTACGGCACGTGGAATCTTGGCAAGGATGTAACCAGCCTTGATTTTCTGACCGTTCTCTACGTTCAAGTGCGAACCTACTGGAATGCTGTAACCACGCTGTCCTTCCTCTTCACCTTTTTTACCAGGACGAACGATGATGGATGGGTTCTGGTCCTTGGCCTTCGATTCGATGATCACTTTCTCACGGTGACCAGTCTGCTCATCCGACTCTTCACGGTAGGTGATACCTTCCGTGATGGCGTCGTATTGAACAGTACCATCGAACTCAGCCAAGATGACGGCGTTGTAAGGGTCCCAGTTGCAAAGCTCAGCACCCTTCTCCACTTCCTGTCCTTCCTGCACAAGCAGGAACGAGCCGTATGGAACGTGGTTGGAGATAAACACTTTGCCAGTACCCTTCTCAACGATACGTACCTCGCCCGAGCGACCCATCACAACGGTTGCGGTTTCGCCTTCGCCGTTAACAGAGTCCACAGTGCGGATATCTTCGAACTCGACAACCCCAGCAAACTTCGCCTTGATGCTAGCTTCTACAGCAATGTTAGAGGCTGTACCGCCTACGTGGAACGTACGCAACGTCAACTGGGTACCAGGCTCACCGATAGATTGAGCAGCAATTACTCCAACAGCTTCACCTTTCTGGACCATGCGGCCCGACGACAGGTTACGGCCGTAGCATTTGGCGCAGATACCACGCTTAGATTCGCAAGTCAGTACCGAACGGATTTCCACCGACTCGATACCAGCGTTATCTATACGACGCGTGATGTCTTCTACGATTTCCTCACCGGCAGGCAGAATAACTTCGTCTGTCAACGGGTCAACCACATCGTGCACAGCTACACGGCCAAGGATACGCTCTGACAGGGGCTCTACTACATCTTCGTTATCCTTCAAAGCGAAGGTCTCGATGCCGCGTAGGGTACCACAGTCGTTTTCATTCACGATAACGTCCTGCGATACGTCCACCAGACGACGAGTTAGATAGCCGGCGTCAGCCGTTTTCAATGCCGTATCGGCAAGACCTTTACGAGCACCGTGGGTCGAGATGAAGTACTCGATAACGTCTAGACCTTCTTTGAAGTTAGACAGAATCGGGTTTTCAATAATCTCACCTACCGAACCCTGCAACGATTTCTGTGGCTTGGCCATCAGACCCCGCATACCGCCGAGCTGACGAATCTGCTCGCGCGAACCGCGGGCACCGGAGTGCATCATCATATAAATCGAGTTGAAGCCCTGGTCCTCTTTCTCAAGACGGCCCATGAGGGTTTCAGTGATTTGGTTGTTGATGCGGGTCCAGATATCAATAACCTGGTTGTAACGCTCGTTGTCGGTAATCAGACCCATCTGGTAGTTCTGAGTAACGGCCTTCACGTCGTTCTGCGCTTGCAGAACCAGGGCATCTTTCTCTTTCGGGATGTTGATGTCGCCCAAGCCCATCGACAGACCACCTTTGTAAGCCGACTGGAAACCCAGCGTCTTGATGTCATCGAGGAACTGTGCGGTGCGAGCCATGCCAGTCCGCTTGAACACCATCGAAATGATTTGCTGAAGCTTTTTCTTAGTCAGCAATTCATCTACGAAACCTACTTCCGTTGGTACGAGCTGGTTGAAGAGCACGCGGCCAGCTACGGTCTCAATGACCTTGGTTACGAGGTTGTCGTTTTCGTCGCGAACCAACGTGCGCACCTTGATGTAGGCGTGCTTTGACAGCTGGCCTTCATTAAGAGCAATTACAACTTCCTCATCCGAGTAGAACATGCGGCCTTCGCCTTGAATGCTCTCGTCAGCGGTGCTGCGCTTGCCTTTAGTTACGTAGTATAGACCCAGAACCATGTCCTGCGACGGTACCGCAATCGGTGCGCCGTTGGCTGGGTTCAGGATGTTGTGCGACGCCAACATGAGCATGGAGGCTTCCAGAATAGCGGCCGGTCCGAGTGGAACGTGCACAGCCATTTGGTCACCGTCAAAGTCAGCGTTGAAAGCAGTACACACTAATGGGTGCAACTGAATAGCTTTACCCTCAATGAGACGAGGCTGGAACGCCTGGATACCCAAGCGGTGCAAGGTAGGAGCACGGTTCAACAGAACTGGGTGGCCCTTCAACACGTTCTCCAGGATGTCCCACACCACAGCATCCTTGCGGTCTACGATCTTCTTTGCTGATTTTACCGTCTTCACAATGCCGCGCTCAATAAGCTTACGGATGATGAACGGCTTGAACAGCTCAGCAGCCATGTTCTTGGGCAGACCGCACTCGTGCAGTTTCAACTCAGGGCCTACTACAATAACCGAACGACCAGAGTAGTCAACACGCTTACCAAGCAAGTTCTGACGGAAGCGGCCCTGCTTGCCTTTCAGCATATCAGACAGCGACTTCAACGCACGGTTGCCTTCTGCACGCACGGCATTCACCTTACGCGAGTTGTCGAACAGAGAATCTACTGCTTCCTGCAGCATACGCTTTTCGTTCCGCAGAATTACTTCAGGAGCCTTGATTTCGATCAGACGCTTGAGGCGGTTGTTGCGGATGATTACGCGGCGGTACAAGTCATTCAAGTCGGAAGTGGCGAAACGGCCACCATCCAATGGCACGAGGGGGCGCAGTTCCGGCGGAATTACCGGTACCATGCGAATTACCATCCACTCGGGCTTGTTCTCGATACGGGTAGCGGCGTCGCGGAAAGCTTCTACTACACGTAGACGCTTCAACGCTTCAGCCTTACGCTGCTGCGAGGTCTCGTGCGCAGCAGAGTCACGTAGTGAGTAAGAAAGTTCATCGAGGTTGATACGGTCCAATAGGAGTTGCAGCGCATCGGCGCCCATACGGGCAATGAATTTATTCGGGTCCTCATTCGGCAACATCTGGTTCTCCCGGGGGAGTTTATCGATGATGTCGAGGTACTCGTCTTCGGTGAGGAAGTCGAGTTGCTGCACGCCTTCTTCAGCAAGCACACCCGGCTGCACTACTACGTAGCGCTCATAATAGATAATCTGGTCCAGTTTCTTGGTAGGCAAGCCTAGCAAGTAGCCGATTTTATTAGGCAAGGACTTGAAGTACCAGATGTGGGCAACGGGTACCACCAACTCAATGTGGCCCATCCGCTCCCGACGCACTTTTTTCTCAGTCACCTCCACGCCGCAACGGTCGCAGATGATGCCTTTGTAACGGATGCGCTTGTATTTGCCGCAGTGGCATTCCCAGTCCTTTACAGGACCGAAAATCCGCTCGCAGAACAAGCCACCCATTTCGGGCTTGTACGTCCGGTAGTTGATCGTCTCAGGCTTCACCACCTCTCCATTCGACCGCTCCAGTATGGATTCGGGCGAAGCTAGTGAGATTGTGACTTTCGAGAAGTCCTGTACCAGTTTTTTGTTTTTTGCAAACGCCATGTAGAGAAGCTGTTAGCTGTTGGCTTTGTAGGCTATTGTGGATGATTGGCTCTTCTTAAGAAGAGTCCGAAAAACCAAAACAGTTCGACTCTAATAAAAGTGCTCTGCAGACCGGATAGGTACGTCGTACAGCAGGTTTTACTAGGTCTTGACAATACTATGGTTTGTCTCTCAATAAATGCAAACCTCGCTACGGCCAGATGCTTCCAGAAATTCTCGCCGTTCTGACCTATCTCGGAACGGCTCTGGCAGCAACTGCAATCAGCTATTCCGACCGCAGACTTTGTTTATTGAATAGGTAGCTGTCAGCACCGAAGCACCGACAGCTACCTAACAACAAGCGTTACTCTAATGTGATTTCCAAAGCCAGACCACGTAGCTCATGAATGAGTACGTTGAATGACTCGGGGATATTTGGCTTGGGCAATACGTCACCTTTTACAATGGCTTCGTACGCTTTAGCACGGCCTACCACGTCGTCCGACTTCACAGTCAAGATTTCCTGGAGTACGTTGGAAGCACCAAACGCCTCAAGCGCCCATACTTCCATCTCGCCGAAGCGCTGGCCACCGAACTGCGCCTTACCACCCAGCGGCTGCTGCGTGATGAGCGAGTACGGACCAATAGAACGAGCGTGCATCTTATCATCAACAAGGTGACCCAACTTCAGCATGTAAATCACACCAACCGTCACCGGCTGGTCGAAACGCTGACCAGTCAGACCGTCGTGTAGGTAAGCACGACCGAAGTGTGGCAAACCAGCTTCCGTCAATTCCTTTGATACTTCCTCTTCGGTAGCACCGTCGAAAATTGGGGTAGCATAGGTGCGACCCAACTTGAGGCCGGCCCAGCCCAATACCGTCTCGTAGATCTGACCGATGTTCATACGGCTTGGTACACCAAGCGGGTTGAGCACGATATCCATTGGCGTACCATCTGGCAGGAACGGCATGTCCTCATCGCGCACGATGCGGGCTACCACCCCTTTGTTACCGTGACGACCAGCCATTTTATCACCCACCTTCAGCTTGCGCTTCTTGGCGATATATACTTTAGCTAGTTGCACGATGCCTGCTGGCAGTTCATCACCTACTTCCAACGTAAACCGGTCACGCTTGAAGCGGGCCGTGATGGTGTTACGACGCTTAGCGTAGTTCTTCACCAACTGCGTCACCATCGTGTTTACGCGAGCATCAGCAGTCCATCCTTCAAGAACTAGGTCCTTGAACATGTTCACTTCCTCTGGAACAGCATAGTTGCTCTCATCCTTATAAGGGTTCTTCTCAGGGAACAGTGCATCCGCAATGTTCTTCTTCCCGAATTTGGCACCCTTCGCTAGGATTTCGTCGCCGAACTTGTGCTTCACCCCTTGCGAGGTTTTGCCTTCCAGCAACTGCACCAGCTTATCAACCATTACGGCTTTCACTGCACGCAACTCCTTTGCGTAGGCATCCTTCAACTCTTCCACTTCCTTCTTCGACTTAGCCCGGAGGTTTTTGTCTTTCTTAGGACGCGAGAATAGCTTGGTGCCGATAACAACACCGTTCAAGGATGGCGGCGCCTTAAGCGAAGCATCCTTCACGTCGCCGGCTTTGTCACCAAAGATGGCACGGAGCAGCTTCTCTTCCGGGGTCGGGTCCGTCTCGCCCTTAGGCGTGATTTTACCGATCAGAATGTCGCCTTCTTTCACTTCAGCACCCAAACGGATAATACCGTTGTCGTCGAGGTTGCGGACAGCCTCTTCGCTCACGTTCGGAATCTCCGAAGTCAGTTCTTCTTCACCACGCTTGGTTTCGCGCACTTCCAACTCGAACTCTTCGATGTGAATCGAAGTGAAGATATCGTCGCGCACTACTTTCTCCGAGATGACAATGGCATCCTCGAAGTTGTAACCCTGCCATGGCATGAACGCCACCTGCATGTTACGGCCGAGGGCTAGTTCACCTTTGTTGGTGCCGTAACCTTCGCAGAGTACCTGACCTTTCACTACCCGCTCACCAGTCTTCACCAGCGGCGTTAGGTTGATACAAGTATCTTGGTTGGTACGGCGGAACTTGATGAGGTCATACGAAATCTTCTCAGCATCGAAGCTTACAAGAATATCGTCCTCTGTCAGGTCGTAACGTACCACGATGCGGTTAGCATCAACGTAGTCGATTACGCCGTCACCTTCTGCTACTACCAGAGTACGAGAATCACTGGCTACGCGGCCTTCCAAACCGGTGCCCACAATTGGAGCCTCAGCCTTCAACAGCGGAACTGCCTGGCGCTGCATGTTCGAACCCATCAGGGCGCGGTTAGCGTCATCGTGTTCCAAGAAAGGAATCAGCGAAGCAGCAACCGATACAATCTGGTTGGGGGCTACGTCCATGTAGCTGTACTCCGAAGGACCTACTACCGGGAAGTCACCTTCAAAACGACCTTTTACAAGTTCGTTCGTAAAGTTTCCTTCCTCATCGATACGGGCGTTAGCCTGCGCAATGTGGTGGGTGTCTTCTTCCTCAGCTGTCAGGTATTTTACATTCGAGCTAACGTCTACTTTACCACCTTCTACGTTGCGGTAAGGTGTCTCAATGAAGCCCATCGAATTAACACGAGCATGCACGCAAAGCGACGAAATCAGACCGATGTTCGGTCCTTCCGGCGTTTCGATGGTGCACAGACGGCCGTAGTGCGTGTAGTGAACATCACGTACTTCGAAACCGGCCCGTTCGCGCGACAGACCTCCTGGCCCGAGTGCCGATACGCGACGCTTGTGCGTCACCTCAGCCAACGGATTGGTTTGGTCCATGAACTGCGACAACTGGTTGGTGCCGAAGAACGAGTTGATAACGCTCGACAGAGTACGGGCATTGATCAGATCAACTGGCTTGAAATCCTCGTTGTCACGCACGTTCATGCGCTCCTTGATAGTACGCGCCATACGGGCCAGACCTACGCCAAACTGAGCGTACAACTGCTCCCCTACCGTGCGTACCCGACGGTTGCTCAAGTGGTCAATGTCGTCGACAATAGCCTTCGAGTTGATCAGACCGATCAGATACTTCACAATCAAAACGATGTCCTGGTTGGTCAATACCCGAGCCTCCTGGCTCATGTCGATGCCAAGCTTCTTGTTGATACGGTAGCGGCCTACATCACCGAGGTCGTAGCGCTTGTCCGAGAAGAATAGCTTCTGGATAATGTCGCGGGCAGTTTCTTCGTCGGGAGCCTCCGTGTTCCGGAGTTGACGATAAATCTGCTCAACGGCTTCTTTCTCCGAGTTGGAGTTATCCTTCTGCAGCGTGTTGTATATGATAGCGAAGTCCGCGATGTTCACGTTCTCCTTGTGCAGAATCACCGACTTAGGGCCTGCATTGAGAATCGTTTCAATGTCGTCTTCCTGAATAGTCGAGTCACGCTCCAACAACACTTCGTTCCGGTCGATAGACACCACTTCACCGGTATCCTCATCCACGAAGTCTTCCGTCCAAGTGCGCAGTACCCGGGCAGCTAGCTTACGGCCTACGGCGCGCTTCAGGTTCTTGCGGTCGGCCTTCACCTCTTCCGACAGCCCGAACAAATCTAGAATGTCTTTATCGGTTCCGTAACCGATGGCGCGGAGCAGCGTAGTAACCGGAAACTTCTTTTTCCGGTCGATGTAAGCGTACATCACGTTGTTCACGTCCGTGGCGAATTCAATCCACGAACCTTTGAACGGAATAATACGGGCTGAATACAGCTTTGTGCCGTTGGTGTGCTTGCTTTGCGCAAAGAACACACCTGGCGAACGGTGCAACTGTGATACGATAACACGCTCAGCCCCGTTGATAACGAATGAGCCCTTTTCGGTCATGTAGGGGATATTTCCCAAAAACACTTCCTGCTCGATAGTCTCGAAATCTTCGTTGTCCGTGTCATTGCAGACTAGGCGCAACTTTGCTTTCAACGGCACTGAATACGTCAAGCCACGATCAATACACTCATCCACCGAATATTTCGGAGGATCTACGTGATAGTCGATAAAGGTCAAGACAAAGTTTTCACGCGAGTCCGAAATTGGAAAGTTCTCGGCGAATACCTTGAAAAGCCCCTCATCGGTGCGGTTTTCGGCAGCCGTCTCCAATTGGAAGAAGTCCATAAACGAGCGAACCTGCACGTCTAGGAAATCCGGATACTCGATAACCTTTTTAATCTTGGCAAAATTGATCCGCTCGTCAGCGGCCTGCAGCTTCTGCAATGCAGTTTGTGCGTTCGGTGTAGCCAATGTATGTGGGGTTAAGAAATGACACTGGGAAAGCACTGACTCACCAAATGAATTGGTGACAAATTATCAGCAAGCAGCCTGAAGGCCTGCATTAGCCGATACACAGAAGCGCGAAGCAGAACTTCACGCATCAGGGTCCGTAGGCACAAAAAGCCGCAAAGCGGCGTGCAAACGAACTTCAGTATAGTTTGTTGCCTACAAACAGGAAAAGACCTGGCTTAGTTGCCAGGCCTCCCCTTATTTATTGGTTAAAAGCGGCGTTGCAGAGTAATTACTTAACCTCTACTTCAGCACCAGCTTCTTCTAGCTGCTTCTTCAGCGACTCAGCTTCGTCTTTGGTTACACCCTCTTTCAAAGGCTTAGGAGCACCGTCAACTAGTTCTTTAGCTTCTTTCAAGCCAAGACCGGTTAGGTCTTTTACCAGCTTCACAACAGCCAGCTTAGCGCCACCGGCAGCTTTCAATATTACGTCAAACGAAGTTTTCTCTTCTGGAGCCTCAGCAGCAGCAGCGCCACCACCAGCAGCAGCTACGGGAGCAGCAGCAGCAGGCTCGATGCCATACTCGTCCTTCAGGATAGTAGCCAACTCGTTTACTTCTTTTACCGTCAGGCTAACGAGCTGCTCGGCGAATGCTTTCAAATCTGCCATTTCTGTAGATTGTTAAAAAAGGGGTTGTTGAACTTTTGAATTGTATGCGTGAAAAAGATGAGCAGCGGTTAGCCTGCAACCTCTTCTTTTTCGGAAAGCGTTTTGAGGATACCAGCCAGTTTGTTGCCACCGCTCGACAGAGCAGAGATAACATTCTTGGCAGGTGATTGCAGCAAGCCGATGATATCACCGATAAGCTCTTGCTTGCCTTTAATCGTGCTGAGAGTGTCTAATTGATCGGCCCCTACATAAATGCTAGCATCGATGTAAGCACCTTTCAAAACAGGCTTAGTAACAGCATTTTTGCCGTAATTCTGAGCCTTATAGAAATCCTTCAACAGCTTAGCGGGTGCCGAGCCTGACTCTTTCGAGAACAGTACTCCCGACTGACCAGCCAATGCAGCATCCATCTCGACTGTGTCGCCACCTAAAGTGTCAAGCGCCTTGCGGATGAAAGTATTCTTGTACACCTTATACTCTAACCCACGGTTGAAGCACAGGCGACGGAATTCGTTGATTTTCGCCACCGACATTCCCGAAGCATCGGCAATGTAGAACGCGTTGTGCGATTGAAACTTCTCGCTCAACTCGTCGACTAGGGCTTGTTTTTCTTCCCGGTTCATATCGTCGTGTTGGTTTACTTAAGCGGAAGTTACTTGCGTGTCAACCGGAACGGCTGGGCTCATCGTGCTCGAGAGCGTAATGCTCTTGATGTATGTACCCTTAGACGAAGAAGGCTTCAAACGCGTCAGCGTCTGAATTACTTCAATGGCGTTTTCAGCGAGCTTCTGCTCGTCAAAAGACACTTTGCCAACAGAGCAGTGAATGATTCCAGTCTTATCAACTTTGAAGTCAATTTTACCAGCTTTCACTTCTTGCACTGCTTTAGCTACGTCCGTAGTTACCGTGCCTGACTTTGGGTTTGGCATCAGACCACGTGGACCAAGAACCCGACCCAAACGACCAACCTTAGCCATTACAGATGGCATCGTGATGATAACGTCAATGTCAGTCCAGCCTTTCTCGATTTTCGAGATATAATCGTCAAGACCAACGTAGTCAGCACCAGCTGCAGTAGCTTCGGCTTCCTTATCAGGGGTCACGAGAGCTAGTACGCGTACAGTTTTGCCAGTACCATGGGGCAATGTGGCTACACCACGCACCATCTGGTCGGCTTTACGAGGATCAACACCTAGACGAACGTCGATATCGACTGAAGCATCAAACTTGGTATAGGTAATATCCTTTACCACTTTAGCAGCTTCAACCAGATTACGAACTTGCGTCAGATCATGCTTAGCAAGGGCTTCCTTGCGTTTTTTGCTTACTTGTGCCATGTCTTCTCTTTCGTTAATTATTTAGTGAAAGGAGAAGTGCCCGACACAGTGATGCCCATGCTGCGAGCCGTACCGGCCACCTGCAACATTGCCGACTCCACTTTGAAAGCGTTCAGGTCTGGCATCTTCGTCTCAGCGATGGTGCGCACCTGGTCCCACGACACAGAACCAACCTTATTACGATTAGGCTCCTTCGAACCGCTCTGGAGCTTAGCAGCCTCCATAAGGAGAACTGGTACCGGAGGAGTTTTTACAACGAAGTCGAACGACTTGTCGGTGTACATAGTGATGAGTACAGGACAAACTTGGCCGGCCTTATCTTGGGTGCGCGCATTAAACTGCTTGCAGAATTCCATGATGTTAAGGCCTTTGCTACCAAGTGCAGGTCCAACCGGCGGCGCGGGATTCGCGGCACCTCCCTTTATCTGAAGCTTCAGATAACCTCTAATTTCCTTGGCCATTTGGTTTGTAAGGCTTTAGACTCTGCGACGTAACCCGCATCATCCTCAGTTTTGTAATAACTCCGAGTGGAAGCTCCGCCGGTCCGGAGTCGATAACCGACGACGTTTTTCTGACATGGAACTTAGAGTTGAGAGCTTACAACTCAGACAGTTTACAAGTCCGAGTTCTAAGCTCTCAATCTGAATTCTCACCTATGACTCTTTTTCAACCTGTGTGTAGCTCAACTCCATTGGAGTACTACGGCCGAATATTTTGACAATTACGTTGAGTTTCTTACGCTCCTCAAACACCTCCGACACATTCCCAGAGAAGCCACTAAAGGCCCCATCAACTACTTTAACTAGCTCACCTACTACGAAAGGAGTTTCTAGCGTTGCGGCTTCTTCTTCCGTCTCATCTACGATACCAAGGATGCGATTCACTTCAGCTAGCCGAAGTGGCACTGGTTTCGTATTGGCTGTTTTACCTTCTTTATCGCTCAAGAAGCCTAAGATGCCAGGGGTGCTTGTAATAATGTGATCAACCTCACCATGCGACAAATCAGCATGAATTAAGATGTAACCAGGAAAGAAATTACGCTCGCGCACTCTCTTCTTGCCGTTACGCATCTCATATACTTTTTCCGCTGGAATCAGTACTTGAGGCATGAGGTCTGAAAGGCCATGCCGGCCGATTTCAGTTTCGAGATAGGTCTTAGCCTTTTTCTCTTGTCCGCTTACCGAGCGAACTACGTACCACTTCAACTCTCCCATCTGTAGACCGATTAACGGAAGGAGTTGTAGAACGCCTCCAGACCGGTTTTGAAAATCACGTCCATTAGGCCCACAACAGCAGCGAAAACCAACGAACCGATAAGTACCAAGCCGGCACTTTTCTGAAGCTCTTCAAAAGAAGGCCACGTTACTTTGTAACGCATCTCCTCAGTAGTGTCGCGGAAGTATTTAGTTAGCTTACTCATTGTGCGTCGCCTATTGGCTGGCTTTTGATTGCTCGAAAATGGGTTAGACCCTTTTCCTAGAGCACGAGTGGAGAGATTCGAACTCCCATCAAAGGTTTTGGAGACCTCTATTCTACCCTTGAACTACACTCGTGTATGTGACCCCATTACCACTATCTGTGGGATTGGGACTGCAAATGTACTGAACTACTAATACAAAACAAATCCGCCCCCGAAAAAAATCGGAGGCGGATTGTATTGTTTTAGCAGAAAACTAGTCGAGGATCTCAGTCACCTGACCGGCACCTACCGTACGACCACCTTCGCGGATAGCGAAACGCAAGCCTTTTTCCATTGCTACCTTGTTGATCAGTTCAACAGTGATAGTAACGTTGTCACCAGGCATTACCATTTCTACGCCTTCGCCTAGAGTGATGATACCAGTAACGTCGGTGGTACGCAGGTAGAACTGCGGACGATAGTTGTTGAAGAATGGCGTGTGACGGCCACCTTCCTCTTTCGAGAGAACGTAAACTTCGGCCTTGAATTTCTGGTGAGGAGTTACTGAACCTGGCTTGCAGATAACCATACCACGACGGATGGCTTCTTTTTCAATACCACGGAGCAACAGACCTACGTTGTCACCAGCTTCACCACGGTCAAGAATCTTGCGGAACATCTCAACACCAGTTACAGTCGACTTCAGGCCAGGAGCAGCGCCCATACCCAAGATGTCAACCTGCTCACCCGAGTTGATGATACCACGCTCGATACGGCCAGTTGCAACTGTACCACGGCCCGTGATAGAGAATACGTCCTCTACAGGCATTAGGAAGGGCAGGTCGGTCAGACGAGCAGGAATTGGAATGAAGCTGTCAACAGCGTCCATCAGTTCCTCGATCTTAGGCACCCAGTTAGCATCACCGTTCAAGCCACCTAGAGCAGAGCCCTGGATAACTGGAATGTTGTCGCCGTCGAAGTCATAGAAAGAGAGCAGCTCGCGGATTTCCATTTCTACCAACTCGAGCAGTTCTGGATCGTCCACCATGTCCACTTTGTTCATGAACACAACGAGCTGAGGTACACCTACCTGACGAGCGAGCAGGATATGCTCACGAGTCTGGGGCATTGGGCCGTCAGTTGCAGCCACTACCAGGATAGCGCCGTCCATCTGAGCAGCACCCGTTACCATGTTCTTCACATAGTCAGCGTGACCAGGGCAGTCAACGTGAGCGTAGTGACGGTTTTCGGTAGCATATTCAACGTGCGACGTGTTGATCGTGATACCACGCTCTTTCTCTTCAGGAGCGTTGTCAATCGACGAGAAGTCACGCTTGGCGGCCAAACCTTTGTTCGCCAGTACCATAGTGATAGCAGCGGTCAGGGTGGTTTTGCCGTGGTCGACGTGCCCGATCGTACCGATGTTCACGTGCGGCTTGGAACGATCAAAATTTTCTTTGGCCATTGTAATGAGTTTAAAAAGAACTAAAGTAAAGGGGAGGGCGGAAAAACGTGACTAAGCTATACTGCAAGAAAGCGAAACGCAGCTCCGTTTAAATAAGGATTGCACGTCGCTTTACTAGTCTGACAGATCCACTCAAGAAATTATTGTGTGGCACTCGTAATTCTGAGCCATTTATGGGATTTGAACCCATGACCTCTTCCTTACCAAGGAAGTGCTCTACCACTGAGCTAAAACGGCTTATTTTGTTTTGCAAAGCTACAACGATTGCCGCACAGTTCACAACCGCACCATTTCGTTGCACTGAGCGGGAGACGAGGTTCGAACCCGCGACCTGCAGCTTGGAAGGCTGCCGCTCTACCAACTGAGCTACTCCCGCATAAAAGACTTTTGATGTTACCTCATGCCTGTTGAAAGCAACAAGCAACAGAAAAGCCTAATCGTGGGGGGAGAAGGATTCGAACCTTCGAAAGCTTACGCTAACAGAGTTACAGTCTGTCCCATTTGGCCGCTCTGGAACCCCCCCGATTGCATTTTCAAGGCCTATTGCCTCGAAATAATTCCCTTTGACAACCTAGCTGTTTCACACAGTCTGTAAAAGGAGTTGCAAAATTAGTGGCTTTATGACGCAAGTCAAGCTCAAACCTTAAAACAATAGATATTTTTTCTGTGTGGTGTCCGCTTTTGCAGTAGCAAGATCAGCTAACTAGCTGACTACTTATTGAAAACGTGAAAGCAACTAATAACCCATGCCAGCAAAAAAATTACTGCATTAAGGCATAGTATGCCTTTACTTGAGCATCTTTCTCTTTGTTGCGGATATCCTGCATAACCGTTTTCAAGTTTGGCATATTGGAAGCAAGTATACTTAAGCCCTTATAAGCACCTAACCGCACGTAACTGTTCGGGTCAGTGCGGGCCAGGCTTTCAAGGCGTTGTACCCCTTTGTCCCGCTCGACAGCTGGTATGCGTAGCATAAACGTGGCAAAATTGGGTAGGTACCCCTGGTACAGGTCTACTTTACTTACATCGGACATGCGACGCAAAAACCATTGGTATTGCTCTATACTGTTTCCATTCAACGCATAATACCCCGATAGCGCATTTAGCACCTCATGGCTATTCGTTTCTTGCAGGCTATTGACACGCTCACGGGAATCAATAGCTGGGGACTTGGCTAAAGCCTGTACAGCAGCACTAACTACATGATACGAACTGTCATTCAGAGCTGCCGTGTAGATTGGCGCGTAGTTCTCGTTGATAAATGCCGACAAAGTACTTATTGCAGTAGCACGTACTTGGCTGTTCTTGTCTGAGGCCGCTACACGTTGTAGCTCTTTCCGAACTGCATTGCCCTCAGCTCCTTTGTACCTCCGTAGGGCTAGCACAGCTGCTTGACGGACAGCCCAGAAATTGTCGCTGAGTGCATTGCGTAGCATTCCACTTACTGCTAAATCTGAGTTTTTGGGGCGCAGCAAATCAATAGCTTCATACTTCTGCAAATAGTTGCGTGCGTGAGTGAACTGAAACAGTAATTCATCTTGTGTACGCTCCTCATCTATTTGTGCTAGCAATTGGGCTTCACTGTCAAATTTGACCAAGTTGGGACGCTGGGAAACAGAAAACCGAAAGGTTTGATCGGCTTTTGTAACCACGATACGATGGTCGGTTGGTTGGTTGTTTATCCAGGTGGTAACGGTTACAGGCAGCCGGTAAATCGGAGAGAAGGTGGAATCCTGAAGCTGCTGTACTCGAAGGCTTACTTGGTTTCCAGCGAAGCTATGCGTGACCTTGAGTTCGGGATGACCGCGCTGTAGAAACCACTGGTCGAAAAACCACATCAGATCTTCGCCTGTTGTTTCTTCGAAAACAAGGCGAAGTTTAGCTATTTCAGTGGTCGAGAATTTGTTCTGCGTTAGGTAGCGATTGAGGGCCGTAAAGAAAGCTTCATCACCAACATGTTTGCGCAGCATGTGTAGTACGCGCCCCCCTTTGTCATAGGAGTGCCGATCGAACATGTCTTCCTGAGAGGCATAACGGTACCGAATTAGTGGCTCTCGCTTGCTTTGTGCTTCCTCTAGGTAATGGTTCATTTTCTCTTGCTGAACCAAAGCTGCGGCATCTGCACCATACTTGTGTTCGGCCCAAAGCAACTCAGAATAGTCAGCGAAGGACTCATTGAGTGGCAGATTAGCCCACGATTCAGTTGTGACATAGTCACCGAACCAATGGTGGAATAACTCGTGTGCCACCACTGATTCTGGCTCGTATCCAACATCAGGCAATTCTCGTGCGGTGAACTGCACTAAGCTTTGCTCGAACGTAACAGCTGTCGTGTTTTCCATAGCCCCCGATACAAAATCGTGAACGGCTACTTGGCTGTATTTCTCCCAAGGAAATTCTACCCCTAGTTTCTTGGAGAAGAACTCCATCATTTCAGGAGTGTTGCCAAACACTGCTTTTGCAGTGCTTTCAAACCGTGGGTCCACATAGTAATCAACTGGCTTTCCTTGCCATGTATCTTTCACTACAGCAAAATCGCCTACGGCCAGCATAGTTAAATAGGGCGCGTGGGGCAGCGTTTGCTTCCAGGTATCCGTACGAGTACCGTCGTTGTTACGCTTGGAAGAAATCAGTAAACCATTCGACAAGGTTTTCAACCCGGGCTCAACCGTTAGGCTGATTTCCTGCGTCATCCGCTGGTTGGGCTTGTCAATAGTTGGAAACCAGCAGGAACTACCTTCTGTCTCGCCCTGAGTCCAAATCTGGCGGGGCTTGGTTTTGTCGGTGCCTTGGGGATTAATGAAGTACAGCCCTTTATCCTGCGTGATAGCAGCACTCCCTCCTATTTCTAGATCGTTGGGCTTGGCTGTGTATTGAATCCGTACTTGGTAAGGTTCAGTCCGAGTGTAAGAACGGTCCAGAGTAACGGTTAGCTTCTTTTTATCGTAGTTATAGTTGAGGTTTTTCTCCTTGTTGCCTGTTACAAGGCGTACGTTTTTCACGTCAAACCCTTTGGCATCAAGTACCAATTGGTTTTGTGCGTAAAAATGAGGCCGTACCGTAAGCGTGGCAGTGCCTAGTACCCACTGTCGGCTCCAATCGAAACGAACGTCGAGCTTGGTATCTAGTAGATCGTGCACGATGGTAGCAGCCGGCTGCACCGGGTTGGTGGGCGGCAGCCAAGAAGGCACCACTAGAGTTGCAGCAGGAGGCGCTACAGCGGCCTCACTAGCTGGAGCCGCTTTCTTATGCGTAGCTGCTTTAGTGGACGCCGGCTTGCCAGATTTAACCGCTTGAGCCGGTGCTTCCAATTGGCACGCGAGGACTAGGCCTAGAACGCCAAGAAGCGAATATTTCATTCGGAAATGCAAAGGTTGGATGAGACCTCAAGTTCCGAAATTATTTGAGATTTGGGCTATCTTTATGCCCTTTTCCACCCCATGTACACCCTCCCGCCTATGTTACAGGTTAGTACCAATGCCGCTCAAACCTGGAATATAGAATACCAGGCCGGCGGTCCGATAACGGTGAATAACGAGCCGTTTGAGTGGGATATAGTAGTGCTTGGCCCAGGTAGGTTTCACGTAGTACACGAAGGAAAGTCAGCGGCAGCGGAAGTAGTACAGGCTGATTACCTCACTAAAACTTTTCAACTCAAGCTTAACGGGCAGGTCATCGAGATTCAAGTAAAAGACCGGTTTGACCTGTTGCTTGACAAGCTAGGCATGAGTGCTGCTACCGTTGGCAAGGTGAATGAAATGAAAGCACCGATGCCAGGCCTGATTGTAGCCATCCGGGTGGAACCAGGCCAAACAGTACAGAAAGGCGACCCACTGCTCGTGTTGGAGGCTATGAAGATGGAAAACATTCTGAAAGCTCCTGGTGATGGCACTGTAGCAGCTATTAAAGTAGGCTTGCGTGACAACGTTACAAAAGGACAAGTCCTAGTTCAGTTTAGCTGAAGACGCTTAGGCGTGTACCCTCATTCGTAAAGCTTTATTACCCCTGATTTTTCACTAAACCTCCCTTGTTTTGAAATACAAAAGAATCCTGCTAAAGCTGAGCGGCGAGGCTCTGATGGGCCAGCAGCAATACGGTATTGATGCTGTACGGCTTATGCAATACGCCGAGGAAATTAAATCAGCGGCCGCAACAGGTACGCAGGTAGCTGTCGTGATTGGGGGTGGTAATATTTTTCGGGGCGTACAAGCAGCTGCGCTAGGATTGGATCGAGTGCAAGGCGACTACATGGGCATGCTGGCTACGGTCATCAACTCCATGGCGCTGCAAAGCGCCTTGGAAAAGCTGGAGGTAAGCACTCGTCTGCTGTCGGGGCTGACCATTCAGCGGGTGTGTGAGCCGTATATCAGACGGCGTGCTGTCCGTCATTTGGAGAAGGGCCGCGTCGTGATTTTCGGTGCTGGCATTGGCTCACCATACTTCACTACCGACTCGGCCGCCTCTTTGCGCGCTATCGAAATTGAAGCCGACGTTGTGCTGAAAGGCACTCGCGTGGATGGTATCTACACTGCCGATCCTGAGAAGGATCCTTCTGCTGTTCGTTACCCCGAAATTACTTTCGAGGAAGTAATGGAGAAGAACCTGAACGTGATGGATATGACCGCTTTCACGCTGTGCAAGGAAAACAACCTGCCCATTATTGTCTTCGATATGAACCGAGAGGGCAATCTTCAGAAGTTGATTGATGGAGAAACCGTAGGTACACTCGTAACCATGAGCGGAGGTAATCTGTCGGCTGCAGTTGACCCTAAGCATAGCAGCCTCCAACCCAGTTTGGATACTCCTACTGAGCAAGCATAATTTGGTTGATTGCTGATTGTTGCCATTGCAATGGCTGATCGGCGATTGGCTACTGACAATTGGTAACCAACTAATCAATTTCCCCAAATGGACGAAGAAATTCAGTTTTACCTGAGCGAAGCCGAAGAGTCAATGGGCAAGTCGCTGCAACACACGGGCCTAGAGCTTAGCCGTATCCGGGCAGGCAAGGCGTCGCCGGCCATGCTCGATTCGCTGCGTGTAGACTACTATGGTACCCCAACTCCTATTGCACAGATTGCCAACATATCAACCCCTGATGCTCGCTCTCTGTTGATCAAGCCCTGGGAGAAGAACATGATATCAGAGGTAGCCAAAGCCATCAAGAACAGTGACCTTGGCTTGAACCCAGCTTCAGATGCAGAAGGCGTACGGCTGAACATTCCGCCCATGACGGAGGAACGTCGGCGCGACTTGGTGAAGCAAGTGAAGAATGAAACGGAGAGCGGCAAAGTACGCATTCGGGGCATTCGCAAGGATGTAAATGAGTCTTTGCGCAAACTGCTGAAGGATGGTGCGGCCGAGGATGCTATCAAAGATGCCGAGGCTAAAGTTCAGAAAGCAACCGACAGCTATATCAGCAAGATCGATGACTTGATGAGCAAGAAGGAATCAGAAATTATGACTATCTGATTTGTTCTGCCTCTCAAACAGCAAGGCCCACCAAGTGAACTTGGTGGGCCTTGCTGTTTGATATGAGACTTGCTACTTCTGCCAATATCCTTGAGCCACAATCTGATTCTCTACAGCTTCAGGCACGAGGTAACGAATGGACTTACCAGCTTGGATGCTGTTCCGCACAAACGTGGCAGATATATCGAGCAAAGGCGCTTGCACTAGCTGCACGCGTGAATTATGCGTGTCAGGTGAGGTAACAGACCCAGGTCGTGGGTACACATAAATATCGAACTCTTGCTGAATACGAGCTGAGTCTTTCCAGCCGGCTAAGCCAACTAAATTGTCGCCTCCCATTAAGAGCACAAAGTCCAGTTCCGGATGCTGCCGCTTAAGTACATCAAGGGTTGTAATGGTGAAGTTGGGCTTAGGCAACTGAAACTCCAAGTCAATGGCCCGGAGCAAGTGGTTGCCCGCAATAGCTGCTGCTACCAGCGACAACCGATCTTGTTCTGGCAAAAGCTCCTGATTGACCTTGTAAGGACTTTGAGGCGACACGACTAGCCACACCTCAGTTAAATCGGTGTGCGTGGCCATATACTGGGCCAAGATCAGGTGGCCTGTATGAATCGGGTTAAAGGAACCAAACAATAACCCAACCCGCGTCCGAGCAGCAGTTAAGCTCACAGAACAGCAGAATCAGTTGCAATAAAATCCAGCACCAATTTCTCGGCGGCGGCTATTGCCTCGTTGAGGTCATCGTTGACTACCGTGACATCAAATCTGTCCTCGAAGGTCAGTTCGAAGTTGGCTTTGTAAAGACGAGCTGAAATGCTAGCAGCCGAGTCTGTAGCACGGTGCCGTAGCCTACCCTCTAAGATCTCCAAAGAAGGTGGCTTCACGAAGATAGCCAGTGCCTGGTCCTTGTAGAACTCTTTGATGCTTAGCCCACCTTTTACGTCAACGTCGAGCACAGCATGTTTGCCGCTTTCCCAGATGCGCTCAATTTCAGACTTGAGAGTGCCATAAAAGGCACCCTCGTATACTTCCTCCCATTCTACAAAAGCATCTTCCCGGATTTTCTCCTGGAACTCCTGTACGGAAATGAAGTAATAGTCCTTGCCATTGGCCTCGGCACGTCCCCGACGGTCGCGAGTACAAGCAGAGATGGAAAAGCTTAGCTCTGGAATTCGCTCCAGTAGCCGATGAACTATAGTGGTCTTACCGGCCCCCGAGGGGGCAGAAAATGCGATGATTTTGCCCTGCATCGGGCAAAATTATACCATTTCCGTTTGTAAGCGCGACAAAATAGTTTGCGACAACGAATTAGGAGCGCCCTTATGGCCTACATACGTAGTAAGGAAGCCGATAAAAGCTTGTTGTTTAGTGATGTCCTCAAAGCATGGAGAACAGTCATCGACGTGGCTGACGATATATTCTTCGTCTTCCACAGTAGGCTCATGACCTACTACTAGCTGGTCGAGTATCATATTCACACGTTCACAGTCGGCAGCCTCTGATGAAATGGGCTGCGTGGTAGATTTGGTTTGAGCGGTAGATGTGTTTTCCATGATTGGTTCCTTGTATTTAGTTGGTTGAATCGTCCTCTTCGTCGTCAGTTTCTGATCCTTCAGCGTTTCCACTGTAGCCCATCGACTGCGCATATTTCTCCAACTTGTCCTTCAAAAAATTGCGGGCCCGGTGGAGGCGTGAGCGAACTGTTCCGATAGGGATGTCCAGCACTTTTGCCATCTCCTCGTAAGTGAACCCTTCTAGGTCGCAGAGGATAATGACGGTGCGAAAATCCACGGGCAGTGAGTTTAGTGCGCTAGCCACTTCGTCGCCGATGAGGTCACGCACGGCTTGCTGCCGCATATCAGACGAGGTACCACCCACGTCACTGTCGGACTCGACGTCTTCCGAATTGTAGTAGCCCTCAATTTCGCTGTAGTCGACTTTGGCGGGTTGCTTACTCTTCTTTCGAAAGTCGTTGATGAACGAGTTTTTCAGGATGCGAAACAGCCATGCTTTGGCGTTGGTTCCCTGTTCGAAGTACTCGAAGAACCGATAGGCCTTCAAATAGGTCTCCTGGACGAGGTCATTGGCGTCGTCCTCGTCGAGTGTGAGACGGAAGGCAAAATTGTACAGAGAGTCGATTACAGGCATGAGTTCCGCCTGGAATCGTCGGTCCTTTTCTTCCTTACTTAACTTCGGAACCCGGTCGGGAGAGTCGCTCATAGAGGCTCAGCAGATAGCGGCGGAGGTTTGAAAACCGCCTTTTAACAAATGTACAGATTATACTATCCCGTTCAAGCAGGCAGTCCAACTGCGCCCCGAGCATCGCGTTCTGCACTTACTACTAAAAAACCGTAGATAAATACAAACATATTGAAGCCGATTTGCAATTGTAGCAGCGAATCAACCAGATTCGCTACACTCATGATGATCAGGAAATGTATGACGTACGGATTTCTACGTAGCACAGGTTGCAAAAAAGGCCCAAACAGGACGATTAACCAAAGTAGCAGCCCAACTACTCCTCCTCCAACAAGATATTCTAGGTACTGGTTGTGTGTCATAGCCCAGTTTTTGGGTTCCATCCCAAAGTCGCGGTAGCTATACTGCGAAAGCATAGCCGCATCTACGTCAGCCATGCCAACGCCTAGAATGGGATGCTCCTGCGCTATCAGTACGGCCGTCTCCCAAGCAGCCAAGCGTTTGGAGGCCGAAAAATCGTTGATATCCTGATTGGTTTGGTAATGGTCGATGTCATAGAAGGTGGTGTCTACTCGCTCCTTCACTGACTCCAGATAGGTATACGCCACGAACGGCAAGCCAACCATAGTGGCCAGCATAACTAGGCCTAACAGAAAGCGCTTTTTCATCACTATCAGGATGAGTGCGTCGCACAAAAACATAACATACATTACCAGCAGACCCGTCCGGTAGGCTAGCACATGCATTACGGCAGCAAGTAGTACTGCACAGACGAGTAACACCCAGCGAACAACTGGCGTCGCAACAGTATGGGAACGCAGCAAGAGCGCAAAGAAAAAAGCCAGCGCAAGCAGAATGCTGAAATGAATGTGAAATATGCCCGTGATGGCGGGCACGTTGTGTCCGATATTAATTAGGCGATTGGCCTCACTAGGGTCGAGCAGATAGCGCCAGAGGGTGCCAATCCCTAGTAGTGTAGCAGTAACCACATAAAACAAGCCGATGCCAAAACGCTGGCGCGAACTTAAAGGAACCGCGACAGCAAATACCAAAGGCACTACTACCAGGGGCAGCTTCCGATATATTTCGTGGCGCCATATATCCAGCTCTACTGTGTAGAGGACACTAGCAGCCAAAAAAACATAAAGTAGTCCTAGGCTTACAACGGTTTTCAACCGCAACCATTGGCTTAGGCTCTCACGCAAGCGTGGCTGTGTGCCAGCAGCCAGCAACCCTACTATTGGGCTAAGGGCAACAAAGGCTCTAGAAGCAAACAGCCCCACAACTGCTGCCACACACGCCAGCAGCAACAGGTATTGAGATAAACGCCCCTCCTGGTAGAGCTGACGCAGAGGAGAGGATACAAGTACTTCGGTCATAAAAGATAACAGGAGCCATAACTTAGCTTGGCAAGTTAGGCATTGGTTGCCACGCAATGATGTGCTGGAATGCAGCTACGGGAGTCAAGGCTTTAATACAGGTACACGCAGCAGGCTGCGCCCGGCAGTCTTGGCAGTCGGGCCGGTTGAACACGTGGTAGGCGGCTCGTGGTCCTAGAGGCGCCCAACGACCAGGGTGCATAGGACGGATCGGAGGATAAAATCCTAAGGTATAACGCCCCAAAGCAGCTGCCAAGTGTAGTGGGCCTGTGCTTCCGGCAGCTATGCCATCCGCTTCATTTAAGAAAGCCAGCAGTTGAGGTAGCGTTAGATGCCCCGTTAAATCGGCAGCTAGGAACGGGCGGTGCTCGATGAGCCACTCCCGAAGTTCTTCCCCTTCGGCGGCAGTTCCCGTCACAAACACACGGTGCCCAGCCGCATGCAACAACCGGGCTAATGTTCCGAAGTGTGCTAGCCCCCACTCACGGGCGCTGCCTCGGCTGCGCGGATGCACCACTACATTGAGCTGCGTTGCCGTCCGCTGGCTGAGCAACTGCTGCCACTCTGCTGCCAACGGCTCGGTGGCTTGCAGTCGAACAAGTGTAGCTACTTCAGGCAATGCCATCGGGGTAGCAGCTGCATGGAGTGGAGCAAGTAACTGCAGATTGAGCTGTGCCTCGTGCAGCAGAGAGTTTCGGCGGCTTAGCGCAACCAAGCGGTTGCAGGTGAACCAGTGAAATAGCCGGTTGCGCGTACCTATACGAACCGAAATTCCCGCTTTAAGGGCCAGGCGAGCGAGTAATTTATTGGGGAATACGTGCAGAATAACTTCGGCCTGTTGTGCTCGAAGTACTTTTAGTTGCTCGGTTTCGGGGAGGCCAGCCAGATGATCGAAATTCAGAAACCCATCTACCCACGGGCATGCCTCCGCTACCGCCTGAGTGTAAGTTCGGCCTATTACTATCACTCGGCACCCCGGAAATAGCTGCTTGAGTTGCCCACATACTGGTAGCGTGAGCACCACATCACCAATAGCATCGGTACGGCTGACGAGGAAAGTGCGCATCAAGGAAAGACAAATGAAAGGCAAACCAGACAACAAGTAAGGCAGCAATTGTGGGCATTACTACTACACATGCTACTTCACGCTGTAGTATCCTTACTTCTGAGCTTGAGCTTGGCAAATTTCAGGAAAACACCCCAAGCAGAAATAACAGCAATACTCAACCCAGCAAACCCATCGAGGAAACCCAGCCGAAAGAAGTAGCCATACATGAACTTCCACCACGGCTTAAGTAGCAGATGAAACAGCGTGACCTTCCACCGGCCACGTAGCCATAGCTCATCGGCGGCAATGCTGGTGAAGCGGTTAAGCTGGCTAACGTGCTCCTCCACGGAATTGTAGGAGTAATGCAGCAAATCCCCTTTCAACTCCCCAGCTACATCCCCCGTCTCCAACTCGAAATGCTCGTGCAATAAGAGGCCTTGCCACTGTCCTAGTCGTCGGTTGTAGAGCCGTAGCTTCCGGTCGGGGTACCAGCCGCCGTGGCGGACCCAGAAACCGCAGTAATTGGTGAGCCGCGCCAGCGTGTAGCCTGCTTGTTGCCAGTCCTGCTTCACCGCCAGTATGCTCTGGCGCAGTTCTTCGGTTAGTACCTCGTCAGCATCGAGTTGCAGCACATAATCATACCGAGCCTGAGAAGTAGCAAAGTTCTTCTGCTGCACGTAGCCTTCGAAAGCATGCTGAATGACGCGCGCTCCTTGCTGCTGAGCTAATTCTACGGTGCGGTCAGTGGAGAAAGAATCCACCACCAACACTTCGTCTGCTATGCCTTGAAGAGCCCCTAGGCACCGGACAATATTTTGCTCTTCATTGAAGGTAATGACGACGACGGACAGAGAAACAGGCAGCATGTGATGCAAATATCCAAGATTTCGGCGGTCCGAGTTACTTCTTGAACCGATGTGGCACCAAACACCACGCCGTATGGATTGGCGCCACCCACATATACAGTTCGGCTAACGCGGATTAGGTACCGGCCACACAGCCAGTCGTCAGTTGCTCGTTGAGCATTAAGCAACCTGCTTATCACTTCAAGGAATATTAAGGTAACTAGCCAGCCTCAACCGTTAGCTTTCGTATATCCAGCTTTATCACCTCAACTTTAACGTATGCCTACTCTGAAAGACAAAATCATTCTTGTGACAGGAGCCACATCCGGCATTGGAGAGGTGACAGCCCGCGAGCTAGCCAAACAAGGAGCACACGTGGTATTACTAGCCCGCAACGCCGAAAAAGCGGAAGCAACCCGGCGTAATATAGTAGCCGCCGCGGGCCACGACTTAGTTGGCGTTCTGCTCTGTGACCTGTCAGACTTAAACCAAGTGCGCAAAGCGGCCGAGACATTCAAACGCATCTACCCACGCCTGGATGTGTTGGTAAACAACGCAGGCCTGCTCTTCGGCACTCCCCGCACAGTGTCAGTTGACGGCTATGAAATGGGAGTAGCTACCAATCATCTTGGCCCTTTCCTGCTTACCAGCTTGCTGTTCGATGAGCTTCGGAAGAGTGAAGATGGCCGCATTATCAACGTAGCCTCAGAAGCCTATCGGTTTGCTAAACCCAACATAGCTGATTTCCAATCGGAGCGCCACTACAACCCACTACGGGTGTATGGCAACACCAAACTCTACAATATCATGTTCACGCAGGAGCTGGCGCGGCAACTACGGGACCGTGGCATCACCAACGTCTCCGTCAATGCTGTACATCCTGGCGCGGTGGCCAGCAATTTCGGCACTAGTTCTAGCGTCTTGCTATCTACTATCACCAAGCTATTCCGGCCCTTCATGCTGTCGGTGGAAGAAGGAGCGGCAACCAGCATCTTTCTGGCCTCCGAACCTACTTGCGCCGAAGTTAGCGGGGGGTATTTCGAGAAGAAGCAAGCCAAACCCGTGAAACACCCATTTAACACTCTCGATAATGCGCAGGCGCTGTGGCACGAAACAGAGCGTCTGGTACAGCGAAACTTCTTTCAGGACTAAGAAAAACTCATCTACTCTATCTCCTCACTACTACTGTGATACTTGCCTGGTCCTTACTCAATTTATCATTACTGCTTCTGGTTCTATATGCCTACTGGAAGGTAGGCCACTTTCTGAGCAAACATGTAGGGAAAGGAGTAGCGCTACTTTTTGTGCTTGGCTTTTTTCCTTCAAGACCAATTCTTCAACCCCTGCCGACACAGATGGAAATATGCTAGCTGTTAAGCCGCAATCCAGTAAACCAACCAACCGATCATCCACTATTCGCACTCCTTTAGGGCGTAGCATCGATATTTCATTTATCATCAACTACCAACTCGACAGCACTAAAGCGACACCAACAGGCTTCTATGCTACTGCTTCAGGGTTTACCCTTGGCCATCGGTGGACACCAGTAGCAGGATACGTAAATCAGGAAGGCGACTCGTTGCAATACCATGCAACTATGAAACATGAGTGGCAGCTACTGAATTTTTACGCGAAAACAGAATTCGAAACTTATTCTGGAAGCGTAAGTAGCAAGCAATAATCACCTTAAAAGCAAAACCCCGCCTGGCACGATGCCAGGCGGGGTTTTGCTTTCTAAAAACGCGTATCGCTTAGTAGCGGTACAGGTCGGATTTGAACGGGCCTTCTACCGAAACTTTGATGTAGTCAGCTTGCTTAGGCGTCAACTCGTCCAACTCAACACCGATTTTGGCGAGGTGCAGGCGAGCTACTTTTTCGTCGAGGTGCTTCGGCAAGGTATACACTTGCTTCTCGTACTTGTCGGCATTCTGCCACAACTCCAACTGGGCCAACGTCTGGTTGGTGAAGGAGTTCGACATTACAAACGAGGGGTGGCCAGTGGCGCAACCAAGGTTCACCAAACGGCCTTCAGCCAGGATGATTACCTCTTTGCCTTCGATGTTGTAGAGGTCAACTTGTGGCTTCACCGTGTCTTTGGTGTGACCATAGTTCTTGTTCAACCACGCCATGTCAATTTCATCGTCGAAGTGACCGATGTTGCAGACAAT
This sequence comes from Hymenobacter tibetensis, assembly GCF_022827545.1. Classification (NCBI taxonomy): domain Bacteria; kingdom Pseudomonadati; phylum Bacteroidota; class Cytophagia; order Cytophagales; family Hymenobacteraceae; genus Hymenobacter; species Hymenobacter tibetensis. The sequence continues at coordinate 4,872,222 of NZ_CP094669.1, forward strand.
GGCCTTGTCTTTCAGGCTGCGGAAGTGCTCCTCAGTGAGGATGTCACAGTTGCCAGTAGCCGTCACCACGATGTCCGCTTCTTTCACAGCGTTGGTCAGCTTCTTTACGGCGTAGCCGTCCATGGCAGCTTGCAAGGCGCAGATTGGGTCGATTTCCGTTACAATAACGCGGGCTCCAGCACCAGCCAAGCTAGCAGCGGTACCTTTTCCAACGTCACCGTAGCCGGCCACTACCGCTACTTTGCCAGCCATCATCACGTCGGTAGCCCGACGGATAGCGTCTACTGCCGACTCTTTGCAGCCGTACTTGTTGTCGAATTTCGATTTAGTAACCGAGTCGTTCACGTTGAAGGCAGGGAACTGCAGCGTGCCGTTCTTCACCCGCTCGAACAAGCGCAGTACACCAGTAGTCGTCTCTTCCGAAACGCCTTTGATACCAGCGGCTAGCTCGGGGTACTGGTTCAGCACCATGTTGGTCAGGTCACCACCGTCGTCGAGGATCATGTTCAGGGGCTCGCGCTTCTCGCCGAAGAACAGCGTCTGCTCGATGCACCAGTTGAATTCCTCTTCGTTCATGCCCTTCCAAGCATACACCGGGATACCAGCAGCCGCAATAGCGGAAGCAGCATGGTCCTGGGTGGAGAAGATGTTGCACGACGACCAGGTTACATCAGCACCCAAGGCAATCAGGGTTTCGATGAGAACCGCCGTTTGGATGGTCATGTGCAAGCAGCCAGCGATACGAGCGCCTTTCAGCGGCTTCGATGCACCGAACTCTTCACGTAGCGCCATCAGGCCAGGCATCTCAGCTTCGGCCAAACGGATTTCCTTACGGCCCCACTCTGCGAGGCTCATGTCTTTTACTTTGTACGGAACGTAAGCCGTGGTCTTGGTCTCAACCATGATATAGAAGGTTTTTTGCGAGTCAACTGCAAAGATAGCTAAAATGTTATTTGGGCTTTAACACAAAAAAGCCTGCCCAGTGAGAGGCAGGCTTTTAGCTATGAGCTATTTATGCTTTAGTTGTTCTGAATAATAACTGCTTGTGCTCGCTGAGCGGTAGGAACGGCTGCACCAGCAATACCACGCACAACGACGGTGTAAATTTTACCTGCTTCGAAAGTTTTGGTACCAGTTCCGGAGCCAGAGCCGTCACCCACTACTAATACTTGCGTGCGTGGTGTACCATTGGCCGTGATAGTTAGGTTGAGAGCCACTCCAGCATTTAGCGCCACAAAGCTGGAAGCTGCACCAAAGGCAACATCAGGCGTAACATCTGTACCAGCAGCGCCGGGAAGAGGTGAAGGCAAAGTCAGCCGGACAGGCGAAGGAGCATCAACACCTAGATGTACTACCCGAACTTTGGCTTGACCAGCTGCAGGTGCAGTCAGATCATCTTGAATGGGAAGCAGCCCTGCGCTCCCAACACCATTGGTTGGCGAATACGCAAACACTGTGTAACTCTGGTTTCCATCAATAGTAAGCGCCTGCTCAGTGACTACCTGACTACCGTTGTTGATACGAAACTTAGGAGAACCGGCGTTGACATTTAAGTAATTAGAACTTTGCCCGTAGTTGAGCTGGCCCACTTGTTGGTCGTTTACAAATGCTGTGACCTGTACGTTGGCCGAGGCAGCAGCGTGCGAAATCAGCACTCTTCCTTGCGCGGGGGTAGCTGGGTTATCATCATCGCCACAGCTTGCGAAAGACAATGCAGCAGGAAGGGCGGCGAGTAGGAGAGAACGGCGAAATAAAGTGGAAAAGGTTTTCATCAGTGGGCACTATGGTGAGAGGAAATACGGTATTGCGCTCAGAACGTAAGTGTGGTTCCTTTTGTTGAGCTGCCATTAGAATCTTTTTGTTGCTGAGAGTCTTAGCTTCTTGCCTGAGACTTTATTAAATTTGTACTATGCATTACCTCACCTCGCTCCCCTACCGCGCACACCATCGCTCACTTGTCCTATTTAGTATGGCCACAATGCTGTTCAGCTCCCCGCTGTACGCACAGCAAAGTCCGCCTACGATTCAACTAAGCCCCGAAGATCAGAACCGGGGACTAAATGGACCTCAGAAGAACTTTTATTTCGCCACCAAGACCAACCCTACCGACGACGATTACCAGAACGCTGGCTATTTCGGACAGCGGTTGCGCCCTTACTTAGCGGGCAACACAGAGGCTCTCGATAATTTGAACAGCTACCGTCGTCAGAAGTGGCTGTTTTTGGCGGAACGGGCTGTATTCATAAGCTCAGTGGCTACCTACGGTGCTCAAGTACTGCACGGCGACGGACCTCAGCAGTACTTCAACAACGTTCAAAAAGTAACGATAGGTGTAGCAGCCGCTAGCTTGCTGTCCAACGTATTTATCACGCGCCACACCAACGAGCACTTCGAGCGGGCCGTGAATGCACACAACGCAGGCTTCCCAGCAGCTCATCGTACGGGCGGCATGTTGCGTCGTCTTGCACCAAGCGGTGTTGGCATGGGAGCGGCTCCTACCGGGCAGCCGTTGCTGGCCTTGCGTTGGCAGCTTCGCTAGCACTTGTGGCATAAACGGGCTAGCGTTGTTTGTTGTAATAAACGAAGTTCAGCACGAATTTGTAGGAGAAGGCACTCTTCCCCGCATTGAAAACGTTTACTTCACAGCACATGCTACCACAAGCGCCTTACCTTTGGGCTTGATTGGGGCCGTGGATGAGCACGATGGCCAACCACGCTTTTTTTTGTCCGTAGGAGTAATACATGGAATTTCCGTTGCCCGAGGCGGCTCGTCGTTACGTTGCCAAGCATCTGTACGACGACCCCGCTCAACTGGCCCTGCAAGCCCGCCGTTACCCTAGTCTACCCGTTCCGGAGTTGGTACGCCAGATTCAGGCGCGCCAGAAGGCCCGTCTGAAAGTACCCGCCTGGGCCGACAACCCTGACTTGATTTTTCCACCGACTTTGTCGGTAGAACAAGCTTCTTCGGCCCGTACTGGTACTTTCAAAGCATCGTTGGTTACGGGGCAGCGCCTCGTTGACCTCACAGGTGGCTTCGGGGTGGACGTTTCGTGCTTTGCAGAGCAGATACCAGAAGTGCATTATGTGGAGCGCAACGCGGCCTTGGCCGATGTAGTACGCTTCAACCTGACGCACCTGGGCATCACCAATGTGCAGTTTCACACGGCTGATGCCGTGAACTTCCTGCGCAACACGCCTGATACCTTCGACTGGATCTACCTCGATCCTGCCCGACGTGACACGGCGGCTAAGAAGATATTCCGGCTGCAAGACTGTGAGCCTGATGTGTTGCGCCTCATGCCGCTGCTGTTGCACAAAGGGCGGCGCGTCTTGCTGAAAACTTCGCCTATGCTTGATATAGATCAGGCGGTGTTGGAGTTACGTCAGGTGCGCCGCTTGTGGGTAGTAGCCGTCGATAATGAATGCAAGGAGGTGTTGTACGAACTGGGCCCTGAAGCGGCCGTCGACCCAGAGCGCTACACTGTGAACCTGCTTCGTACGGGTGAGCAGCAGGAGTTTCGCCTGAACAGGGCCCGCGAAGCCCGGGCTATTTCCCGCTATGCTGAGCCGCAGGACTATCTGTATGAGCCCAACGTTGCAGTGCTGAAGGCAGGCGGGTTCCGTAGCATCGGCACGGCGTTCGAGCTACTGAAGCTGCACCAGCATAGCCACCTCTACACTTCCGATACGTTACGGCCTGAGTTTCCAGGCCGTATCTTCCGTATCCGGGCAGTGGAGCGCTATGATGCAGTGGCTATCAAAGTGCATCTCGGCCCCGAGGCTCGCGCCCACGTCACGACGCGTAACTTTCCCGACACCGTAGCCGATTTCCGCCACCGCACTGGTATTCGCGAAGGCGGCGACACGTATCTGTTTGCCACCACCAACTTGGAAGGCAAACTGATGATACTGGTCTGCGAAAAACTGTAGCAAGCGCGGTTGCTGTGGGGCTGCGTAACAAACGCGGCTCAGACAGCAACCGCACTGCTTTTAGCGAGCGGGGCTGGTCCATTTGCTACCCTTAATGCGGAAACGCCACGGCAGCGCGGCATCGTCGCCGGCATAATCTATTCCTACACGGGGGCTGGCTAGTATCAGGTCTTCGGCTACCGGTTCCTGCTGATCTTCCAGCCAAATGGTTGTTCCGGTAAGGTCGGTGCCGTAGTGCTGGGTACTGATGCCAAGTGCTTGAGTGAGCAAGCCAGGACCACCTGTAAGGTTGCGCTTGACCTCTGTTACTCCGCGGCGGAGCAGCATTTCTGGGATGCCCACAGTGGGTTCGATTCCTCGAATCAAGACAGCATCGGCTTTGCCCGCTTCGTTGGTGATAATGTTGAACAAGGCGTAGCGCCCGTACACGAGGTACACATAGGCTACGCCGCCTGGTTCATACATAATCTGGGTGCGGGCAGTGTAGCGCCCCAAATGCGAGTGGCAGGCTTGGTCGTTGATATGGGCGTAGGCTTCTGTTTCCACAATCCGGCCGCCGGTTAGCACTCCGTTGATGTTGGTGTAGACGTATTTGCCTAATAGGTCGTGGGCCACCTGCACGGGGTCAGGGCGGCGGTAAAAGTCAAGCGCAATCTTCATGAATACGACGAACAACTGTGGGTGTCACTGGAGAGCTATGCCTGCACTACGAAGAATGCTGCCTCAGGGCTTCTCAACAGCATTAGGGGCAGGCAAGCAGACCAGCCACCATGAGATGGATACGCACGCTACGGAAAACAAGCAACCGCAAACCAGAAACTCCTCTCTATCTTTGTGGCTGTAAAGGTGGCCGGACTCTGATTGGAGAGCGAGGCTGAAAAGGGAATTCGGTTGAAATCCGGAGCTGTCCCCGCAACTGTACGCTTCACGAGTTTGGCGCGCCTCTGCTGCCACTGTTTCAGCGAAAGCTTTTTCCAAACAACCGGGAAAAGCTGGAGAAATGGGAAGGCGGCGCACCGGAAGCAAGCCAGGAGACCTGCCTTTGCTGTTTTTATGTTCAGCGCTTTCGGAGGAAGAGCGGAGAACGAATGCAGTGGCGGCCTTCAAGTCGCTGATTTTTTTCTGTTTTCGGCCTCGGCTTTGGGGTGGTTGTCTGGTAAGCCAGAGCCACGCTGTAAGTTTTGAACTAAATTTTCCTGACTTGGAGATTTGGTTCCGATGATTGATTTTAGTGGGCAGTTGAAAAGCTCGAAGCTGCTTTGCCGCGGCGGCGCCACCGCGCTACTAGCCGTGCTTGGGCTAGCGAGTGCTCCAGCAAAGGCGCAGCAGGCCTCTACTTCTCCCCTCGACTCCATTCAATCGTTGCCCAACGTGCGGGTACAGGGTATTCACCTAAGCCGCTTTGCGGTTGGCAGCCGCGTCAGCACGCTCGATTCTAGTGCGTTTGCTATAACAGGTAGCACAGTAGCCGACGCCTTAGCAGTTCGCACCCCTCTCTACCTGAAAGAATACGGCCCAGGTCAGTTGGCATCCATTGCCATTCGGGGTACGTCGGCGCAGCATACAGCGGTACTTTGGAACGGCTTCAACATCATGCTGCCCACGTTGGGCCAGAACGACTTTGCCCTCCTACCATTAAGTGGCGTTAGCCAAGTGGCTGTACAGCATGGGCCGGCTGGCGGCACCTACGGCACGGGGGCAGTAGGCGGCACTTTGTTGCTGTCGGCCCCCGCCGTGTGGGGCGCGGGCCCCCGGGTACGGGTGCAGGCTGATGCCGGTAGCTATGGCCTACGCGCTGGCAGTGTAGAGGGCAGCTTCAGCAACCAACGCATAGCGATGCGCACGGCCGCCTCCTACCGCACGGCCGACAACGATTTTCCGTACGAAGTGCGCGAAATAACCGGCTTAACTCGCTACCGCCAACAAAACGCCGCGCAACAGCAGTGGAGTTTCGCGCAGGATGCTACGCTACGGGTAGGACAACAAGGAGAAGTGCAGGCCTCGGTATGGCTCACAGAAGCCAACCGCGAAATTCAACCTTCTATAGGTTCGGCCAATAGCAACGCCACCCAACACGATCAAAGCCGCCGGTTGCTGGCTGGGTACCGGCATGTTTCGGCGCGGCACGAGTCGGGCGTACGGGTGGCGTGGTTTGAAGACGTGCTCGACTACCTGAGCGACGGCGTGGAGAGTTTTTCACAAGTGCGCACAACGCAAGCCCAGGCCGACCATACCGTCAACTTCAAGAGCAAAGCCAGCCTCCGGGGCGGTGTAGAAGCGCAACATTTTGCTGTAGCGCCTGGCCTGTACAGAGGCGCCGTGGATGAAAACCGTTTTGCGGGCTACCTATTATTCCGCTACGACCCCCACCCAGTGCTGCACCTCTCTGCCAACCTGCGCCAGGCTATACTGCCTGGCCGCCAGGTGCCTCTTACGCCTACTGTTGGAGCGGAGTGGGAAGTGTTGCATACAGAACAGCAACAGGTACTAGTGAAGGCCAGTGCTTCGCGCAGCTACCGGGCCCCTACTCTCAATGAGCGGTACTGGCCCCAGGGCGGAAACCCCGATCTGCGACCCGAGAGCGGCTACGGGTATGAAGCCGGACTGCAACACAGCATCAAGCCAACCAAGCAGCTGAAAGTATCGTCGGAACTCACGGCGTTTCAGCAACTGGTAGACGATTGGGTGGAATGGCGCACCGATCCGCGGACCAGCTTCATTTCACCCAACAACCTGCGGCAAGTGCGCGCGCGGGGCCTAGAAGCCAGCAGCCACTTGACATGGCGACAGGGGCAGTACCAGCTTCAGGCCCGGGCTAGTTACGCCCTGACGCAATCAGAGAAGACACGCGGTGCTTCCGATGATTTGGTACCCGTTGGCAGACAGTTGGCATACGTGCCACTACACACGGCTGCCCTCACCACCGACCACAGCTGGCGCCGCTGGCAGGTAGCTACAGCACTCCGATTTACGGGCTACCGCTACGTGTATACGGGCACCCAGTATCTGCCAGCTTATGCCCTGCTGAATGCCACCGTCAGCTACACCCTGCGCCTACAGCAAACCTACGCGTTGACTGTGACCGGACAGGGCTTCAATCTTACCAATACCAGCTACCAAACCTACGAGGCCCGGGCCATGCCGCCGCGTTGGGGGAGCCTGGGGTTGCGCCTGCAATGGCGCTAGCATTGTTTTCACATCTTTCCTACTTCTTTTTCATGTCGACATCCTTCCGCATTTTTCCTTTGTTCACGCGTGCAGTTGCTGTGGGCGCCGGGGCACTGGCCCTTCTGAGCTGTAACCCTGATGACGATAGTCAGTCCACTCCGCTCTATAACTTGAGCAAGGACGGCAGCAACGTACTCGTGCTGAACGAAGGGCAGTTTGGCACGCCAAACGGCGAAATCAGCCTATTTAGCAAGACCACGAAGAAAATTCTGAACAACAACGCTTTCCGCACCATCAACCAGCGCGACATCGGCGACGTGATACAGTCCATGCTGGTTGTGGGCGACCGGGGATACATCGTGGTCAACAACAGCAAGAAGGTGGAGGTAATTGACGTTCGCACCTTCGGCGAAGTAGCTACTGTGGATGGCTTGGATCAGCCCCGCTACGCCGTAGCCGCCGGCCCCGACAAAGTGTATATCAGCGAATGGACATCGGGAACTACTGGCCGGGTAGCCGTGCTAGATACCCGCACCAACAAAGTCAGCAAAACAGTTCCGGTGGGTGGCCGGCCCGAGCAAATGCTGCTGGCCGGTGGCAAGGTCTACGTTCCGAACTCCGACCAGAACACCGTTACGGTAATCAATGCCAGCACCGACGCGGTGGAAAGCACCCTGACCGTGACGGAAGGCCCCAGCGCGTTGGTGCAGGATGCCTCCGGCGCTATTTGGGTGTCGTGCAGCGGAATCACCCGCTATGGTGGGCCTCCAAGCTACGCCGTTATTTCCTCCACCCCCGGCAGCCTAATCAAGCTGAATGCGGCGGCTTCCGCAGCGGCGCTTACCCTGCCATTCACTCGTAGCGGCCCCGCCAACTTGCAGCTCAATGCCGCAGGCACCGAACTCTATTACCGGTACAGTGGTGGAGTGTATCGGATGAGCACCACGGCTAGCACGTTGCCCACCACGCCGATAATCCGACGCAGCTTTTATGGCTTCAACGTTGACCCGCAAGACAATACCATCTACGGGGCAATAGCACCATACACTACCACCGGCAAGTTTATCCGCTACCAAGCCAGCGGTACAGCCATTGACTCTTTCAACGTAGGCTTGCTGCCGAACGGGTTTGTGTTCTACTAAACCGTGTAAAGCAATACCAACAGCATAACGGATGGCTTCAGTAGGCAAGCTGCCGTTCGCACTTCTTTTCAACAACAAAGGCCAGCTCCGTGGAGCTGGCCTTTGTTGTTGGTTCTGGTTTGGCAAAAAAGCTAATCTGCCATACCGTCGTTGTTGCGGTCTTTGCGGTCGGCGGCTTCTTCGTACACTTGGCGGGTGCTAGGAGCGGTGCTGGTGTCGGCCTGCGTGCCGGAGGTAGCAGAGTCGCCAGCGGCGGTGCCAGTCTGCAGGTCGTTGGAGTCGTTGTCTTTGGCACCATCACGCTCCACATTGGTGTCTCCGGTGTCGTTGCCGGTGTTGCAGGAAGTGGTGAAAGACGTGGCGGTGAGCAGGGCGGCAGCAACCAGCAGGCGGGGCAGCAAAGAATATTTCATGGCAGAAAGTAAGTGGAATGGCAGTGTGGCGGGCAAGATAGCCTTCGTCTACTACGGCAAAGCCCGAGCATCGTTACTGCTACGCGTAGCGCAGCCACTCTGACCTGTGGCAGAACCCGGTATATTTGCCGCTCTGTTGTTGATCTATGAGCCGTCCTGTTTCCCCTTCTTTCAACTATCAGCCACTGCTACGAAGAGCTGGTATTCTGGCTGCTGTGAGCCTAGCCCTAGCATTGGCGCTGATAACTTTTTTATTCGGAATTGAAGACGAATTTTTCAGCCGATGGATCAGCGCTTTTTTCGTATTTTTCTGGCTGTTGGCGGTAACATTTTTAGGGGTAGTGCCCTTTGTAACCTGGGTAGCCACTCACTGGTTTGGAAAGAGTTGGACGGGCGCTACGGCTCCGCTCCCTCGCAAAGCCAAACCGGCCTCTCCGGTGGCAACCGTTCGCAAACCTGTGCGTACAGTATCTGGTCGTAATAAATAATAATCCATAACCCGTGAAAACAACACTGCTTCATATCAAGAACATGGTTTGCCCACGCTGCGTGGAAGCCGTCCGCACCGTACTCGAGCAAGCTGGTTACCACCCGACGGAAGTAACGTTGGGCCATGCGCAGCTCGATAAAGACACTCCTGCCGACCCTGCTGCTGTGGCCCCTATCTTGCGTGAAGCTGGTTTTGACGTGCTCATGGGCCGAGCCGAGCAAATGACCGAGCAAATCAAAGGCGCTCTAGCTGAATACCTAGAGCACCTGCGCACGGCCCGGATGCCTCTTACCACGTCGGCTTTCCTTACCGACCGGTTTGCCGCCACGTACTCGCACTTAAGCAAAGTATTTTCGCGCACCGCCAACCTCACCATCGAAAAATACCTGATTCGGTTGAAGATCGAGCAGGTGAAAGAAATGTTGAGCTACGGCGAAATGACCCTCAGCGAAATTGCTGACCAGATGCGCTACAGCAGCGGCCAACACCTAAGCAACCAGTTCCGCCAAGTAACCGGCCGCTCGGTCAGCGAATTCCGCCGCGACATCCTGCCCAAGCGCTTGTCGCTCGACCAACTGGCTTAGTATATACAACGATATAGCAGTAAACCGCCCGGCTCCTTTCAAGGAAGCCGGGCGGTTCTTTTTTATTCGGGGTGTTGTGTACCGTTAGCCACTGGTTGGGAACGTACTGATGCCTAACGACGTTTTGCCGAGCCGTATCTTTGCGGCTCGCTTTGTTGTTGTATTGTCGTGTCCACTCTCCGTATCCTGCTTATTACGCCGCCGCTAACGCAGCTCAACACGCCGTATCCGGCAACGGCCTACCTAAAAGGGTTTCTGAGCGGACGCGGCTACAGCCATGTCAAGCAGGCCGATTTAGGCTTGGAGCTGGTGCTCAAGCTGTTTTCGGAAGATGGACTGCGGCGCGTGTTCGCAGCCATTGAAGCCGGCGGGTTTGAATTGAGCGACAATGCCCGCCGCATGCTGCGGCTACAACGCAGCTACGTGAGCACCATAGCGCCAGTGGTGCGTTTCCTGCAAAACAAGGATACCACGCTGGCCTCCCGCATCTGTCACAGCCGCTTTCTACCCGAAGCCAGCCGCTTTGATAACGTAGCTGATCTGGAGGCTGCCTTCGGTACCATGGGCCTCACCGACCAAGCACGGCACTTGGCTACGCTGTACCTAGAAGACCTTGGCGACTTGATCAAGGAGACGGTAGGACCCCAGTTCGGCTTTTCGCGCTACGCCGAGAAGCTAGCCATGTCGGCTACCACCTTTGATGCCATGCACGAGGCCCTACGGGCTGATCCCAACTTGCTGGACCTGATGCTGCTGGAGCTTCTCGATGAGCTACTAGCCCGCGTGCAGCCCGATGTGGTGGGCTTCACTGTTCCATTTCCCGGCAACCTCTACGGCGCACTACGGCTGGCAGACCGCGTAAAGGCAACCCGCCCTGCCACCAAAACCCTGATGGGTGGTGGCTACCCTAACACAGAGCTACGCCAGATTCAGGAGCCCCGCTTTTTCGACTATATTGACTACCTGACCCTCGATGACGGCGAAGGCCCCTGGCTACGTCTACTGGAATACATCAGCAAGCAACTGCCCGCTGTCAGCCAGCAGGTCAGCGAAAAGACTACACCGGCATACCAGGTAGCCAACAGTCAGCTAGTTGGCTTCTTCACCCAGACAGTAAGCACTATCCCGGATGTAGCATTGGAAAGCGGGCCGTTGACACCCGACAAGCACTACCTCACCTTGCAGCGCACGTTTTTGCGCGATGGCGCGGGGCAGGTGCAGTACATCAACCACCCACACCCCGATATTCCGCACCCGGAAGTGGGCACGCCGGATTATTCTGATTTACCGCTGAGCGAGTATCTGTCGGTGATTGAGGTGCTGAACCCGATGCACCGCCTGTGGAGCGACGGCCGCTGGAACAAGCTAACGGTGGCGCATGGCTGTTATTGGAAGCGCTGTTCGTTTTGCGACGTAACGCTGGACTACATTTCTCGCTACGAAACGGCGCCGGCTACCTTGCTCGTGGACCGCATCGAGCAGATCATAGCCCAAACCGGCCAAACTGGCTTTCACTTCGTGGACGAAGCGGCTCCCCCGCTGGCGCTCCGCGACTTGGCAATTGAGCTGTTGAAGCGCCGAGTTAGCATCACGTGGTGGGGCAATATTCGCTTCGAGAAAACCTTCACTCCCGACTTGTGCCGGCTGCTAGCTGCTTCGGGCTGCATAGCGGTATCGGGTGGTTTGGAGGTGGCTTCGGACAGGCTGCTGGCCCTGATGGAAAAGGGTGTGACCATTGCGCAGGTGGCTCGCGTAACGGATGGATTCACGCAGGCCGGCATTATGGTGCACGCTTATCTGATGTACGGCTTTCCCACCCAAACCGCGCAGGAAACTGTGGACAGCCTGGAGGTGGTGCGGCAGCTCTTTGCGGCGGGTATTGTGCAGAGCGGCTACTGGCACCGCTTCTCGATGACGGCTCACTCACCAGTAGGCAAGAACCCAACGAAATACCAAGTGGTACCGGTTGGCCCTGAGCCCGGCCCCTTCGCTTGGAACGACCTGTGGCACGACGACCCCACCGGCACCGACCACGAGCAGTTTGGGGCTGGCTTGGCCAAAGCACTTTATAACTACCTGCACGGTGTGGCCCTACAAGAGCCCCTCAGCTTCTGGTTTGATTTTCGGGTGCCCAAAACCACGGTTTCGCGTCAGCTTATCCAGCAAGCGCTACAGGAGCCTGCCAAGCCTGATGTGGCCAAACAGAACCAACGGTTGTTTTGGCTGGGCAACGCCCCCGAGCTACGGCAAGAGTCCGGCAAGAAAGGGCCGCGCGCCGTTCTGACCTTCTATGAGCAAGCCGAAGACTTCGAAGTTACTGTGCCGGCGGCTTTGGGTTCCTGGCTTCAGGAAGTACTTGCTACCCTAACGCAGGAGTACGACACCAAGCTTTCACTTAAGGATATAGCCCGCACCTTTCCGGCCGGGCATTCCTTCCAGCAGTTTCTGGAGTCGGCGGCGTGGCAGCTGCTACGGGAGAAAGGCTTGTTGGTGCTTTAAACGCCGCTAGTTGCTACGCCATTCCTTCACGGCAGTAGTGTAGCCAGCGGCTGGCCGGGGCCACGTCCATTTGCCTTCCGCACTCAGACCGCCGGGCACCCGAAAATTGGCATCGGCCTTTGGAAACGTACGAATTACAATCCCACTACGGCGCGAACCGCGTCCGCCACGCAAGCGCTGCGTGCTTTCCTGTACGTTCAGGGAAGTATCAGCAGCGGCGTATAAGCCCAGCATGGGTACGCGCTGGCGACTAAGCGCCTGAAACGGCTTGGCCTCATCAGCAGAAGACACGGGTACATTTTCCAGCACGACAAAAGCCGCCCGGGGTGAAACCAACGTGGCAGCTGGCACCACGGCCGCTGCTGTAGTACCGCGGGCCCATACCCCAATGCGGGTGGTGTCAATAGTTGGAGCCCGGCGTAGGGCGAGCAATATCGTGGTGGCCGTACGTAGTGCGGTAGAGTCCTCGGGGGAAGTGGCCGGGGCGACAGTCACCACAGTGGTAATGAAGCCTTGCCCTGCTAATTGATTTGCTCGGGCATTGGCAACGTTCTGGTGGGTTGCATCTGTGAAAAGAGCCACAGCCGAGTGCAACGAGGCAGTGTCGTTGGGTACGAGCACAGTAAGAGCAGGCGCGTTCAAGCCAGCTTGGGCAGGCAGTTGCTTTTCCTGATATGAGCGAGGCTCAGGCTGGCCGCGGCGCACCCACACAAAATCGGCCCGGGCGCTGTCCTGAGCAAGTATGCCCCGCAGGAAATCTCCCTCCCGGATAGCGGTGATCTGCATACCACCTGGCTGGGCGGCCTCTTCGAAGCGTAGCTGCGGCTCGGTATAGCTTAAGTTGGTAGCGGCAAAGCCCAGGTCTTCTATTTCGGGGAAGTGCAGATCCGCCTCTAGTTGGCCGGGCCGGCTTTCGCGCAGGTCCAATACAGTTTGCAACTCGGTACCCTGGTAGCTAATGGTGCCTTCATAGTGACCAGTAGGCAACGAAACCACGCTTTTCTGCCCAGAATCGAGGGAACAACCCGCCAGCAACACGACAAAGGCGGGCCACCACACGAGCCAGCAGCCCCAAAGCGGAATGGAATCCAAGGATTTATTTCTCACGCAAACAGCAGGATGAACCAAGCCCAAAGGTAAAGCCGGAAGTTTAACTTCGTTTGAACACCTCACCACCTCGCCTACCACCACCGCCGAAACGCTACAATCCTTTGCGCATCAGCAGATCGGTCTGCACGTCGGTACCCAACACAAATTCGTGCTGCCCGATGACTTTGAACCCGAACCGCTGGTAAAACTCGATGGCGCGCGTGTTCTTTTCCCACACCCCCAATACCACCGAGCGGCAAGCATTCTTCCGAGCCTCCTCGATAGCGCGGCGCATCAAGGTGGCACCTAAGCCAGTACCTATCCAGTCTTGGCGCACGTAAAGCCGCTCTATCTCAACCCGTGCATCTGGTGTCTTGTTGGCTTCCACTCCCCGCGTGGAATTGAAATGTAGCTTGGCGTAGCCTACCAGTTCTTGTTGCATGCGCGCCAGCAAAAACACCGTATCGGTGTCTTCTAGCTCCGCTAGTTGCTTTTCCGCACTGAAGTTGGCCGCTATGTACGCAGCCATGTCTTCGGGGCGGTTATCGGCCGCGAATGTATCTTGAAACGTCTGGCGACCTAAGTCAGCTAGCTGAGTGGCTACTGCTGCGGTGCGCCGGGCAATTGAAATTAATAAGGGAGATGACATAGTAAAGGCAAAGCTACGCACTACTTGGTAGTGCAATGCACGGCATTCAAATGCTACTCTCTTATGGCGCTTTCACTCGCCGGGCCATACGCCACCCTAGCCATAGCAACAGCACCCCACCCAACAATAAGAGCAAGCTGAATACGAATTGGCGGTTGTACAACGCGGCCACACCCGCCTGCTGGTAGGCATAGTACGTCACATAGATGCGCAAAGCCAGCGCCACTAGCAACATAAAACCAGCCAGCATATTCAAACGGCCTACGAGACGGCGCGTAACGGGAGGAAGCGGAGCCATAGAAACAGAATTGGTGAGCGAAGCAGCCGGAATCAGGAACGCCGACAGGTTGAAACTAGTAAACCCGCCGCTGAATTCCCTGACTTGTTAATAAGAACTGCTTTCCTAGAGCTGGGTAGCGTTGTAAATTGACAAGTACCCCTTATTTTTGTTTCACCAAGCCCCGCGAGAGTAGCTCAGTTGGTAGAGCATCAGCTTCCCAAGCTGAGGGTCGCGAGTTCGAGCCTCGTTTCTCGCTCACTGTAAATCAGCCACTTAGACACACGTCTGGGTGGCTTTTTTGTTTCTGGTTTAAACGCTGGTTTAAACATTTGATTTGTCAGCACACTGATTTGCCAGCGCGAAATAATTTCTCTTTAGCAAGAGAGCCTGCCTAATTATTTAGTACCGATGTCCGCAGCCACTGTTCAGGACCTACTGGCCCATCTGACCTCTCCTACCGTTATGCGTCCCGATGCAACGGTGAAACAAGTCCCTTTAGTATACCCCTCAGGTTGCCCTCCTACCGATGAACAGTTGCGGGCATTGAAAGAGCAACTCTCAGCAGATGTTTGGCTATACCTACTTCGTGCCGAGGAAGTAGGGCTGCCGCTAGACCAGCCGCTAGTGCGTCGGGAGTTACAAGCCCACTTGGCAAGAGTGCTGGACTTAGTAGGGCAGGACTTGCGGAACGAGCCGCTTAACTCCCCGCAGGTGCTGCTGCGTTGCCAATGGGTGCAGCATCAGTTGCTGCATGCCCCAACTCAACAGCTGCCACCCGTGTACTATGAGCGAGCTGTTCGCAGCTTGGTTGCCGAGGCGCAGCTTCAGCAGGCACAGGACCAAGCTTGGAACGCACTGAGTCCGGAACAGCAAGCAGCCTATGCACAGGAACTCGCCCAGCGCCTGAGTACAACTCGTCCTTCGGTAACTATTCCTTCTCATCCTATTCCCCTTGCGCCGCGTACCAGCTTTTCGGGAGGGCTACAGCACCCAGGGTTTGGGGAGTGGCTAGTGCAGGAACTTGCCCAACGCCCTCTACCGGAGATTGAGCCCTACTTAATCCTCACCTGGGTCTTGGCAAGACCAGAAGCACCGCGCCGCGCCGGAGAAGCTCGCCGTGTCTTTGCGCCGGATGATATTCCCTACCTACTGGATTTGCTGGATAGTGACTGGAGCTTCCTCACGACAGGTGGCCGACCGCAGCTTGCTCGAGCCCGTGATTGGTTTGCCCGGCACCAATCTGCCTCACCAGCCAACACTAAAGCTACACTCAGCAAGCAGGCACAGTTGATAACAGATCAGCCGAAATCGCCCCTATCCTTGCGGCAGTTAGCTTTGTGTGCTATTTATGAAGGGAGTTCCTTGCCTTTACAGAAGGCAAACGATGTAGCCCGAGAGTGGGGATACGAGAGTGGTGGGCGGCTGTACCAGCTATATCGAGGATTACTTCGCCCCTCGGACCGCCTTGGTCGTGAGAGCCGTCAACTCACTAGTCTTATTAAGGATATTGAAGCCGTACTTTCCCATCTCACGGACTCAGCACGTAAGCGTGCTGAAGATGAGCTAGTTGAGTTAAATCAAAAAAAATAGAAACTAGTTTAAACTAGTTTCATGGGGTCAAGTAAGGCGAAAATTGCGGCGTCATCTCTTTCCCACGCCCATGCATAACCCTTTCGACATTTTAGAAACCCGCCTCCGGCAGGTAGAAATTCTATTACTGGAACTGGTTCAGCAGCAGCGAGCCCAAGCCGCTCCTGCCCCAGAGCTTGGTGGCTTAGATCTAGCTCAGCAGATTACCGGCCTGAGTAAGGCCCGACTGTACGCGTTGGTGAGTACGCGCAGTATTCCGCACGCCAAACGCGGCAACAAACTATTCTTCAATCGAGCGGAGTTGCTGCTGTGGGTCGCCGCCGGCCGCCGGGCAACACAGTCGGGCCATTAGGTCCTGACTGTGTTGCCCATACATGGGCATTTCTGCTATGCCATAAACACCTACACCACCCAGCAGTCCACCCGTTGATTACCCCTGCCGAAGCATTTTGGCTCCTATCCTTTCTGCTTGCCCCACGACGACCGATTACCCTAGACTCTAACCTAGGACTCGGTTAGCTCCCCTATGTACGACTGTCTGCACCTGCGCTTTACCCTCAGACCGAAGGAGCCCGGCTATGGCGCTTTCCAGGCCTCTTTGGCACTTCGGCTGGGCACGCGTACCCGGCAGGAGCCTACGCGCTGGCAGTTACGTTACCGTGGCCTGCGCTTGGACTATTGGCCGCAAACCGGTCGGGGCCGAATTCGCGGCTCACTACATACCTTTTTTCACGGCCACAATAGCGGCTCCTTTCTGGCAGCGGAAGTATCAGTTGCCAGCCAACAACTGGCCAATGCCTTTGGGTTGCCCGCTCATGTCCTAGAGGTAGAACGCCTGGAGGTTGGGGTGAATCTACCATTACCAACCGCTCCGACTCGTTTCCTGGACTCGCTGCTGGTCCATAAAGGCAGCCGCTTCTACCCCCAGGAGCCACCGGTTGGCACAAGCCGCCCGCTCCTGTTTGTCGCCACCCACCTCGACTACCGGGTGAAGGCCTATGACAAGGGCAAATACAACCGGGTGCAGGGTACTACTATCCGGCATACGCCACCCCACCTGTTGCGGTTTGAGGTAGCTTATACCCGGGCCCGCCCGCTGCAGCGGTTACTACAGTGCACCACACTAACGTTAGAGACAATAGCCCTGCCTGCCGCTGTACAACAGTTGGCGCAGGCGTTGCGGCAGCACTGGTACGATGTCGAACATCAGTTTGAGCCAGATTTCAGTGGCCTGGATTTTCAGGATATGCTGCTGCTACATGCCGCCACGGCGCCTACCCTTTGGCAGGCCGCCCGCCAGATCGTACCCGCCCGTACCCTCAGCCGGCACCGCGCTAAAAGTCGGCAATTGCGGCAGTTGGCCGAGCACTCAAGCCCACTGGCCACCTACCATCAGCGTTTTGAACAGCAGATGGCCTGCTTACTAGCCGGAGCGAACGAAACGGAGGCGCTAACAGAAACTACCTCCCGTGATTTAAGAGAGCAGGAGCTAATTCTACCAGCTAATCAGCAGTGGCCGATGTTCCACCCATGTAATCAAGTGGAACCTCCCCCTGCAACCTTGGTGGACGCCTCCCACATAAGTTGCCCTTTCCAGCCTGCACCCTATGTTGACTACCATGGACTGGTACACGCCACTTCATACTTCGGCCAACTAGTCGACATGCCGATTTTCTCAAGGGCCACCCTGCTCAGCCGTGTTCTTGTGGAGAATACTGCCACCCATCCAACTCCCTATCATCACCCCTGCACACCCTATTTATCTAGCATATTTCGACCGGCCTACGCATTAGCAAAAATTGAATTAAAAAAAGCATCACACTTCATTTGCCCACCGCATCAACTCATTGATGCAAGCACCATTACATCATTTTATTATCCCTATATCTTATTGACTTACAATACACTACATCACAATGTTGCTATTAAGCGAATACGTCCACCACCAAGCTACTGAAATACGTGTTTTTTTCGGTTGCGACTTCGCTATGCGTACCACCGGCAAAGCAGTTTTTAGCGTGTTTTGAATGCTAGTTAGCAAGTACGTATTCGCTATTGTACACGCTAGTAAAATCAACCCTCTAATAGCCCACTTTACCACCGACAAAAAATATAACTTAATTAATAGAATCAAACTCGACTACTATGTTACTCAACGCTCAATGCTAGCACCTATCCTGCGTAGGCAAAAGAATATGCAACAATCCGAAGAATCGAAGCCCTTCTTTATCGATGCACCATTTCACTTAAACTCTTAGCGGTTTACCTTCGCTTTATGCCCACTGTATCGCTGCCCGCTGATTACACTAAATTTTTAGCTGAACTGAAAACCCACATCGGTGACGCCCAAGTACGGGCGGCACTGGCAGTAAATTCTGAGCTGGTGCAGTTGTACTGGCGCATTGGCCACCAGATTTTACAGCACCAACGCCAGCAAGGGTGGGGCGCCAAGGTCATTGAGCAGCTGCCTCAGGATTTACGCCACGAGTTTCCGGAAGCTTCGGGCTTCTCGTCTCGTAACCTCAAGTACATGCGAGCCTTTGCTCAGGCATGGCCAGATGCGTTAATTGTGCAACAGCTTGTTGCACAAATTCCGTGGGGCTACAATGTGGGGCTGCTGGATAAAGTAGCCGATCCCGCGGAGCGGGCATGGTACGTACACCAAACTATCGAGCAGGGCTGGAGCCGTAACGTGCTGGCCGCTCAAGAGGAAAGCGGCCTCTACCACCGGCAGGGCCGGGCGGTGAGCAACTTCGACCGCACTCTGCCTATGCCGCAGTCAGAGTTGACGCAGCAGCTCCTGAAAAACCCCTGTTCGACTTTCTCTCCTTGGGCGCCGAGGCCCAGGAGCGAGACTTAGAACGCGGCTTGCTGGAGCATGTGCGCGCCTTTCTGCTGGAACTGGGCAAGGGATTTGCGCTGGTAGGCAGCCAGTATCACCTGAAAGTAGGTGCCCAAGACTACTACCTGGATCTTGTATTCTACCATCTCCAACTGCGCTGCTTTGTTATTATCGACTTGAAAATAGGTGAATTCAAGCCCGAGGACAGCGGCAAGATGATCTTCTATCTGGCCGCGGCCGATGAGTTGCTACGCCACGCCACCCCACTGACCACCCAAGTATCGGGCTGGTGCTGTGCAAAAGTCAAAACCGGGTGGTGGCCGAATATGCACTACGTGGCCTCAGCCAACCTATTGGAGTAGCCGAATGGCAACTTACCCGGGCCCTGGCTATCGAGTTGCGACGCAGTTTGCCCACCACGGAAGAGTTGGATGCTGCCCTTACCAATTAGAGGGTGTACACAAAATCAGGCGGGCTGTAGTCGTCGGCACATGAGGTGGATTACGGCCACGAAAATCCAGGCACAACTATTTTGAGGTATAGGCTCCAAATAGCGAGTGCCAAGGCGGCGGTAGCGGCTTAGCCAAGCAAAGGCGCGCTCGACCTCCCAGCGACGAGGCAGCGCGGCAAAGGGCTTCTGGCCCGCAGGCTTGGCCACCATTTGCAGTCGGCAGCCGAACGGTGCAGCCCTTGCAGCGGGCGGCCCGCTATAGCCCCCGTCGGCCCACACCACGCCCAGGCCGGGCTGGCGCCGCTCCGGCCAACCCCGGACCATACGCCGGGCCGGTCCTGTTCGCTAGCCGGCTGCACCTGCAAGACCAACAATAGGTCCAGCGTGTCGACGAGCAGGTAACGCTTGCGCTCGGTTATGACTTTGCCAGCATCGTAACCCCAGTTACCCCTTTTTTTACCCACTGTGCGCACGGCTTGGCTGTCAACGAAAGCTGTGGAATAGGTAGTTTTATTGGCTTGGCGACGTACCAGCGGCCGTCAGGCCTCGTGCACCTACTTCATGGTACCGTTGTCACGCCAGCGACGGAAGCTGGTTCACATCACGTTCAACTGCGGCAGGTCGTAGGGCAAGTTACACTAAGAGCACCCAATGCGGACCTGACAGGAAATGACGTTTCACACAGCTTGGAACGGCCGGCGACGCGGGCAGCACGGCCAGCACCTGCCCCTACAGTACACCGCTTAAATCAGTGCTATAATTCGCCCGCTGCATAATCAGCAATTATGCTCATCAACCGACTTTAACATACCTCCAACGTGTTTGGGGATGTAAATAAAACCGAGTCAGTAAGATCATGCCTGGGATTGCAAGCTGTGATCATACTTTGCTTATCGAAGCATGATGGCCTAAATGTCTTTTTAGCATATTTTAACACGAATAAAGCAAGGAAGGCTCGAATGGAGATCTCCATTCGAGCCTTCCTTGCTTTAAGCAATACCTATTGACCAGTTTCCTGTTCTGAAGTACTCTTCTTTATCATCGTCTTTCACCCTTTTGTTAATAATATTAATCATAAAGCTGTACGCTTGCTTAGGTATCACTTGATTTAGCAGTGTTTCCTTTGATAGATCGAAAGTATATAGTCCAGCTATGGTAGTTAAGAAAAGGTTACTATCAACACCAACCTTCCCACGAAGATTTTTCAGCTCCTCTTGATTAATATATATTTTATAAATCCATTTCCCATTCTTGTGAAATACATCAAATCCTGTTTCATTATTTATTTTTCCCTTAACTTCATATGAGAATAATGGCAAGCAATTCATAATACATTCTGCCAACTCCTTGAAAGAACTTATATAGCCATATTCTTGATAGGAATAATCTATAATATTGTTAATACAAGCATCAAATTGACTGTAAATATTGCCTCCTTTGTTAAAATAATATGGCCTTAATACTTCTCTTAATATATTTTTTCTCTGCACTTCTTCCTGTGTTAGCTCCCTTTTCAGATTTAGCGCGTTCAATTCTTTGTGTAATTCACTGTATTGCTCTATATTATAGTTTAGAGTGTAACTAGAGTTGTTTCTTCTTAGTTCGCTTATCTCGGATAGAATATCTATAAATACTTCAGTTGATTGTCTTAAGGAAAAATCACTATTCAAATCTATAGTAAATTCATCTCTTT
Organism: Hymenobacter tibetensis; assembly: GCF_022827545.1. Taxonomy (NCBI): domain Bacteria; kingdom Pseudomonadati; phylum Bacteroidota; class Cytophagia; order Cytophagales; family Hymenobacteraceae; genus Hymenobacter; species Hymenobacter tibetensis. Next base: position 4,893,042 of record NZ_CP094669.1, read on the forward strand.
TATAATCATTGGTTTTTGTAAAATCTGGCTTACTCCCTCTTTCGGGTTTAACAAACTCTGGTTCGTTATAAATTGTTCTTACCAATGTATTCAATGACATATTGTAATCTAAATCTTCTTTAAAATTAATTGAGTATATCCCTTTAAAATGCGGTGGTATCGCGCAGTTTTCTCCTTGAAAATTTCCTGACCTTATAATTGGAATAAACTTATTCCTTTCAACCCCTGACATTATTTCTCCTGATACGATCTGTTGTTCATAGCTTACTCCCCCACTTTGGCTAAGAGACCTGCTTCGGTAGTTAGGTGTTAGAACAACAACAACTTTTCCGGCTTCCTCCAAAGACTTATTCATAAAATGAGTGATACTGTCACCTGGCTGAAGCGCGTAAACATCAAGTAGGGTTTCGATACCATTAGCTTCTAAATCATCTGCTAGTTTTCTTACCCATTCTTTATGCTGATGGTCGTCCCATGAGTAGGTGATAAAAACTTTATGTTCCATAGTTTCGGGGATGAAATGTCTTTGTGAATTTATAATTTATGTTGTGAGATTGTCAGGGGTTTACGGTCAGAGCCGCTGTTATGAGGCTCTGTTCCTGGTTCAAGGTATTGTTCTTTGTGCTAAGTATTTTCCTATTATAGTGGTGCCGATGTGTACCTGGTCTACCCAACGACCATTCATCAGACACCTCACAAGTTGATAGTCGAGCAAGCCGGCTACATCCGATTAGCTGCTGTTGTAGGAGTCTCAGCTAGCTGCAAGAAGATCACGTACGGGACACGCGTTCTGCAGTCATGTAGTCGACGATACAAACGAGCAAGTCAAAGGCTCTGAGTAGCTCTCATAGTCCATCTACAGGGCAACCGATCAGTTGTGTTGTTATCGCTTACTACTCTGATGCAATTACTGAGGCTCGGGTCTGAGATACACTGGACATAGGCAACAGGTTGCTGGACCAACTATGCATTGTATTGATGTATGTGGCCTCGGTAACTGGTTGCACCCTTCTAGCCTAACGCTGTCCGCTCGCACTAGTGCTCGGTGGCGTGGTAGTTGATAAAACAGTTTTCTCTTTAAATCTAGCTGCTGGTAGGACGAATCAACAGATAGGTTGGTCGTTGCTTAGCTAACACCTATGAGTGCAGACCTCACATACCAACACTGACCACATACAGCTAATAATTAACAGCTTGACAATTCATTTTGAATATCTTTTTAATCAATATCTGAGAAGAATTCCCGCAACGTAAGGTGATGAATATCAAGCAAACGCAGCAAACTTTTCATCGTGATATTACTGCCTTTCTCGTGCTTGCCATAGCTCACCCGCGAAAGCTCATGCTCAAAAGCAAACGTTTCGTAGGACTTGTACCCCGCAGCCAAGCGTAAGCGGCGAAGCTTATTGGCAATCTGTTGGATGCGCGGATCCGGTAGCGAGTCAGACTTCATGAGCGGCGAAAGTCCGCCAGAAGCCTGTAAAAAGTAACAACATATAATTACCTTATTTTATAATCCTTATTATAGTAGGTTTGTAGTGGCTGAATATTCCGCTGCTTATCCTATTTAGAATCTAGCGCCGCCACGCCTCACAGAGACTATAGCAGCGCTGGACTCCAGTATAGTTGGTCAATAGTGTGTATTACAGCTTGTTTATCAGGCCTGCAGCTCTAACTGCATCTCGTTTTCGCATGACTCTCTTTCGCACCCATTCCCAGTTTTCTTTTTCTGTTCGACAGCGGCATTTATTACTAGTCGTAACAGACCGCGTTCATCTTTCGCTGCAAAGTCAATCTCAACAAGCTGTCAGAGAACAGTCGGAGTGTTGGACACCCCTGCCGCCACTCGAGCAGTTACAACAGGAGCTGGCTAAGTTTCGCTATAACCTAGAGGAAGAGCAATATGCTAAGCTCAGTTTGAGTACCCCCCTGCTGATATTGCTGCTATTTGAGCTGATGCAGTCATGGGGCCCCGAAGTCGGTCCAGTTCCCACTCAAGAAACGGAGCAGCAAGAGCTGTTCGGTTTATACTACATGCTCAGTTTTCCTTTCACTTATCATTTCGCCATGCAGGAATACCAGACCTTTTTGCACCCCTTCCGCTCGCCAGCGGTGCAAGCGCGTTTTGCCAAGGACAAGCGACAATACATCAACACGGCTGGAATGGACGTAATCGCCGTATTTACGGCTCTATATAATGCCGGTAAAGGTTCCTTGCAAGAGGAAGTGCTGGACATTACAGAAGAGCAGGGCGCGCACCTCTTAATGGCTTGGCCCGGTACAGAGTTGAAGTTCGTGCAGGATCGGTACCTGTACCTTAGTCGACGCGACTTAGAGCGAGGCTATATCGACGTAACGTGTTACGACGAAGAACACGGGGCGGGAACGGCGCAGCAAGCTGTGGCCCACTTACCGCGTAATTAAGGATAACCTTTCAGTGTCCAGCACGGTCATTCAGGTTACCAGTTGCTCTCTTCTAGCAGTTGGAGATACGATGGTCGTGCGGCTCAAACAAGTTTTCTTTTCACTCATGTCCACTAGCCTTTCAGCTCGCACAGAGCAGACGTTAATTCTTTTCGCCAACGCCTTTGATTGGCACGGCTACGCGCAGACGCGCTGGCCTACCTACGACATCAGTCAATTGCACGCCCAGTTGCAGGAGTGGACCCAACAATTGCATGCCCAGGCCAAGCTTCAACTACGAATAGAGGAAAATATGGCCCTCAATAGTTACTTGCACCGCACGTATCACCACCACGGGCAGTTGCCTACTGCGGAGCAAGTAGAAGGGGAGCGGATGGCATACCTGTATCTACATCTCTATCGTCAGGGCATTCCAGCATCTTACCGGCATACTTTTTACGCGGAATGGGAGCAATTAATACCAGCAGCGGCCGAAGCCGCTGCCGTGGAACTTCGTCTAGCATTAGGTACTCATCAAGCAGCAATTACAGCTTTGAGTAGCTAAGTGGGCACATACGTTTCCTAGTAGAATGATTTCGACTTAGCGTTCAGGTGAGGCTTCGGCGAACCCCATCCTGATCCTTATCTTTCCGCCCTGTACTTGAATGGGTATAGCCCTTCACGCAGCTGACGCCTAGTCACGCACAGCTTGGAAGCAAGCCAAGCTGTACTATTTTTTATTCTGACGCAACCTACCGAAGATCTTTGAGATAGTTGAGTTTAGCTGGTATAGAAGAAGGATGCATCTTTCTTTTGCTATGACAATTATAAAGAATGGGCGTCGCTCGATAAACGACGCAAATAGAACGAGGCATCTAAGGCCGAAGTCTTGCGCCTAGCCTCGGAAAGCTGCAGCACGCAAGCGGCCGCTCAACAGTTGGGTATAAGCCCGAAGTTACTGTATCAGTGACAGCAGGCCTTGGAACTAGACATCTTAGCCCTCTTTGCCCAGTCAACTACTTGAGCATCTACTACATTGTCCATCGACGATGTTAGGTTTTCATGCGCCTCTGCTAGGCGCTGCATGTGGCCCCAAGCCCCTACCACGCTTGGCATCAGCCCGCCATCGAGCCCGTCTGGCAAGTCGCCGTACGCACGACGTTTCAGGGATAGAACGTGCGCTTTGGCTATGCCCGAAGACTTGGTTAGCGAGGTCCTGCGGCGCGTCTTAGCCGTGCCGTGGCCTGCTGCCGGACTCATTATGCAGTTGAATCAGGGCACCTAATATAGCGCTATTCGCTTGTAGAAATTGTTGAGCCGGTATGGGTCCCAACAAAGCATGAGATGGCGCGGCAACTATTACGATAAGGCCTACGCTGAATAGTTTTGGAACTGGCTTAAACTAAACTGCCTCGATGGCGACAGCTTCCGAAACTTAACCGAAGCGCACTTGGAAATCAGTCATTATCTGCCCTATTACAATAACGAGCGCCAGCATTCAGCTCTCGGCTACCTTGCTCCGGATTACTTTGAAACCCATTTTCAAACTGCATTCCAACTCTGTGCGGCTTAGTGAGACCACCTCACTAACTCAAAAATCCTGCTTATGCCGAAGACAAAACATAATAGCAGATTAGCCGCATGACTCTCAAAACGGGCGTCCCCTCCCCTACACTTGTATTTGCCCACTGCCCCAACTAATTCTAACCTCCGCAACTCGATTGAGCGAATCATCAAGTTCGCGAACAGCACCGATGTGTGGGTAGATTTTATTCATGGAAATTAAGAAACGTCTTTACCCGTAAAATGCAGCATAAAATAGAAGCTGCAGGTTAAGAGTAACTTCTTATCTACTACTCTTTAACCGCTGGGCAGCTCACAAATAGCAGGCCGCCCGTATTGTTGTAAGTTGTAGGCATTGGTAACCTAATGGTAGCAAATCCCACTTTCCCTGCCGACCTTTAAACTTGAATTACCCACCTTATTTCCTAATGTGGTTAGCTAATTTACGATATGTCTGTCCAGTTCCCACCTACCACCATTGCTGAGATGTTTGAAGCGGTTCACACCACTCAGACATTGTTGCCTAGTCCACCTAGTTTCGCCGGTCATCAAACCTTTGCCATGCGGTCAGCTTGGCTCAAAAAAGGTGTGGATGCATTGCTGCAAGACCCTGCGGTTTTCTCTGCTGAGGGTGCATTAGTTGAGCTAGGGGTAGGTAAAAATATGGTGTCAGCTATCCGCCATTGGCTGCTGGCCACGCGATTAGCAGCCCCAACCGAGCGTGGTGGCTATATGTTGCCCACGGAGCTAGGCCACTCTCTGCTTACAAACAACGGCACCGACCCATACCTTGAAGACCCCGCCACCTTGTGGCTGTTGCATTGGAACCTCTGTGGCCCCGGTTCGCAATCCTACACCTGGGCTTTTGCCTTCAACGTCTTTCGGGAGTGGGAGTGGACGGCCTCAGCCCTGGTTACAGCAGTGCAAAATGCGGCTCGGGCTACCAGTTCTAAAACCTTCTCCCAGGAAACCGTTGAGCGCGACGTAAGCGTGTTTCTGCAAACCTACGTCGCGCCGACCGACCGCAGCCAAAACGCCGAAGACGGCCTCGATTGCCCCTTACGCGAACTAGGCTTACTCCGAGCCGGCTTTGGCGGCCAACAACAATACTCTTTCGTCATCGGCCCCAAGCCCAGCTTGCCTGTTAGCATTTTCGTTTGGGCTCTCCGCAAGTTTTGGGACTGGAAGTACCCTGGTAGCAGTACTATCGCCGCCCGCGACATTGCGCATGCAGAAGGCTCGCCAGGTATGGTCTTCAAGCTCGACGAGGATTCCACGCTAGCCTACCTCGACCAACTCGAGGCCCTCACTGCCGGCGCGTTGCGCTTTGAGGATACGCCCCTCGTGCGCCAAGTGGTGCAAACCACGGCTGATTCCCTTAACCCCGCCGCGCTGCTGCGTCTTCACTACGCCGCCGCGCCTGTTGCCTAGCCTTCATGTCCTCTGCTACCCAATTAACCCTAGCTGATATCGTTACCGTGCGGCCCCGTTTTGGCCGCTCAGTACACCTGGAGCGCGACCTTGCCACCCGCGCCACTACGCCCGATAATTACTTCCTCACGCCTTCAGCCATAGAAGCGCTGCAAGGCGTTCTACGTGCCCAGTACACGCCCACCGACCGAGCCTTGTCGCTCATTGGCCCATATGGTGCGGGCAAAAGTGCTTTCGTTACGTTCCTGGCCCGGTTGGTATCGGAACCCAAATTCAAGCATGCGGTCAAGTTGCCCGCTAAGCTGCCACCGGTGCCCCAGCTGCTGCCGGTGCCTGTTGTTGGCTCCCGCTCTGCCCTTGGTCCAGCTTTGCTGGTGGCCTTGCGTCATGCTATTGAAACCGCTCCCGGCGCGCCTGCCATACCCAGCGCGTTGCTTTCGGCCGAGCTTAAACCAACCCCTCGGAACCTAGCTAATGCCTACCTGGCTGCCGCTCAGGCCGTGGCCAACGCGGGTCAACACACAGGCCTACTATTGCTGGTTGATGAGGCCGGCAAATTCCTCGAATACGCTGCCAACCACGCCCAGGCCGGCGATATTTTCGGCCTGCAGGAGTTGGCCGAAGCCGCCGCCCGTGCCCCTCAGACCGCGCCGCTGTGGGTGATTACAGTGCTGCACCAAAACGCCGAAGCGTACGCCAGCCGACTTGGGCGCACCCAGCAAGCCGAGTGGGCCAAAATAGCCCAGCGCTTCCGCCAGCTCCCCCTGTTTCCTTCCGATGTAGAACGGATGGACCTCATTGGTCGCGCCCTCCGTCACGACCCCGGTCTGCACCTCAACGGTACTTTCTCGGCCCAGCTCGCCCCCATTCTCGACCCTCAGAACCAGTTACTCCCCACCGGACTGGCCAGTCGTTTCGAGAAGCTCGCGCGCGCTGCTTACCCCTTGCACCCAGTAACCCTGCTAGCGGTGCCCGCCCTATTTCGTCGGGCTGGCCAGAGCCACCGCAGCGTTTTCAACTTTCTCGAAGGACAGGAAAATGGTGCGTTAGGCCGTTTCCTGAATGACCAAGCCTACGACCCCGCCGACCCGGCCTTCTTCCCACTCGATGGCTTGTTCGACTATGGCCGCGATGTGCTGCTGGCACATTACACCGGTCCCACTGCTAGGCCCTGGCTCGAAGCGGTAGAATTGGTGGCCCAGGCTCTCAACAAAGAACCGGTTGTAAGCCCGCTGGCTGTCCGCGCCCTCAAGTGCATTGCCTTGCTCACTTGGCTCCGCGATGCTCGGCTAAAAGCTTCGCCTACGGTACTGGCTGCAGCACTTGGTACCGAAGTGGCGCCGGCCCTCGAAGAGCTTGTCAGCCGCTCATTGGTCGTATTCAGCCGCGCCCGCGACAGCTACCGGTTGTGGGAAGCCGGCGACGTGGATATTGAAGCGGAGCTGACTACCGCCCGCGCTGGCCTAGCCGGCGACGTGTTGCTGGCCGCTACCAGCGACCCTACCCTGTTTCCGCTGCCGCGCCTCGTAGCCCGCCGCCACTCGTTTGAAACTGGCACCCTACGTCCTGTAGGGGTGGAGGTACTGCGTCCCGACCAATTGGTCACTCGTGCTGCGACTCGCCCCGACGAGCTGACTGTACTGCTTTGCCTGGCGTCCGACCCTCTGGCTCGCGCGCTAGCAGAGCAGGAAGCCGAACGTCTCCGTCAGCCCAACTTGCTCGTTGCCGTGGCCCTAGAAACTGAAGGGCTGCGTGACACGGCCTACCATCTTGCCGCTGCCTGCATTGTCGCCGATACAGTGCCCGCGCTGGCCGGCGACCGGGCTGGCCGCCGCGAATTGGAATTACGCCGCCACGAAGCCGAAGCACAATTTCGCACGGAGTGGAGCCGCCTGTTTGGCCCCGCCCTAGGCGGCGAAGCAATACCCGCCGCAAATGCGCTCGAAATGGCTGGACTGGCTGCTACGTGGCACTGGCAAGGCCAACCCCAGCGCCTAGCTGATGCCCGCGCCTTCAGCCGCCAACTTTCCCTGCTGGCCGATCGCACCTTTGAGCGCACCCCTATCCTGCGCAACGAGATTCTGAACCGTCGTAGCCTCTCCTCGGCTGGGGCCGCTGCGCGTGGGGCTTTAGTAAAAGCCATGCTCACGCAGGGACACCAGGCCCGGCTGGGCTTCACTGGCTACCCCCCCGAGTACGCCATGTACGCCTCCGTGATGTCAGCTACAGGCTTGCACCACCTCACCAATGAAGGTGTTTGGGCATGGCGTGCCCCTGATGCTGCCCACGACCCTTACCGTCTACTGCCGGTGTGGGAGGCTATTGAACGCTTGGTGTTCCAAGCCACTGAGCCGCTGCCGCTGCCTGCCTTATATGCCCACTTGCGTGCTGCTCCCTACGGTATTTCCGATGGCGTATTGCCCGTGCTGCTGGCTGTGTTTCGCCGCGTCCGCGAGGGCGACACGTCCCTTTACCGGGAGGGACAGTTCCTGGCCGATGAGAAAGAAGCGGATTGGGAGTTGCTGCTCCGCCGCCCCGATATGTTCGCCCTGGCTGACTCCCGCGTCGCTGGGGCCCGCTTAGCTGTTGTCGAACGTATTGCCCAGGCCACCAATGTGCGTCCCCAGCTCGTGCCCGTCGTGCGACGCTTGCTTCGGATGCAGGACAGCCTGCCTGAATATACCCAGCAAACCCGCCACCTGCCGCTACCGGCCCGCGCCTTGCGCGATGCTTTCCAGCAGGCACGTGCGCCCGAGTACGTGTTGTTTAACGCGGCCCCGGCAGCGCTCAATCTGCCGTCGTGGTCCGCGGATGCCGCGCCAGAACCCATGCGTGTAGAAGAATTCTTCAAGCAGCTCAACGAGGCCCTCCAAGCCTGGGCCGCCGCGTACCCTGCTGCCCGTAATCAGGCCCGCGACCATTTGCTTCAGGCCTGCGGCCTACCAGCTGGCCCGGCCAGCTGGCTCGACCTGCACCAGCGCATCCAGCTGCTGCCGACTCTCACCTTGCCGCCCTTGCTGGGGCCTTTCGTCAGCCGTTTCACCGATACGGCCGACCCCGCCGCCGACCTCGACCGGGTGCTGGCCCTCGTCGCCAACCGCCCGCCCAACCTCTGGCGCGATACCGACCTAGCCAACTTCCCGAGCTATGCGGCTCCCTTCGGGGCGGCGCTGCAATCCGCCTGGAACGGTGCCGGTGCCGTAGCGGCTCCGGCCCGCCCCCGCGTTTCGCGAGCCGAGCAAAAGCAAGTGAAGCAGCTAGTAATGCAGCTCGACCAGGTAGCTCGGCCTACCACTGGCCCGCGCCCACCCGCCCACCTGGTGCGGGCTGCCGTGCTTGAATGGCTCGACGCGCTAGAAGACGACCCGGCCCAATAAGCCTGTTCGCTTCTTTACTCTTACCCTCGATATTCCCATCCCGTGAACCTACCCAATTACACTGGTCCGCTGCATCTCGAAGGAGCCAAGGTGCGCCACATTCTCTGCCTCTCCGGTGGCAAAGATTCTACGGCTCTGGCGCTATATATGCGCGATAAAGTACCCGAAATGGAGTATGCCTTTGCCGACACCGGCGAAGAGCTGCCCGAAACTTATGATTACTTGGCTCTGCTCGAGGCCCAGCTAGGAAAGAAAATTAACCGGCTCAATCCAGACCGGCCTTTTCAACACCATCTAGATATTCGTAATGGCTTTCTCCCCTCTGGGCGTCAGCGTTGGTGCACTGATTTACTTAAAATCAAGCCGTTTGAGGCATTTGTAGGCGATGATTTAGTGTATTCCTATGTCGGAATTCGAGCCGATGAGAACCGCTCAGGCTACATCTCCAGCAAGACTAATATCATTCCGATTCTGCCTTTCAAAGATGATGGGCTTGGATATGACGAGGTAATGCAAATTCTGGATGACAGCGGTTTGGGTTTGCCCAAATATTATGAATGGCGCTCCCGCTCCGGATGCTACTTCTGCTTTTATCAGCAGCGCAATGAGTGGGTAGGGTTGAAGGAACGCCATCCTGACTTGTTTGAGAAATCCAAGACATTTGAGCGGTTCGATGAGGAAAGCGGAACTCGCTTCACCTGGAATCAGCGCGAAAGCTTGAATGAGCTGGAACAGCCTGAGCGCATGGCACAGATTAAAGCAGACCACCAAAAGCGGCTAGAACGTCAAAGCAACTTTGTGCCTGCCAACTTATTGGATATCCTGAGTGACGACGATGATGGCGAAGAAGGATGCCTGATTTGTCATTTATAATACTAGCAAATAATGGAGCCTATCGAAAATGTAGCTTTAAGCTATCATCGTGGATTTGGGTTAGTTAGAACAGCCGTTGCATCAGTACTGCGCTCGTACTCTGAGGGCTATACCAGGGCACAGATTGAAGCTGAGTCAAAACTTGGGCCTGACCAGTTTACTGCAGCTGCAATTTATTGTGAGCGAAGTGGTTTGACGATTCAAGGCAAGCTTACTGATTTTGGCTTAACTGTAGCCGAAAATGATGCGACTTTATCTGAGTCAACAACTCAGTGGGCAATGCATTATTTTTTATCAAATCCTGCGCTCAATTCACCTAATTATTGGGCAATGCTGACCTTGAATGGTCTGCCTTTATTAGGTCAGTTGAGCCAAGCTAGGATTTCAGAGGACATAGTTAATTACGCCCAGGAGGTTTCTGGCTGGCAACCGTCAGATAGAACCGTAAAGTCGGGAGCAACAGCTTATTTAGCTACTTATGCGAAAGAGGAGGGTTTGGGTTCACTAGGCATCCTTGAAGAAGCCGAAGGCCGCAGCCAATACACGGTACGACAGCCTCGGGCACTGTCGGTCGGTTCGTTTGCCTGCCTACTGGCCGACTACTGGCAACGCCACTGGCCCGACCGTGCCGATGTGCTACTTGAACAAGTCACACAGGGTGAATTGGCGCGAGTGCTGCTGCTGAGCGAAAACAAGGTAAACGACCTGCTCGGCTCCCTGGCTGCCCCCGATATGGCCCTTGTGAAGCGGCAGCGCAAGCACCTGCCGTACCAGATTATCCGTCAGCCTAGCCTTGATGTGACCACCATCTGGCAAACTCACCTCTACCGCTAACGCCCACGCAACCGTGTCGCCTGCCACTCCTGCTTCCCTGCTAACCGATTGGTTCGATGATGAGCCGGCCTTCGATTGCGCCGCTGTGCCCATACCCGTGCTGGCCTTGGTGCGAGCGCTGGCCAGCGGCACCACTACCCGGCGCTGCGCAGTGCTGTGGCTGTCGCCAGCTGCCTATATCGCTGGTCCCCGCTGGGCTACCCACTGCCTCGAGATACAGCCCCGACACCTGGGCCGCGAAGTGCTGGCAACTTGCGAAGCCCAGGGTACCCAACGCATACCTGCCAGTGCTTCTGACCTGCTCCGTCACCTACATACCGCAACTGCCGGTACCACAGGCACCTGGCTTTGGGGCCTTGATGCCTTGCTCACCCGCCTGTCTACCACTGAAGTACAGGTATTTTGGGCAGCCCTTTTCGACTTGCGTCAGCGCCCACCCTTGCTTCTAGCTCTGCCCCAGAACTACCGCGACTTCGGCCCCCCCGAACCCAGCCGCTGGCTTCAGGCCGACCCCTGCCGGGGGGTGGAGGTCTGAGCTGCTGCCTTCACGACTATTATATTGATTTTTGGTTTCTCCCGTCCTAATTAGCGTTTACCTTTAATGACACTCTATTCTACCCTCATTGGTGATGTAACAGTACCTAATCCCGATTTCCGCTTCGTGTATGACGTGCGGCTAAGCCAATACCCCGCTGACCCCGACAACTTGGCCTTAGCCAAAGCCTACCAATGGACGAACCAGCGCATTGGTGCCGACGAACAACCATCGGTGCAGGTACTCGAAACGGTGTGCAATGCTTACGAGTACAGTGCCCACGATTCCAATAAAAAAGAAGACCCCCGCCGGGTGTTGCAGGCTACTTATGGCCATGGCAAATCTCATTTAGCCCTTGCCTTGGCCAATTTCTTCGGTCAACCTTCTGGCTCGAATGAAGTAGAGGCCGTTTTGGCCGGCGTGAAACACGTGGCTCCCGGCGTAGAAACCCGCCTGCGCACCTTCAAGGCCGACCGCAAGCCTCATTTGGTATTGCGCCTCACTGGGGGCGGCGATGACAGCCTATCAGCCGCTGTAGTGCGCGGCTTCGAAAAAGCGCTGAATGAAAACCCTGACACCCGCGGCACCGACCTCGGCCTGTGGTTTGATAAGGCACTCACCGCTCTCGATAAATTTAGCCCCGAGCAAGCCGCCATTGCCAATAAATATCTTGAAGCCACTGCTCCCGGTGAAAACATCGACCTGGGAGCCTTACGGGCTACGCTACATGGTGACCTGCGCGACGGCCGATACCGCGAGTTGACCCACCAGCTGGTTGAGCACGTGCTGGGCGTGTACCCCAATTTTGGAGCTGCCCTCACGCCTCGTGAGTTGCTCAACAAAGTCGGCCGCGACTTCTGCGGCCCCGACAAGCCCTTTGCGGGCATCCTGGTTCTGTTTGATGAATTCGCGGCTTTTGTCGAAGCCTACGCCCGGCAATACGGCCGGCACACCGATAGTCAGCCCCTCCAAAGCCTGCTCGACGGCATCAGCGACTTGCAGAAGCCCGACCCCGGCCAAGTTGGCAAGCGCAACCGCGCCGTATTACTGGCCTTTTCTCAGCAAGACCCCGACGACGTGGCCGAGTTGGCCATGCGCGAGCGCGGCGCATCCAAAAGTGCCCTTGGCGACCTCAAAAAAGAACTCACTCGCCTGCCGAACGAGGCCCGCAACCCGCTTTACTCGCCCATGGAGGCCGTGCTCGATGCCTACCTCAAGCAAAACAAATCTTTGTGGGACGAGCTCACTCCCGACGACTCGATAGCTGACAACGACGTAGTCGATGCCGTCGATGCCGTGCGCAACTTCTTCCCTCAGCGCTACACCGATGCTGCTGGCTGGACGCTCGACCGCATCCGCCACACGCTGGCTTACGGCTGCCACCCGCTGCACCCGCTCACCACGGCCCTGCTGTGTTCGGCTACCCTGCGGGCCGGCTCGGCCGCTCGTACGGTACTTTCCTTCGTCACCGATGCGATGAAGGACATGCAGGGTCGTCGCGCCTTGGACGATGACCAACGCCTGTGCTGGGTCCGTCCCATTGCCTTGGTGGCTTATTACAAGCATCAGCTCGTGTCCGATGATGATTGGAAGCAGTTCCAAACCACTCTGGGCAAAGCGACCCCCGCAAAGATTCCTCATACCGAGGCCACGCTCCAGGCCATGCTGCTCTACGGCACCGCCGGCTTCCAGCCGGGCGACACCGACGCTACCGACTACTCAGGGGCGTTGGCCGTGCTCACCGGCCTGGCCCGGCCCCTCATAAAACGCACCTTAGAAAACCTGGAAAGCGCTGGCTACATCGAACTCGACCCAGTGAGCGCCACATACCGCTTTTGGGCCAACAATCAGGACGGTTCTCAGGTCCGGGTGGCAGTAGCGGAAGGCCTTGAAAAACTGCGGCGCGATGATAACCGGATGCTCACTGCCCTCTACCGAGGGTTGAAAGACGAAGAAGCCAAGTTTGCGCCGGTAGGCGAAGTCGTATTCCATGGCTCCACCAACGCCGACTGGAGCGCCAGGGTGATGTTCGTGCCGCGCCAATTGTGGAGCCCGGCTTATCTAGCCGACTTGCTTAAGCCCCGGTGTTTGGAAAACGGCAGGCTCTCAGACGCGGCGCGAGGCTATGTGCTGGTTCCCCTTGCCGCCACCGAAGGCGACGTGCAATGGCTACGTCAACACGCCGAAGCCGACCTTAACCAGGCTGTATCCACGCTCGCCGACCGTCAGCAAGTGCCCCCCGTGGTAGTGGTATTGCCCAAAAAGCCCCACGATGCCCTGCTCAACGCGGTGCTGGAATTGGACGTGCTGACCAACCTGTCCGAAGCGCAGAAACGGGACCTTGGTACCGAGCCGCTTACCCTGCGCCGTACCGCTGTGCGGGCCACCGTGCAAAGCGCCCTCGATGTGCTTAAAACCGATGTGCGAGCTGCTGCCGATTATGCCGTGCCTACCCTGCACCGCTCTGGCATCGAGCGTTTGCTCACGAGCAAGCGCGTGGTAAACCTTACCCATATTCTGGCTGCGGCCTACGAAACAGTATATTACCGCTTTGCGCCGTACTTGGGTGAGCCTACCCGCGGCCCCAAACTGCGCGAGGCCGTAGGCCTGGCCGCAGTACGTCTCTACAAAGGCAATTTCTTGGATTGGGCGGCTAACACCGAGCGGGGTAATCTAGGCCGCGCCCGCGACCTTTATAGCAAGGTGCTGCGCATTGGTTCGCCCGGTTCCTGGGGCGTAGTCGATACCAGTGAACGGGTGGTTGCACCCAAATTGTCCCTGGTGAAACACGCTTGGGATTTGCTCGAAGCCACGGTACCGCCTGGTGCCGAAGCCCAGCCCCTGCGCCCGGTATTACTGCAATTACTCAACGCTCCCTATGGCTACGACCCTTGGTCGTTGGGCCTGCTCTTCGCTACCTGGTGCGGCGTAAACCGCCACCAGCTCCAAATAAGCGATGCTGCCGGCAAAGTTTTGGATTACAAAACATGGTTGGGTACTGGTAATAACTTCGAGACCATTCTCGAATCTATCCTGCATACCTACGACCTGCGAGCTACCCGCCGCAACGAGGAAATGGTGGAAGACGAAGTGCAGGAGTTACTCAGCAAGCTGCGCTACCCCGTACCCATGGCGCTGGCTGAGGCCGACACCGTGCTTCAAAAGCTTACCCAGTTTGCCAGCACTGAAGGCGGTAAACCCCACCTGCGCGACGAAGCGGAGCAAGCTGCCCGCCAGCTCACCCACGAAGTGCAGCAGGCTCAGGATTACGAAGCTCGCATAAGCGGCGGCATCAATAGCCTGGAATCAGTGCCTACTACCGCCAACGGCATCAAACAGCTTATTGACCTCTACCAGTTGTTTAGTGACCCCACTAAAGCTGGGGTGCCACTGGGCCGGGTGCTACCCCCCAGCCAAGCCACCATCGTCCAGGCTCAGAAGGGCGCTAGTATTAAGCTCAGGCCCCTGCTTAGCGATGTATGCTCGGAACTGGCCAACGCCTCAGTGCGGAGTTACGAGCTTAACAAGCAAAACTTGAACAAACTACTGGCCCTGCTCGCCCCCTTAGGCGAACCCGACTTGGAGCGGCGGGTGCGCGATGCTCAGCAGCAGCTGGAAAATCTCAATGAAGAATTTGGTAAAGAAGCACTGGATAAGGACATCCGCGATAAAGTAACCGAGTCGCGTAAGGCTAATGCCTTGGCCGATGTGCGAGAATTGCTGAACCTGTTTGATATCGCCGACCCTAAAGCTGATTCTACAGTATCAATGGTAGCCGAGGCCACCATTGCCCTCACCACCAAGCGCCAAGAAGCCGAAGCCTGGCTGCTGTCCATGCAGGAGCGGGCCCAAGCCTTCACCGAAGGTGCCGCTATCACCACTTTCGAGCGCGACCTCAACCGCCGCGCCGCCCAGTTTGAAGGTACCCCCGAGGCCGAGCAAATCAAGGAATTGGAGTTTCACGCCAAGCGGACTACCACCTTGTTGGCTGACCTCAAGGAATTGCGTCGTGAGAAGCCTAAAACAGCTGACGACATGCGCCGGGTGGTTAAGGAATACGAGCGCCTCGCGGCACGTGATGGCTTAGCCGAGGCCCAACTTACCCTCGTTGCCCAGGAACGCACCGAATTCGAGAGCCGATTCGACCAACAGCGTCAGGCTGCCCGTGAAAAGCTTGATGAGCTAATTCGCCGCAACGAGGCCCAGGAAGCTCCCGCTTTGCTGTTGGCCGATGTGGAGAAAAAACTTGAATTCCTACCCGCCGAAGACAAACCTCGCCGCGATGCGCTGGAGAAAGACCTGAAGCGTCGCGTCGCCAAAGACCGCGCCAGCGTCGCCGAGAAGGCCTTTCTCGATATTGGTAGTCGCGCCGAGCAAAAGGCCTTACTAGTGCGCCTTCAGCAGTTTCTAGACTAGAGCTTCAAACTACTTTGCCGTCTATCTTCCATATTCGTTATGCTACCTGCTCTTTCCTCTTTTCTGCTGCTCGACCCCCACGGTGATGCCCGCGTTCCGGTAGGTTATGCTGTCGTCGCCACCGAGTTGGAATGGCTGCGCGAAACTACTAGCATCGGCCTCTCAGCGCCGCCCATCGTGGTACGCGGCCTTGAGCTCACACGGTGGGTAAGGAAGTGGTGGGAAGCGCGGGGCGGCGAGTGTCAGGAGTTAGTTTCACCCGGTTACACGCTCCAACGCTTGGTAGCTACTTTGCCTACCGCTACCGCTCAGGCCATAGCCGAGGAATTGCATACCCATTGGGGAGCCGACACGTGGCCCGCTCCGCTCACGCTGCCGGCCGTCCTCACCGCGCTATATCCGGCCGCCCAGGCATTGTGGAAGTCAGACTCTAATAACGAACCTGCTGCCGTAGCGGCTATTGCCGGGCAGTGGCTAGCTTGGCTGCACCATACCGACCAAGTTGAGTGGCCCTCGCAACACGTCGCCTTGCTAACCGCATGGCTGGCTGAGTGGGAAAAAGCTGCCCCCCAGGCAGCCCTGCTGATGCCGCTTGACCCGGCAATGGCTCTGACTACTTACCAGGCCTGGGTAGGATTGGCCCCGGCTCCGCTAGCCCGGCCTTTGCGCCAGGCTTTCGCTTGGGCTGGACCTTGCCCAGCGCCTGTGCCCGCCCCGTGGTCCGCCGCTGCCCGGCAGTACTGGGAAACCGACCTGCCGCGCTACGTAGATGCCCGACCTACCGGCACCGAGGCTAGCTTAGCAGTTGCCGCTTGGTGGGCGCAAACCAATAACCAACTCTTACATCCCGACTTGCTACCACTAGTTCTCAACGTAGCCGTGCAGTACGTTTCCCAGCACCGAGCGGCCCTCACAGCTGACCTTCTGCGCACTTTGCGGGCTAGTATGGCTCCCGAAGATTATGCTCGGTTGGTTCGCTACCTGCCCCCACCCGAGCCCGGCCCCCTGCCTGATGAGCCCGAGGCGGTGTTGCGTTGGACGACCGACGAGTACCTTCCTTACCGCCTCTGGCAAGCGACCCTTGACCAGCCCGACGAAGCTGCCATTGCCACCGTGCGTCATCACGCGTTGGCATTTGGTGCGTGGCTGCTGACCACTTACCCCGCTCGCTTGGTTGGGGCTACTCATCCTTATCAGCATCTCTATTGGGCTCAACCCAATCGGGTACTTCCCCAGTCTCCCAACGAGGTGGTGGTATGGGTAATTGCTGACGGACTGAGTTGGGCTGATGCCCGCTTCGTAGCCCAAAAAACAGGCGAATTGTCCGCCAACCGTCTATCTACTACCGAAGCAGCCCGTTGCTTTGGCCTGCTGCCTACTATCACTCATTTTACCAAAGTGCCAGTACGGGCGGGTATCCCTTACCAAAACACCTTAGGTCGTCTGCCTGAGTTGGCCTCCGCTGCTACTGCTGACGTGCGCGACAGTCAAGATCCTGTGCAACGTGCCAGCCAACTTGCCGGCGGCCAACTTCTAGTCTGGAAGCCTTTGCAACCCGATGCCGCCTATCACGAATCAGCTGAAGCTTCCGTGGTGCGCCGCAATGCGTTGGGCATTCTTACTACTTTGGCCCAAACCATTGTGGACGTAGCCCAGGAAATTCCCCGCTCTCTGGCCCTGCGGGTATTGCTCACCACCGACCACGGCCGCATGGCCGGCCTTGGCACTCGCGCTGTGACCGTGCCCGAGGGTTTCGAAGCCCACGGCCGAGTAGCTTACCGCTTGGTCCCTGGTCCACCCCCTGCACCTTCCCCCGATATTGAATGGCTTGACCCCGAGTTTTTCAGCTTACCCGGCTGGGCTGGGGTAGTGCGCGACGAGCGCAGCTTTCGTAAGCTACGCAAAGATGGCAGCCAAGCCGGAGGCCCCGACAACTTCTCTCACGGTGGTATCTGGCCCGAAGAAGTGGTAGTGCCATGGCTCACAATCCAGCGCGATGCCGTGCCCATCAAAATTACAGGTAGCGCTACCGGCCGGGCACGAGCGGGGAGTACCGGTACGATTACCCTACAGCTGTTCAACGAAGCCGACCGCCCCGTTCGCTTACGGCGGCTTCAAATTAGCTGGACGGGTACCCCACCTTTTGAAGCTGAAGTCAGTACGACCCTGTCCGGCCAGCAAAGCACGTCTGTTTCCGTGCCACTCTCGAATTGGCCCGATGGTTTGCGCATCGGCACGGCTACTTTATTTATCACCGTCGAGCTGGCTGATGGCCGCGAGCAGCAGTTTTCGCTAACTAATCAACTCAGCACCGACGAATTTCAAACTCGCCAGGTCGACCTGCTCGGCGACCTCTAACTATTTCTGCTCCGATGGCTCTTACTTCTGATGAATTATTCGGTGGTCTCTTTGACGAAGGCACTCTGTCCATGCCTAACCTCGTGAACGGTGTTGACCTGGTTGCGCTCGAAGCCAAAGTTGTGCGGGTTTTCGGCAACGTGTCCATCGACAAGCGTCGCCTGCCTGCTTCCAAGTTGCAAAGTCGGGGCATCCCTGGTTATGTGGCCGAGTGGGTACTTGAATCCAGAGCCCCTGGCCGCGGGCCTCTTTCTGCTGAAGATGCCGCCACAGTGTTGGAGTGGGCGGCCCGCGTTGTACCCAAGGCCGACGAGGGCAACCTCATCCGCAACCGCCTCCTTAATGGCGAGGCCGTGCGTATCCTCACGCCCGTGCAGGTAGATGTGAACCTGACCGGCAAAAAAGCTGAACGTGTGGCCAAGCTGCCCATGATTGGTGAGGAGAGGGCGCAGATTGCCGAACACCTGCTCGAAGCATACCCCGCCCTGCTTCAACAAGGGATGTGGGGGGTGGCCCAGCTGCTTTACATCCGCGATCAAGGCATTGTCATCACCGAGTTCCAGCCCATGCAATCTACTGTGGACTTGAACCGTTGGCGCGAAGCCCGGCGCGAGTTCAGTCTCCCGGAATGGCGCTCCTTGCTTATGCTCACCATGGGCTACAATCCCGCTGCCTATACCCCCGAAGCTCAATTACTAGTGTTGGCTCGTCTCTTACCATTGGTGCAAAAAAACGTGCATCTCATGGAACTAGCCCCCAAGGGAACAGGCAAAAGCTACGTGTACGAGAATATTTCTCCCCTTGTGCGTCTTATCAGCGGCGGCAATGTGTCGCCAGCCGTGCTTTTTGTCAATAACCAAACCAACCAGCCCGGCATTTTGGCCCGCTATGCTGTTGTTGTACTCGATGAAGTACAGACTCTAAAATTCGAGAACCCAGCCGAAATTGTCGGCGGCCTTAAGGGTTACTTAGCTAACGGTAAAATATCGCGGGGCGGCAAGCACGAAATGGCTTCCGACTGCGGATTCGTGTTATTGGCCAACATCACCCTTGATGCAAACCAGCGGCCTGCTCGCCAATCCATTGTAAGTGAGTTGCCCGTCTTCTTGCAGGAAACAGCCTTTCTCGACCGTATTCGAGGCCTTATCCCAGGCTGGCAAATACCTAAGCTCTCTCCTACCAGTTTCGCCGAACAGAGTGGCCTCAAAGCTGATTATTTCAGTGATATTCTGCTGCTGCTGCGTCAGGACTTAGAAATTGACGCTTACTGCGCCCGCCACATTAACCTTGGCCCAGATGCCTATCAGCGCAATCAGGAAAGTGTTCGGGCCTTGTCCAGTGGCTACATGAAACTTCTCTTCCCCCACGGTGAGGTTAATGACGCTGACTTTAAAAAGTACTGTGTCCAACCTGCCACCGACCTACGCCAAGGTGTATGGGACCAGCTTTACAACCTCGACCCCGAGTATCGCAAGTATGGGCAATTCGTTGCCCCCTAATTATCTATCAATGTCCCCGCTCATTTATCTCGACCACCACGCCACCACGCCCTGTGACCCAGTAGTTGTAGAGACTATGCTGCCCTACTTTACGGCACAATTCGGTAACCCGTCTTCCGCTCACTTCGCTGGCAGCCGGGCTGCCGATGCTGTGCAGTTGGCCCGTGAGCAAGTGGCGGCATTAGTGGGTGCTCAACCCGGTGAGGTCATTTTCACTAGTGGCGCCACAGAAGCCAACAACTTGGCCCTACTTGGTTATGCCCGGGCCGCGCAAGCAACCAACCCGCGCCGTCGCATCATCATTTCGGCTATTGAGCACAAAGCCATTACCAATCCAGCCAAGCAGCTCGTGCGTGAAGGCTTTGAAGTGATTGTTCTTCCCGTTGATGCACAAGGAACAGTAAGTATGGCGGCGGCGGCAGAAGCCATAAATGCTAATACGCTTCTGGTTTCCATCCATGCTGCTAATGGGGAGGTTGGTACCATCCAGCCCATAGCCGCGCTAGCCCAACTTGCCCACGCCGCCGGAGCCCTGATGCACACCGATGCCGCTCAAGCCGTCGGCAAAATCCCGGTTGACATGCTAGCCTGGGGCGTCGATATGCTCTCCCTAAGCGGCCATAAGCTCTACGGCCCCCAAGGCATAGGAGCCCTCATTGTGCGTCACCCCCGCCGTACCCAGCTCGAACCACTCGGCTACGGTGGTGGCCAAGAGCGCAACTGGCGCTCAGGCACCCTCAATGTTCCCGGTATCGTCGGCCTGGGTGCCGCCTGCAGCCGTTGCGCCCAGGTATTACCTGAGGAAAGTACCCGCCTAGCAACATTGCGCGACGCATTCGAAATGGATGTTCTAAAAGCCGTGCCCAACGCTTACCGCAACGGCAACACCCAAAACCGGCTACCTCACAATGCTAGTCTAACCTTTCCGGGTATTGAAGCCGATGCTCTATTAGCTCGCCTGCCGACCCTGGCTCTCAGTACTGGCTCTGCCTGCGACGCTGGTACCATTGAGCCGTCTCCCATACTGTTAGCTTTAGGGCTTTCTCGTGATAATGCCCGCGCCACTGTAAGAGTAGGGATGGGACGGTTTAATACAGCAGAAGAAGTGATTGAGGCCAGAGTGACACTAGAGGTTCAGATCGTCAAACTTAGAAGACTGCTTGCGGACTCTTTTTATAAATCTTGATCCTCATTTAGCTCTAAAATATACTTTCCAAATCATAGTTATATGCCATTCAAAAAGTTTAATATCATTACTGAAGAGGATTTACTTAAGTCTGAGGGAGGACCAAATATGCTACAAGCCATCAAATTCAATGGCCCTCGTCATTTACTGGTAACGGGCCCACCCGGTAGTGGAAAAACAACCATTAGTCTGCTACGTGCCACTCGCGAAATACACAAGGGCAAGGCTATCAAACTACTTACCTATCAGCATCTGCTACGATACAGTTTGCTCGGTGTGGCTGATCCGGTGCTTCAACCACACATCATTACTATGTATCGTTGGCTAACCGACAACTTCAGTATTAATCCGGAAAGCCATAGTGTAGCCGAAATGGTAAGCCTCATGATAGGTAAAGGCCAGCAGTACGATGAGATTCTAGTAGATGAAGGTCAAGATCTGCCCCGTCACCTATATGAAGCATTACCTACTCTTGCAAGGCGGCTATCGGTAGGGGCGGATACTGGACAAATGCTTCACAGCAAGGGCACAAAGAGCAAGGATATTGGCCAGGCCTTAGAAACGCATCAGGAAGTCGTAGAATTTTCGCTCCAGTTTAATTACCGCAATTACTTCGAAACGTACGATTTCGCACGCCAATTTATGCCACTGGGCAACCGCGATAATATTGCGCTGCAAAATATGCCGAAGGGCAAAGGGGGCCTTGACCGCCGGCCCATTATCGTACAGACAGCTAACGAGAAAAAAACTCTTGAACAGATCTATAACCTACTAATTGATAATGAGTCAGTGAACGTAGCTGTGTTGTTTTTCTATACGCACGAAGTAGACGCCTGGTGTCGCAAAATTCAAGCTAGGCTAAACCAAGACAGGCTAGACTTACGCATCAGTCGCTTCCATAGCGACATGAGTGATTACGAGCGTGAGAAAGAAGCTGAAACCATGCAAAATTTTGTGGTTACTACTTACAAATCTATCAAAGGGCTAGAGTTTCAAACCGTTATTATGCCCAGCATGGAATATGCGAGCATCCGACCGAAGATTGAAACGCCTCAGCACTATTACGTGGCCTGTACACGCGCTACTGAAAAGCTGTATTTGCTATATCAGGGCGATAAAAAGCCTGACTGGCTTCTAAAGTTTCGCACCGACTCTTATGTGCATCATGCATTCTGAGTAAGTACCTTGCAGTTTTAAGACCTGTTATATGCCTCGTCCCTCACTCAGTAAGATCTATTCTGCAGGCGCCAGACAAGCCGAACTCATTGAGTTGTGTAAGCAGAGGGGACTGCCAATTCAAAACTCCAAGGGAGGAAAATTGACGAACGAAGCCTTGAAAAGGCAGTTAGACGACTTTTCTGCGGACCAAGGAAATATATCAGCTCTCCCAGCAGCGGAAGAAGCTTCTCATGTATCAGGTAGTGCTAACCGGACTGAGGAAATTCTCAAAGCTGATGACGATACCTCTGCACGTTCTGTTGATACCAAACTTGTCGATAGTACCTCTGAGGCTGTAGAAGCAGAGCCGCAGGCAGTTAAATGGGAGCAAGGATCATCCATGTCTTTGCAGCCCGAACTGTTTCCCATCTTTTCTCCGCCTGCAGCACCGCACTCGTCGGCAGTCACTCCGGAGCTAATCATTACTAACCCAGACAATTTAGAAGAGACAAGTTTTGAGCGAGATACCGCTGGTATTTTGCTTCCATCTGAGCAAGTGGCAGTCGCCCAGTTTACGAAAGTCCAAGATCATTCCATTAACAAGGTTGACGCAACGCATGGTGCAAGCAGTAGGCTCACCTTTACGGAAGAGGTCAAATCGTCGCCTCGGTCTCGGCCTGATGGACCCTATTACCTCCAACTCTCGCATAGCAAGCTAGCCACCAGCCTTAGCAGAGGTGTATTTATTCCTGTTGCACTAGATCCGGACCCAGAGCTGCAGCGAATGCGCTCAGGTGATTTACTATCTAAGTATCCAAACTGTCTACCACTGTTACATGGACGGCTTGCATCGTTTTCGGACCAGGACGTTTTGGTAGAGTTAACGCTACGCCCCAGTGAAGTAAATCAGCTTGTTGAATACGGCTCAATTTACGCCTACCTAGAGCCGTTGCCTGTTTCTCGCATCCAAAGCCTAACATTTGCTAATGCTGATGCTCTCGCAGATATTCAAGCTGATGCTCTCACGTACAAAAACTTCTTTCTGCCTCAGCAACGAATAATGCTTTTGTCAGAGGGGAAAATAGTGCCGCTGATTGAATTGCCACCTGACACTGAGGTCCACATCTCGGAAGCACCTAACGCCGACAATTGGATTCCACGACTACAGCAGTTTGATCAACAGCTTGGTTTGTTTGGCTACCTGAAGCACGCTCCATTGTTAGCTGCTAATACCACTCAAACGGTTCAAGATTATTCAGCTGAATTCCAGTATGCACTTAGCTTGCTAAACACGACGGTGGCTACGCCTCCACCTGCATCTGGCAGCGAGTTGTTACTGCGAACATTACTGCGGATAAATCCTTCATTTCCTCAAACGGCTGGGCAAATGTTGCTCTCAGCTTTAGTAGATAGCATCTACGCTGGAACTGAGGCATCTTTAGAGTGGGCTACGCAGTTGTTAGCAAATGTCATTGCTCAATCGTCATCCATTGTAGGAAAGCACTCTGGTTTGCAAGACTTGGAAGAAACGCAACGCCAAATTGACTTACTCAAAACCTCTCGCACAAATTATCAAGACGCGTTAGCCGCTATTGCCCGTGGTGGTCGCCAGTCCATCCCCAAAGTGCCTTTCGCAGCCGTTGTGCTTCTAATCAAGCACCCGAACCGTGCCCGTAGCAGTGCCGATAAACAAGCTGTGCTCGATGTACTCGGCAAAGCTGCCGACCGCGGTGCATTAGCTTCGCCACAGCTGGAATGGCTGCTTGCTATTCTTGGCTTGTACTATACCTATTCTCGTCTGACCCGTGAAGATCCAAACTTGCACATTCGCAACCCTAACTTAGCAGCCCTTGCGCGACCATTGCATCGGCTGCGTTTCGACATGGACCATTTTGCTGACCGCGTTGTTGTTGAAACCGTGTTCCGTGTTGCCTCCGAAGGCAAGGTAATATCGGATAGGCTTGCCTATCTAGGGCCAGATGATGAACAGGCTACGACTATAGAATTACCGTTACGTGCGACGGGTTTTTCATCGGCACAGACTCTATTCGATGCTCCAACCAAACCTGTCGTTAACTCGACTACGGTGACTGCTTCTATGCCGTCCAATGATTTAATTCTTCACCAAAGTGTGTTACGCAAAATGCTGGCACTATTTGCCCCTGAACAGTTTGAGCAACTACTTCTACCCAGCTTCACTCCGGCTGAGCAGACGTTGCTACGTCAGGTTCTAGCATTCAAACAGTAGACATATTATTCATTGTATTTATTTCTATGACTGTTGAAGATTTTCTACCCCTGTTTCACGCTTGCACATCGACTGCGGACCTCAACTGCTTACTCGAAGATCAACAACAGTCGTTTATCCTAGCTCTTTACAATCTGGATGTGCATTCTTCGGCCGGTTTGCAACAAGCACAACGGTGCTTTGCTGCCTTCACGTCCTGTTCTCCCTATGAAGAGCAGCAAGCAGAATGGAAGTTTTCAGAGCCAGTTAGACAAGCGCAATTGCTTTTTGCCACTGTATTTGAACGGGCTGGTAGCTTCGGGTTGGTAACTCCGTTGCGAAGCGCACTCCCGCCGAAATCATCAGTAGCGTTGCGCTTACGTGCGCAAGAAATATTCCACACTCTACTGGACTTACGAACCCAGTATGGCGAGGTATTCTCCGAAGTAATGAACTTGCTTCAGCAAGCACAATTTGAAGGAGAAGAAGATTATACTATGGCAGTAGTACAGGTTGCTCATTCGTATTTATACAAAGGCCGAAAGGAGTTGCGTGAACACGGTTTTTTGGTTGAAGAAGCCGCTTTCTGTTCGCTGTTTACTGCGCCGGCTCATTTAGATGCTTATCCGTTTCTTTACCACTCATCCCTTGCTGCACTCCTTGAAGGGACCACAGGTGGGAGCCTCTCGGTCCAGCCTGTCATGGCACCAGGGGTTTTGTTTCCTACAAGTTTCATCCAAAATATATTTCGGCAACATATCCTTGATCCTGTGAACCACGACTCCCGTACGCGTGGCTATGCAGCCCCGTTAGGCTACCCAAGCTCCGCCGTTCGGGCTCAGATTCTAGAGTATGGACGGGCAGACTTTACTGCTGCATGCCAAACAGTGACGCCTACAGCCTCGCCCGCTGAACGGGTTTTACTTTACTGCTATTACAATCTGCGTAAACATTTTTTCACCACCCGCCATGTGCTAGCGCAGATTATTGATTCTTTACCCACACTGCTGACCAATGCAACTGCCCAACCGGTATTTCTGGACCTTGGTTGCGGGCCTATGACATCCGCCCTGGCTTTTGCTGACCTCTACCGTGAGCGTTATCATAAAGCGTTACCCATTCGGTATGTTGGTATCGATATAGCTCCAGCTATGCTTGAGAAAGCTCGCACATTCGAGAATTGTGGGCTGTTCGCTGCTACAAGTCAATTCGACTACTTCACCCGCTGGGCTGATGCACTTGACTCTCTGGTTGCGCATGTGCAAGTGAATAATCCTGTTATTATTAATGCATCATACTTGTTTGCTAGCTCTTCACTGAACACTTCTGAGCTAGCTGTGTTCATTCATAAGTTACGTCAGCGTTGTCCCGTGACCAAAATGTACTTTCTGTTTCAGAATCCCAACCGGACTGACCGCAATGTGAAGTATCATACTTGGCGCAATGGGCTTTCATTTGCTTATTCTCTCATCCAAAGCACCCAGGTGGTTCGGTATCAAACAAGCAGTTACGCGGCTCCGAGCGAAGAGGAGGTAACGTATGAGCTACTCGCTTTTCAACCCGCTTGAAGTTTCTCTTTCTCAAACTGAAGCAATTGCGCCAATTGGATTGCGTTACTTGCCAGAGTATGTATCTACACGTCTGGAGGATCGATTGTTGGATTTGATTGACGCTGCTCCTTGGTTAGGTGACCTCAAACGTCGCGTGCAACACTACGGATACCGGTATGATTATAAGTCCCGACGCATTGACCGCTCGATGTACTTAGGGCCACTGCCGCACTGGTGTGAGTATTATGCGCAAAAATTTGCTGAAGAAGGTGTTTTTAGAAGCCCGCCTGACCAAGTCATTATCAATGAGTATTTGCCTGGTCAGGGCATTGCACCTCATATTGACTGCACTCCATGCTTTGAAGATACCATAGTTTCATTGAGCTTAGGATCTGCTTGCGTCATGAATTTCACGAACTTAGCTGACCCTACCCAACACTACAATCAGCTTTTGGAGCGTGGCAGCGCCGTCGTCCTCCAACACGCTGCTCGTTTTGAATGGCAGCATGGAATTAAACCGTTAAAATCAGACCCTGTCAACGGTCAGCGCCTGCCACGGCAGCGCCGCGTTTCTTTGACCTTTCGTAAAGTAAAGCTCTAATAGAGCCAGACAGCGAGAAGCATAAGCACAAACAAAACGAGCGGACCATCCAGTCCGCTCGTTTTGTTTGTGCTTATGCTTCTCGAAATGCGGCCGCTCCTTAAACCCCGGCCAGTCACTGCACCAGCGTACTCATGCATCAACTGCCTTAATCATCCGCGCAAACTTGCTTAGCAACAGCCCTGATCATGACACCTCGCCACCCAGCAACCGCCGCCAGTAGCAACATTAGAGAACCAAGCCACTGCGCCAAAACCTGTGCATGGGCCCCGCAAGGTTCTGCACCGGTTGCCCTTTGTTGCATGCCGTTAGCGTCGCCGCCTGCTTCACCAACGTTTCGGCCTTATTTAATAATATCAGTTCCAGAGCTATATAGTAGGCTCGGTAGCCGATGCCGTCGTTCTCTCAAAATATTTTACCTCCTACAATCCTACTAAAGTAGGCCTTCGAAAGCAGCATCGACCTGTTCGGAGGCAAACGAATCTAAATAGATAGCTGTAACAGCTTCCGATTTATGGCCCATGGCCTGTGAAATGACAGCTGTATTAGCACCACTTCGCCGCAAGGTGGTAGCAAAGGAGTGGCGGGCAACGTAGGTAGTGAGAGGCGTAGCGATGCCAGCCTTCTCCCCCAGTTCCTTTAAGTCGGCGTTAACCTGACCTAAAATCTTGTGTAGGCGATTTTTCACTTGACTGGGAGTAAGATGCTTGGTAGCGTCCAGAATGGGGAGGAGGTAGCTAGTCAGACTGACTTGGGTGATAGCGCGGTATTGCTCTACTATGGCTTCTACCGGCGCCAAGAGTTTGACAGAGAACTTGCCGCCCGTCTTCTGCCGCACGTAGGTAAGCCGTAGTCCACCATCTGCGGGCAATAGATTCTGCCAACGGAGCTGCGCGAGGTCCACAAAGTTGATACCACCACAATAGAAGGAGAAAGCAAATACTGCTTTTGCCAGCTGATGGCGTTCTGTAGTTACCACCAAGTTTTCCAGCCGGCGAATATCGTCGCGGGTGATGGCGCGCTTAGCGGTGCTTACATCAAACTTGCCGACTTGGAATTTGTGCTTTTCAGCTACGTTACGTGCAAAAGGGTATTTCTCGACTTTCGCTACCCCAGCCGCAATGGCCTTGTTAAGCACCGCCCGCAACGTCCGGAAGCGAAGCGAAAGAGTAATTTCCTCTATTCCCGAACCCCGTAAGGCTTCTTCCCACTGCTGACAGAAGGCAACTGTAACTTGGTCAAACGGGATGTCGTGCTGCTGCACCCAGGCGATGCGCTGCGGCTCCAATCCTTTGCCAAGCGGTGGCTCTCCAATGCCTGCTTTAGATGCTAGGTGCTTTGCCAACTGATTTCCTAGGTCACGGTACACGGTAGAGTTACCCACTTGACCGGCAACTACCATTCCAGCGGCTAGCTCCTCAATGTAGGCTAATAGTTTGATGCGCCGCTGCGCTTGGCGCCCTTCAGCCGCCTTCTTAGCTACAGCCGGAGCGTCATGTTGCTCATCAGCCAAACTTAAAGTCTTTGCTGCTTCTGCATATTTCTTCTCCCATTCTTCCAGTCTCACCAGTAGGTTCTCCCGATCGGGCTCTGGGTAGCTACGCCGGACTTCCTTCTTTTTAGGGTTCCAATAATTCGGATGCAGACTTAGGCCAGTAGCAATGTATTTTAGCTTTCGATCCTTGGTGATGCGAATCATAAATGGATGGGAGCCATCCGACAGGGTTTTAGAAGTGAAGTAAACGGCCTTCACAGAAGCCTTACCTTCCTTATGTTCAGTAGTTTTGCTCATGGTGTTTAAACCAGCGGCGGTTTAAACACTGGTTTAAACAAGTATACTAAATAACGATGAAAAGCCAGTAAGGCTAATAAATCAAATCTGCGAAATTGATCTAAAAACAAAGATTTGACAACCCATAACAACTAGCGATTACACTAAATACACAGCTTCCCAAGCTGAGGGTCGCGAGTTCGAGCCTCGTTTCTCGCTCATCTTGAATCAGCCACTTAGACATGCGTCTGGGTGGCTGTTTTATTTTTGAGCTTACGCTGGCTTACATTGCCCTTCACTCACCTTACTCAGGACAAGGAGCCACCTAGAATAAATTTTTGAGAGAAATTACTTTAAAAGCTATTGATAATTGCCTACGACTAAGGCTCAACACACTTATCAATTATCACTAATTAGTACATGACAAGGCGGGGTGTAAAGGAAAGTGACTGACACTTTTTGACTCAAGGCCACTAGCTGCTAATGGTACTTAGGAAACGATTTATTATACAACCTCTGTTTCCATCACCACTTATCCTTCAATACAATAAGAAAATGAGTGTAAAAAACATGTACTATTTATTTATTGGCATTAAAGTAATATCATTTTTCGCAGTGACCTTGATTTATCTTGTAGACAAAAGAAATGGAAATAGAAGCATTAAAACGATTGAATACTCTAATGCTTATATTAACGCTAAGACGTTTAGCGACGAATATAAAAGGGTAAAGTCTGTAGATCTAATGTTTAAAAATGATTCAATTAGCAAAATATTATATAAAAATGATATTAAAATTCTTAGGAATGATAGCCTTGGAGTCGAAGCCATATCTATTCCAAAAGACAGGGGATCAGATGATTATTATTTGATAATTAATGATTCTATTTTTACAATGGCTATTAGACGCTAGCTATAGATGTTTTCAAAGACGAGAGGTAAAACATAGTAACAACCTAGTTTTTCACTTGCCTAAACCTATCATTTCAGAACACCTTTGATTTTACTGTATTCTAAATAAGTAGCACAACCACAATATATATTACCGCCATCGACTGCTTGATTACAGAAAAGGCTCGCTTTAGTTAAAAGCGAGCCTTTTCTGTAATCAAGCAGTCGACAATTATTTCGAGCGGTGTTAGTTGGCTACGTTATAGGGGACGCCCATATTCTGGAATAGAAACGCCCACTTGTCGGTTTGCTCGCTAATTACTTGGGCGGTGGAACGGCCTGCTCCGTGGCCAGCTTTGGTTTCGATACGGATCAGGACGGGGGCAGTGCCTTTCTGGGACTCCTGCAGCCGGGAGGCGAACTTAAAGGAATGGGCTGGCACCACCCGGTCGTCGTGGTCGGCGGTGGTAACCATGGTGGCGGGGTAGCTGGCGGGCTTCAGGGCGTGGTAGGGCGAGTACTTGTAGAGGTACTCGAACATCTCCTTGGAATCTTGGGCAGTGCCGTAGTCGAAGGCCCAGCCTGCACCGGCCGTGAACTGGTTGTAGCGCAGCATGTCCATCACGCCTACGGCGGGGAAGGCCACTTTAACAAGGTCGGGCCGCTGGGCCATGACGGCCCCTACCAGCAGGCCCCCGTTGGAGCCCCCTGAAATGGCGAGGTAGTCTTTGGAGGTATAGTTGTTTTTTATTAGGTATTCACCAGCCGCAATGAAGTCGTCGAACACGTTTTGCTTTTGCAGTTTGGTACCGGCCAGGTGCCACTTCTCGCCGTATTCGCCGCCGCCGCGCAGGTTGGCTACGGCATAGATACCGCCATTCTCAAGCAGAATGATATTGGACGTGCTGAAGCTAGGCGTCATGCTGACATTAAATCCGCCGTAGGCATAAAGCAGCGTGGGATTTTTGCCGTTCATCACCAAGCCTTTTTTGTAGGTGATAAGCATGGGTACGCGGGTGCCGTCTTTGGAAGTGTAAAACACCTGCTTCGACTCAAACTTGGTGGGGTCAAACTGCACGTTGGCCTTCTTGAACACCGTGGACTTGCCGGTGGCAATGTCGTACTTGAAGATGGTGGGCGGGTAGATGTAGGACGTGAAAGTGTAGTAGGTTTCTTTCTCTTCCTTCTTGCCACTGAAGCCAGCAGCCGAGCCTATCGAGGGCAGCGCAATATCCCGTTCCTTTTTGCCGGCCATGTCATATTGCTCAATCAGCGAGGTAGCATCTTTGAGATAGATGGCGAATAGCTTGCCTCCGGAAGTGTTTACATCCAGCACGTTTTTGGTTTCCGGAATCAGGTTTTTCCAGTTCGCGGGCTTGGGCGAGGCGGCGTCCACGGTCACTACGCGGTTGTTGGGCGCTTCTAGGTTGGTGAATATGTATAGCTTGCTGCCCACGTTATCAACTACCTGATTGATGGTTTTCTCGTTGTCTACTACGGGCACGATAGCGCTGCCGGGCTTGCTCAAGTCTTGGAGGTAGAGTTCGTTGCCGGTCGTGGTATTGCGGGCCGAAATGACGAGGAACCGTTGGTCTTCGGTTACGGAGCCGTTGATGTAGCGGCGCGGGGTTTTCTCGCCCCCAAACACGAGTACATCGGTGCTTTGGGGCGTACCGAGCTTGTGGTACATCAGCTTGTGCAACTGGGTTTTACCAGCCAACTGGCTGCCGGCTTTGGGCTTGTCGTAGCTGCTGTAGTAGAAGCCTTCGTTGCCTTTCCAAGCAGTGCCCGAAAACTTGACGTCCTTGAGCGTATCCCCCACAATCGACTTGTCAGCGGTGCGCAGCACAATCACCTTGCGCCAGTCCGAGCCGCCTTCCGAAATCTGGTAGGCGGCCAGGCTGCCGTCTTTGGTGAAGCTAATGCCGGCCAATGACGTAGTGCCATCTTTCGAGAAGATATTGGGGTCGAGAAATACCTCGGGCGTGCCGGTACCCTGCTGCCGGTACAGCACCGACTGGCTTTGCAAGCCCGTGTTCTTGCTGAAATACGTGTATTTGCCTTCCTTGAATGGAGCCCCGTATTTCTCGTAGTTCCACAGCGTTTCGAGGCGCTTCCGGATGGCGTCGCGGTACGGAATCTGGCTCAGGTAGCTTTGCGTAACCTTGTTTTCCTCTTGCACCCAGGCCTTGGTGTCACTCGCCTGGTCGTTTTCCAGCCACCGATACGGATCAGCCACTTTGGTACTGAAATAGGTGGTAACGGTATCTACTTTTTTGGTTTGGGGATAAGGCAGCAATTTGATGGGCGCCTGGCCATGGGCCTGCGCGCCAGCCAGCAACACGGCCAGCAAGGTAAAGTAGCTTTTCATAGAGTGAAGGTAGAAGAGTGAATGGCAAGCACGGAAGCGGCAGCCAGCGGCATCAGCACGGCGCGCAGGCATAGACTCTGCCTCTCACCATGCGTTGCAAAACGGGCAAACAGAAGTTGGCTGCCAGGTGAAAGTAGCAAAGGCTAGGGCGTAAACCTACTGCGCTTGCCCCGTCACCTACGGTCAAGCAAGTGAGCTTTTCGCTGCTAACCCACAGGGCAGCAGTTGCCGCTTGCTAGCTCTCCAAGCCACCAGACAAGCCCAACAGTGACAAAGTATTTCGAGTAGTGAGCAGGTTACGTTTTCAGTGAAATGGCATTAAGTGATATTCGTCCATAGAAAAACCTCACTTTCCGCTATGAAAATCTCCTTCAAATCCCTGTTCGTTCTTGCTGCTTTCGCTCCGTTGGCTTTGACTTCCTGCTCGGAAAGCACCCAGCAAAACGCCGAAGCAACTGCTGAAGGCGCTGCTACCGACGCGACTAACGCGGCTGCCAATGCTGGCGAAGCTGTTGAAAACGCTGCCGACAGCGCTACCGCCGACCTAGCTCCCGAAGCAGGCGACACAGCCGTTGTTCGCAATCAGGAAGCCGACAAGCTAGTAGAAGAAACGCCTGCCAAGCAGTAGTCGGGTAGTCTAGCCACTTGCTCCACCGAAAAGCCCCTTTCAGGTTCTACCTGGAAGGGGCTTCAAGTGTACTTACGCGGCTGAGCTAGCTTGCAGCTTACTTGCCGGTGCTAACGACTACGTCCGGCCGCTTGGGCTGACCAACGTAGAAAGGAAAGCTGTTTGTAGTGACACTGCCTTTCTTGTCGTACACGTTGACTAATAATCGGTAGGCCCCCTCTTGGGCTGGGGCCCGAATAAGAGCCGTAGTTCCCTTGGCTTGGCGGATGGCACTCGGTATAGCTTCGGGCGCAGTTCGGTTCTGGGGCAGCGTGTGGAACTCGTCTACGTCGCGGGTTACTTTCCACTGGACGGCCAGCGAGTCACCGTCCGGATCGAAGGCACTGACGGAGGCAGTGTACTCCAAGTTGGGCTTCAGGGCCACACTCAGGCTATCGGGCTTAGAATCCAGCAGCATCACGCCCACTTTCGGCGCTTGGTTTTCCGGCTCGGTCTTGGTCCACAGGTATTGCATCATGTCAACCATTGGGGTTTTTTCGCCGGTGGGAGCAAACATGCTAAGCCACATATCGGTCTGCTCGAAACGGTTGCCCCAATACAGCGCGTACGAGCCCAGGCAATGCGAGCCATTGCTGGCTACAGTGGATTCGTAGTTGCGGCCCATTAGCTCTGCTTTCTCAGACCCACTTTGGTCGAGGGGAGCCCCCCAGCTGGTTTGCGGCGCTTCCCACCATCCGCGGCCGCCAAACTCTCCTATAACGAAGGGGCCAGACCAACCGGCTGCTTTCAGATCCTGCGCGTGGCGACCTAGCGTGTTGAACACATTGATGGTAATCACATCAAGGTCTGGACACAGGCGCGCGATGGCCGGAATAGGAAATGTACTGGAAGTTAGGGTGGTAGTTACGGGATGATTGGGGTCGAGCCGGTGAATGACTTGCGCTGTTTCGTTGACAACCTGGTACACCTTCATGTCAAGGGTGTGGTTGTTCAACTCGTTGCCCAGGTTCCACATCAGCAGCGACGGGTGGTTTTTGTACCGCAGCACTTGCTCGTATATCTGCTGCTGCTGCATGGCTACGGCTTTAGGGTCGTAGTAGTCGAACTTTTCGTATGATGGCCGCATCCACAATCCGAACATCACGGTTAGGCCGTTGCGGTGGGCTTCATCCAGCAGAATATCAGCATAGTTGGCGGTGTAGATCCGGACCGAGTTGCCGCCTTTTTGGCGAATCAGATCCAAATGCTGCACGCCCGCTACACCTTTTATGTGGTACGGTTTGCCACCTCGCTGTAATTCATACCCAGTGGACGTACGTACCACGCGCACGGGCACCACGGCCCCTGCTGGGTTTAATGGTTTAATACCGGCCAGTGCCGACTCGGTGTTCTGCTGACAACTAGTGGCCAGTACAATACTCGCTACCAACGGAATGACAGCTAAGCTTTTCAAGAACGAGGCATACCTCATTGAAAGTGTTGGCCTTATGATTCTCATTATTAGAATTACAGATGAGCTTACTTAAATATACGGATGAGCTTATCTAGTTAAAATACTTGTTTTATACATAGTTATAATGACGAAGGTCCGAAAAAGCAGTATTATTGCAAAGATTTATTCTCAGATTTATTTGTGTTTAAGCTAGAAAGCAGGCGTAACTGATTGACCTTTTTACTTTAAAAAGCGTTTTTACTCCTATTAATAATTAGATAATGAATACTGTATCTAGCATTGACCAGCTTGCCTCACAGGAAACTTCTTATGGAGAATTCAACTCTTCCGAAGCAGCCTTCTTCAAATAATTTAACTACCGCAAAAGCTACCATCCAGTTCAAGGATGCAGAGGGAAGCAAGAAAATGCGGGTGCTGGTAGCCGTTGGCGTACTGCTTTTACTTCAGTTCTTCTGGTGGTTTGCCGATTCCGACCACGTAGGCTACGCCCCCCTATTTTGGCTGCTCACGTTTTCGCTCTGCTATAAGATGCTGCGCATGTTGCAGGAGTGGTATCACTACGTGCACGTGCAAGAGCCGATTGCACCAGTGGTTGCTGCCACAGCCCCTCTTCGCACCGTGGACATGCTCACCACCGCGTGCCCAGGGGAGCCACACGCCATGATCATTCGCACGCTCGAAGCCATGGTGGCGGTCCGCTACCCGCACACCAATTACCTCTGCGACGAAGGCGACGACCCCGTATTGCGGGCCGCCTGTGACCGTCTCGGCGTCGTGCACGTGACGCGCATTCTGAAAGTTCATGCCAAGGCTGGCAACATCAACAACGCCTTGCAGCAGGCCACTGGTGAGCTGTGCGTGGTGCTAGACCCCGACCACGAAGTAACGCCCGACTTTCTAGACCAAGTCGTTCCGTATTTCGAGGACCCTACCTTGGGCTACGCGCAGGTGGTGCAAGCTTACGGCAACCAGCAGGAGAGTTTCGTGGCCCTTGGTGCGGCCGAGCAAACGTACCACTTCTATGGCCCCTTGATGATGGGCATGAACAGCTATAACACGGTGCAAGCCATTGGAGCCAACTGCACCTTCCGCCGGACTGCCCTCGACAGCATTGGGGGACACGCGGCGGGCCTCACCGAGGACATGCACACCGCTATGCGCATGCACGCCCACGGCTGGAAATCGATTTATGTGCCCGTGGTGGTAAGCCGGGGGTTGGTGCCTTCCACGTTGGGCGGGTTCTACATGCAGCAATTGAAGTGGGCGCGCGGCACCTTCGATTTGCTGTTTCATGTGTACCCCAAGCTGTTCCGGCACTTCACGTGGCGGCAGCGGCTCCACTACCTCATGATGCCGCTGTACTTCCTGTCGGGGCTGGTGGCCCTGATTGATATTGCAGTGCCGGTAGCTTCACTGGTGCTGCTGAAGTTTCCCTGGCACCTCTCGTTGCCGGAATTTGCGCTGCACATGCTGCCGGTGGCTACTGTAGCCTTGCTCATTCGTTATAACGCCCAGCAATGGCTGCGCGAACCGCACGAACCGGGTTTGCATCTGGCGGGTGGTATTCTGCGCATCGCCACGTGGTGGGTGTACTCCCTGGGCTTGATCTATACCTTCTTTAATGTGAAGGTGCCGTACATTCCAACGCCCAAGGAAGGGCAAGTGAAAAACGAATGGCTGTTGAGTTTGCCTAACCTGCTGTTGGCAGCTCTCTCCGTTGGGGCGGCGGCTTTTAGCTTGCAGGTACAGGGCATTCGGGGGCCGTACACCAAGCTGATGGCCACGTTGGCGCTCATCAACGCCTTCATTCTGCTGGTGTCGGTGCTGATGGCACAACATGCCTTAATCATGGGGCTACGGTCGTTTATGTGGTCGGTTCCTATTCTGCACACGTTGAAGAGAAAGTTCGACCAGACCTTGGCAGCCGGCGCGGGCATTATTGCCACCCGGTTGCGCTCAGGCTCTATTGCCTTTGCTGCCGGGCTAGCTATACTGCACTTGCTGGCCACGGCTGGCTTGGTGCTGATGCAGTGGCGAGAAAACGTGTCTATTTCCGAGGACTATATCTGGGCGCATACCGGCTACGGAGAGCTGCGCATCGGTCGGCCTCTCGCCGCCAAGCAAGCAGCATCGTTGCCGGTGCGACAGGCCGCCAGCAACAAGCAGCCTGCCATCATCTGGACCAAAACATCTTCGAGTGCTCGCCAGGTTATCAGCATCGAACTCCCAACAAACACCCCTCCTCAGGTGCCCGTGGGCGTTATCGAGGATATAAATCAGCGCCACAATATTCCGCTGCTCACGTGGGTTGCAAACGAAGCGCCGGACAAGACCCACGCATTCAAGCAGCAAGTGCTGCGCATTGTCAAGCACGAAAACCAACTGCTGCTTCGGCCCATTATCCGGGCTAAAAGCCCGAGTGCTTACCGCGCCGCTTGGCAGCAGCTTGTAAAGAGCTACCGCGCCTCCGGCGACACTACTTTGGTTTGGGTTTGGACCCCACCCCGCCCCGATTCCATTGCGGCCTACTTCCCAGGGTCGGCGTACGTGACGTGGATCACCAGCGACTGTACCACGCAGCCCGAACCCGCCAACACCACCCTAGACTGCTACAATACGTTTCGCCAGCAGGTAGCCATCCAGATAGAAATGCAAAGTAAGCCTGTGCTCTTGTTTGCCCCGCAGTTCTACTCGCCTACCTCCTATCAGTGGGCTAAAAAAGCAACTGAACGGTATCCGGAAATTAAAGCAGTGGTGTTCTCCGCCAACAATTCCTCTGATAGCCCATCCAAGAACGTGAGCCTTACCGTGGCCAACTAACCCTTGGCCTCTAAGCGGAAGTTACGCGGCTTACTGCCGCCGCCTGGCTTGCACGCACGGGTGCCGCTTGGTTGGTTGCCGTTGCTACGGATAAGGTGGCTTTCACTCGGAGCGCTTGCTGCACGTGGCGCTGTTCGTGCAGCACTACAAACTCGAACGTTTCGCCCAGGCGCATATTCAGTAGTTTAAAGAACTCCACTGGTACTGCTTTACGGTCGAGGTCGGTATGGCGGGCTTCCGCGAGTAGTTCTAGCAGGTGCTGTTGCTGCTGTTGAAACTCAACTATTACTTCACGGCCCAGTTGGCTTCCGCTGGGGTTCATGCGCTTCAGAGTTTTGGCCTTTTTGGTGTTGCCGGGCGCCATCATGGCAATGAACTTGCGCCCTAGCCAGCTATAGCGTACTTCGCGCTTGGGGGTGCCGCCGTAGGCTAGCGCTTCTGCCAGAGCAGAATTGTAATAGCAACTGTACCGGTTCAGGTGCTCCAAGCACTCCAAGATGCTCCACGCCTTGGGGGCAGGCTGCTGGTTGAGTTCAGTTATGCGTAGTGGTGCTAGCTCGGTTTGCACGGTGAGCAGCAGCTGGCGGGTGGCGTGTTCTAGCTGGGAAAGGAAAGCGTTGGGAGTCATGACGTTTGTTTTTATCAAAGGTCCGGGCGGCCTTCTACTTTCGCCTTGATTGAAATCAAGATTTACTTGAGCCGGCTTAGTGTTTCAGGCGTCATGCGCAGGTAAGAGGCCACGTACTTCTTCGGAACGGTTTGGAAGATGTGCGGACTGCGTTGGCGTAATCGTTCGAGGCGCTGGGCGGGTTCGGGGAGCAGCAAGTCGATTTCGTGCTCCATTCGCCCAACCAAGGCTCTTTCCAACTCTGCCCGCCACAGGCGGGCCAGGGCGGGGCTGTTGTCGAGGCAGGTTTGGAAGTCGTTGCGGGCAATGGCAATCAGCCCACTTGGTTGGAGCGCCTGAATAGCGTACTCCGATGGCCGGCCCATGGCAAACGAGGGAAAAGAACACACCATGTCGGTAGGGTGCACAAAGCCTACGCAGATTTCCTCGCTTGGCGTTGGGTAGAAGATGCGCAACGTACCGTGGTGCGTGAAATACAAGTACTGTTCTGTTTGGCCCGGCGACACCAGGAAGTCGTTGCGCGACACGTGTAGTTCCTTGGTCCAACAGGCCACGAAATTATTGATTTCAGTGGCTCGCAAATACGGAACCTTGCCCAACGTGGTGGCAAGCAGAGCACGGGCAGTGGCAGCAAAGGCAGGCGCAGAAGCCATTACAGAGAAGTTGGGGCAACAAGTGAAATAACCCGAAATACAGATAGCGTAAGCTTACCTCATCCACAGCACAAGCAAGCAGGGCGCACGCCGAAACCCGAGCTCCGTACCAGCCTGCTTGGCCTTCTGCCAGCAGTACCGGCCTGCCTACCGCTTGGTTAGCCGCAGCAGTTGCCGACAAAGCTCGGCTTCCTCGAAGGGCTTGTTCACGCACGCATCCATGCCCGCGGCCATGTAGCTGGCCCGGTCTGCCTCGAAGGCGTTGGCTGTTAAGGCAATAACAGGGAGCCGGGCCACATGCGAGTCGGGGTGTTGGCGCAGGGCTTCGGTTACCTCCACACCAGTCAAGCCGGGCATTTTAATATCCAGCAGAGCGGCATCGAAGTCGCGGGTTGTTAGGGCCACCAGCGCATCCACCCCGTTGTCTACGGCTTCCACCACTACGCCCCAGTGCTCTAGCACTACGGTGGCAATCCATTGGTTGACAGCGTTGTCTTCGGCGAGCAGAACCCGCAAACCCTGAAGGGCTTCGTAGTTGTCTATGGGCAGGGTGCCTAGGGCATCTTGGTCGGGCTCGTGGGCCCGTGGCAAGGTGAGGACAAACGAAAACGTAGTGCCCAGTTGCGGCACGCTACACACCTGCAACATTCCGCCCATGTGCCGTACCAGTTGCTCGCTTATGGCCAAGCCTAGGCCCGTTCCGCCGGCTTGGTGGCTGCTGGCTGTGCTGGCCTGCGTGAAGGCCTCGAATATACGTTCCTGCTGTGCGGGCGCAATGCCTATGCCGGTGTCCAGTACCCAGAACCGCAACGTCACTTCGGCTGCTGTTTCCTTGAGTACCACGGCCCCTAGCTGCACACAACCAACCTCCGTGAACTTGACGGCGTTGCCTAGCAGGTTGAGTAGCACTTGGTGTAGTCGGTAGGCGTCGCCGAGCACGCGCCGCACCGACGGGGCTACGGGCTCAACGGTTAGCAGCAACCCTTTCTGGGTGGCCAGGGCGGCTATTGTCTGTCGTGCGCCCTCCAGCGTGCCGTTCAGGTCGAAGGCAGCCTGGGCAATTTGCAGATGCTGAGTGGTGATTTTCGCCAGATCAAGCACGTCATTAATCAGGGCCAACAAGTGGTGTCCCGCCTGCTGCATGGTGGTCAGGTAGTCTTGCTGCAACGGGGTCAGCGGCGTTTTTTCCAGCAGAGTAGCCATTCCCATCACCCCGTTTAACGGCGTCCGAATCTCGTGGCTCATGCGGGACAGAAACGCTTCTTTGGCTCGCGCATTTTCTTCGGCCTGCTGTTGCGCGTGCTTTAGAGCCGTAATGTCGGTGCTGACAATGAGTACCTCCACGCGGCCATCGGCGTACTGCAAGGGGCGCATATGCACTTGCAGGTAGCAGGATTCGTCGTTGTTCATGGTCAGGAGCATTTCCACGTTCAACGGCTGGCCGGTTGCCATTACCTGCCTGCGCCACGCCCGAATCTGCTCTACCTGCGCTTCTATCAGCGCTGGCTTTTGCGCAGCTATATGCTGGCTACGGGCTGCTGTGGCGTTGAAAGCAGCATTACGAAATGAAATATTACCCTCAGCGTCCGCTACGTACACAATATTAGGTAGCGTGTCCACAATCAGCCGCACAAATTCTTGCTGCTCCCGAACCAGTGCCTCGCTTGTTTGCTGGAGTTCCTCGGCCTGCTTACGCGCTGTAATATCGATACCTGAAGCAATGAGCCGCCGAATCTGCCCGTCGGCCTCCACAATAGGCCGTAGCTGAAAAATCACAGAACGTTGTCTGCTGCCATCCGGAAATGTTTCTTCCCAGCTAACTCCCTCCTTCTTACGCATAGCCTCTTCGAAGCCTCGCTGCCGGTGCTCGATTACACTGACAGGACGCAACCGCTCACGCCCAGCTTCCACGTTGGTTTTCCCGATCATCTGAACCCGCTTAACGGGGTCTGGCTCTATGGCTGGGTTGACGTAGAGGTAGCGAAAAGCAGTATCAACCACGGCTACCGCCATGGGCACCTGGTTGAGAATGGTTTCGTAGAACAACCGTTGCTCCCCCAATTGTTGCTCTACCTGCTGGCGCGCGGTCACCTCGGTCAGGTACAGCGTGGCGTATTTCTCGTCTGGCACCGCCACTGCCGTGAACAGATAGTGCCGGTTAGCTACTTGTAGCTCTTGCTGTTGCTGGCCACTGGTGTGCAAGACATGCTGCACCAAGTCAACCAGCCGCGTGCGTAGCAACCCAACCTCATTCGCCTCTTCGATAGCCAGCGCGCGGAGCAGCGGCCCGGCGGCGGGGTTGGCATATATCACCTCACCCGCTGCCGACAGCCGCACAACGGCATTGGGGCTTTGCTCGGGAATATACGAGAGCGTGCGGAGCTGCCCTTCGCGCAAGTGGCGCTCCGATACGTCGCGGTAACAAATCAGCCGGCCGGCTTGGCCTTCCTCCAAAACAAGGTAATCAAGTTCCACCACCCGGCCGTCGGCCAAGACAAACTCCTGGTTGAGGATTGTTTTGCCGGCTTGGTGTATAGCACGAGCGCGGGCACTGAACGCCGCCGGGTCCTGGAAAGCTGTATCAATAGAAACAGTGTCGGGGGCGGCGGACGGATACCTGTCGGCCAATACAGCCGTTGGTGGTAGGTTGAATAAGCTGCGGAAATAGGAATTGACCAACTGAATCTGGCCTGCCGGGTCCACTAGCAGCAAACCCACCGGCAAGTTTTGCACTAGTGCCGCAAGTTGGGCCTGATGCCGCCGGCCGCTTTCCTGCGCCTCAGTTAGCTGTTGTTCTAAAGCAGTAATACGAGTCTGAGCTACTGC
Organism: Hymenobacter tibetensis; assembly: GCF_022827545.1. Classification (NCBI taxonomy): domain Bacteria; kingdom Pseudomonadati; phylum Bacteroidota; class Cytophagia; order Cytophagales; family Hymenobacteraceae; genus Hymenobacter; species Hymenobacter tibetensis. The sequence continues at coordinate 4,933,093 of NZ_CP094669.1, forward strand.
CAACGCGGCCTCGGCCTCTCGGCGCCGGTCTTGCTCGGCTGCCAAGCGGGCATCTGCGTCTGCGTCTGGACGAGAAAGTGGCGAGTCAGTAGGCATATACTAATAACGACACGGTGAACAGGTGAATGTACTGTCGAACTCCGGCAATGTGGCTTCTGTAGCTACCACTTGGGTGGCACAGCTACTAGAGTGGAGTCAAGGGCCTGCCAAGTTACGAGTGTAGATGTTCACAAGACCACAGTAGCTGCCTAACCGGCGCAGCCAGAAGCTACGATAAGTTGAAGAATATATACTGGTTGGCGTTCAGCGTAACACAACAAAAAACCCAGCAGGCAATTGCCTACTGGGTTTTTTGTTGTGTTACGCTGAACGCTTGCAGGCGTGCGGCGTGTGCTTAGTGCTGAATCAGGATCTTCTTGGTGAAGGAACCGGCATCGGAACGTAGCTGCACGATGTACAAGCCAGGTGCCAAGGCCGTGGTGTTGAGGCGCAAGCCGCGCTGCAACTCACTGGAAGGCGTAGCAGAAGTCTGCACCGTCTTGCCCAGCATGTCCACCACCGATACTTGTACTGGCGTCTTGCTGCTTACGGGCAGCTTGACCGTTAGCTCGCTGTTGGCGGGATTCGGATACAGCTCCAGCAACTGGTCGCGCTGCTGCTGCGACTGGGTAGCCAGCACGCGGGTTGGAATCAGGTAGCCGGCCACTTGGTCGGTGAGCAGGTTGCTAGAACCCTGCACGGCATCAACACCCATGCCACGACGGGCAAACACCTGCCAGATCTGGTACGTGTTGGCTTTGTTGTTATAGATCGAGTCGGCCCGCAGGATGGCGTCGCGGCCGTCGAGGAAGCCGGGGCTACACGGTTGCAGTTTCAGGCCGTCGAGCACGAGCTTGAGGGCGATGTTGTTGCCGCCGGTAGCCGCTTTCAGGTTGCGGTTGTAGCCATACTTCTCCACCATCTTCCAGTTCAAATCCCAGAGCGTAGCAGCCCATACTGAACCGATGGCGTGCACAGCCGTGTACGGGGCTACCCCAATGTTAGCGTAGGTCTGGTTGTTCACGGCGAAGTCCGTGGAATAGCGCTGCGGACGGATACCTACACCGTCGGGGGTGCGAGAAGTGGCATAGTTACCGATGCCGCGAGGCGTAGCGCCTTGGTCGCCGGGCTTGGTGGTCATCCACAAGCCGAAGAAGTCGCTCCAGCCTTCGCCCATCTGTTCGGCGTTGCCGAGGCAGCTCACGTTAGCGGGGCCGCCGGTGAGGCGGTTGGAGATGCCGTGGCCGTATTCGTGGGCAATGATGCCGTTGTCGAAGTCACCGTCGCGGGGAATACCAGCAACCAGGGAGCCGCTCGGCGTGTTTCCGGCCGCTAGGCTAGCCTTGAGGGCGGTACCGTCAGCCAGCGAAATCATAACGGATGGAATGCCGGTGTTGGTGGTATCGGCACCAGCGCCCATCGTGATAGGGTCACCAGGCACGTTGTTTACTACCACTACCCCCCTAGCTCCAGCTAGTTTGGCATTACGAACTTTCGCGGAGAAGTCACAAGAACCCCGATCAAGCACGGCTATTTTACCGTTGACAGCGGCAGCGTTGATGAAGGGAGTGGTGCAGCCTAAGGTAGTAGCGCTAGCGTCGTTTACGAGCACAAACTGCCCAGTGAAAGGCGAGCCAGGGGCCAATTGCTTACCAAAGCCAGCAGTTGTTGCCTTGTATGTGCCGGCAACGTTGGAAGGTGCGTTGATAACCAAGGAGGCAGGTGCCGACCACAGATACATCTGCATACGCGGGCGCATACCGTCCACGGGCGTACCGAAGTTGGCATTGTCGAGGCCACCGCCGTCTTGAGCTTCAGCACGCACATCGTCGTTGCCTAAGCCCGCAACGGTGTAGTTTTTCACCTGGAAGTTACCACTAGCCTCGTCGAAGCCGTGAGTTGCCATTACGTCGTGTATCACGTTGTTCCAGTAGAACAAGTTGGTGATAGCAGCGTTCTGGTTGGCTAACGGAAGCAGATTTTGGTCGAAGGGAAAGTCGAAGCTCAGGTCAGTGCCACCGTCGGGGCTGTAGCCGGGGGTGTTTAGGTTGGCCCGGTCTTCATACGCGTGCACGTTATTGCCGCGGGTGATGGTGAATTCAGCACCAGCTATACCGTTGGTATCGTGCCAGCCGTAGGGCGAGAACGTGGCGTCAGCAGGATTCACTACCAGCTGCCGGGTTCCATGGATAGGGCTCTCCACGGTCAGCGGATACACGTTGTAGCTGTTGGGGGTAGCCGTTGGGCTGGCAGCCTGCGCCTGGGGCCACGTGGCCGACGCCAATGAGCGTTGCGTTAACGCTTGAAAGTCGACGGGCTCGTAAATAGTGAAGTCAACTTTATCTACCAGTTGGCCTGTCTGCGCGTTCACACGCACATTCCAGATGTGGTCACCTACTTTGGGAGCAATGGTCACGTCCCATACCAATACCAGTTCGCCGCTAGGACGGGCCTGGTACATCAGCTTCACAGGAATAGGAGTTAAAGAAATACCACCCTCTGAGTACGTCAGGCCCTCGGTGGGAGTACCCGCTTTGGTGACGGTCAGGCTGCCAGGTCCGGGCAGGTTCAGCACACGAGCAGCCGCAGCCACTGCCTGCACCGACGACAGACCAGGAACCGTAGAAGCACTGCGCGCTGCCACAGCCACGTTGGCTACGAAGTCGCTGTGCATGGCCACTACTTTGCCGGCGCGGTCGAGGTGGATGTTGGCTTCGGCCCCATACACTTCAATGCCCTGGTGGCGCTGACGCAAGTACACGTGCGTTACTTCGCCGCTCGCATCGGTGTAGGAGCTGGTAACTGCCGGATTAGCCACGTCAATGGCGCTTAGCCCCATGCGGGTCTGCCGATTGCCCAGTTGCTGCAACGCATCGGCAAGCGGGGTGTTTTGCGCCGCCGCCAATCCTGGAATAGCCAGCAGAGCTGCTACAACTAAAGGACGGCAGATAGTTGGCGTAAAGAATGCTTTCATATAAGAGGGTGAGGGTGAAAAAGTACCGTTACAACTGCGTAAGACTGCGCAGTTATCCAAACCTATCCAAGAATCTGGATAACAAGAAATTTATTTCCTTTTGAAATATAATTTATTATTACTATCACTATGTAGCAATGCCCGAATTATGCTCATAAATATCCTGGTCTAGCATAGTTTCGATGGCACCCACTCACAATACTGGGCGAGCAAAAAGGCATTTTTAGCTGCTTCAGCGCGTCGCTTGCTCAGTATCTGAACGTATTGCGGAAAGAAAGCAGCGCACGTTTCCCAGCGCTATTGAGCGTACAACACCCCTTGTATTCATTAGTGCCGGTGTTGCTGAGCAGAACTTCTCTTACCAGCTTAGGCGCAAGTATCAGGTCGGCTACCCGACCGTGAGCAAGCAGGCGGCTGGATACGCTCCGCAAGCACGAGCTTCACTGGCTTCACCAGCACTTATGCCGGTGGTTTGGTGGTGTTCGTAAGCTCGACACTTGCTACTGTAAACAATAGCAGAAGCTGCGCGTTACGATTTGGCCAGTTTCACAAATCGTAACCTTTACATCTGTACATGTATGCGCGCATCCTTATTCCGCTTGCCAACCGCTGCCTCGGTGTTCACACAGGTAAGCTTGGCCTTAGCTACCGTTTGGCTGGGAGCTTGCTCCCCGAATGCTTCGTTGGAAGAGCTGGACAATGCCGGCCTCGAAACGGCTAGCCAGGAAGGAAAAAAGACGGCCATTGCCGAGCAAACCACTTTCACTCAGCCAGGGCTGTATCCGGAAGGGTCGGTGCTGGACGAGAAAAACAACCGCTTCTTGGTTAGCTCCTTTGCGCAAGGCACCATTGGCGCCGTTAACTTCGATGGCACCTACACGCCTTTTATAGTGGACTCCCGCTTGGTGGCTACCGTGGGCCTGACGGTGGACAAGGCCCGCAACCGGGTGCTGGTGGCAGTTGCGGATCCGACGCAGGGCAACCTGGCAGCATTGGGTATCTACGACCTCACGACGGGTAGCCCGCTTCAGTTCGTGAACCTGGGCCAGGTTAGCAATACCACGGCCAATTTCGCCAACGACATTGCGCTTGATCCGCAGGGCAACGCGTACGTAACCAACAGCTTTTCACCAGTTATCTACAAAGTAGACCCTAGCGGCAACGCTACGGTTTTCTTTCAGGACCCGGCGTTTGCCACGCCAGCCGGCGCGTTCGGCTTCAACGGCATCGTGTACGACAACCGTGGGTACCTCTTGGTTGCCCTCACCAGCTCCAGCCAGATCCTGCGCATTCCTGTGCGGGAGCCGGCTGCTTACAGCTTGGTTGAACTGGATGCGCCTCTGCTCAACCCTGATGGCTTACTACTCAGCCAGGATGGCAAACAATTGGTTGTGGTGAATAATGCGTTTGGTGCTGCGGCAGGCAATGTGCAATCCTTCCTGACCACCAACCAATGGGCTACGGGCCAGCTAGCTGCCACCTTCCGGACCGGCCCAGTTTTCCCTACCACGGCCACCAGCGACGGCAAGAACATTTACGTGCTGTACTCCTACCTGAACCAGCTGCTAAGCGGCGACGCCTCACGCGCCACCTACACCATCCAGCGAGTGGACCTAGCCGGTAATCGTCCTTTCTAAGCGCCCACTTACGCCAACACCCGTACGCAAAACCCCAATTGGCTTTAAAACCAGTTGGGGTTTTATGTGGGTGGTAGGCTACTCCGTTTCTGCAACCACAGCAGCTCACAAGCTAGCCCCACCAGTATCCCAGTGCTGTAGCATAGCAAGTCGCTCCACAGGAAGCCATGGCCCAAAACCAGCGCCCCAATGGTAGTACTACGAAGCGCATTCAGCCAAGGTGCCTGGTAGAGCTGGCTTACTTCAATAGCTACGGCAAACAGCCAAGCCGCCCCAGCCACTCGCCTACTCGACAAACTAGGTAACGCAAAGCCCAGCAACCAGAAAACCAGCAGCGCCCACAGTGTGTCGCCGGAATAGGCAGCCACTGGCGCAGGCAGCATAACGGCAAAGCGGCGGGAGCCCAAGCCCAGCAGCACAGTGCAGCAGACAAGCACCCCGTAAAGTATGCGGTTCCGCCTATGCTGCTGGGCTGCTTCGGGAATCCGCGACCGAGCTTTTTGAAGGGATGATGCCATACAAGGTGAAGTCAAGCGAGGCTGCTACGCTGGCTAGGGGGTCCCGCTTACAAGCAACGGTTGTGCTTGATTGAAGTGGCAAGTTGGCGAGAAGCTGTTGTGGAGAGAATACGCGTAGTGCAAAAGTCAGCTATTTTACTTTGCAATACAAAGTACTCTGAATACATTTGTATGGCCTTAGCCTGTGCGACTTGCTTTTAGGCGAGACAGGCTAGCCAGAGCAACTTTTGCCCCTGGTTTCAGTGTAGTCATAGCAGCCAGGCCACTCCTTCTTGTTTGGCTTACGCTCTCAATTATTGGTATATGGAATATTTTGTGGCTCCCGGGTCGGTGGTACGAGACATCTGGGGCAAGGCCGACACGGTGCTATTTATTTTTGCTGGTGCGGCGGCTGAATTTGCCTTGAACAAGGCCGTTGACTGGCTGTACTTCACTGGTAAGCTTCCCGCCGACCCGTTGGCCCGGCTGTTTTCCACGGTCGACTATGCGCGCCAGATTGTATTTGCTGAACGTGCCGCTGCCGAGCGTGCCATTGACACTATTGCGGCCATTCATGGAGCGGTGGAGGCTAAACGCGGCATGTCCATCCCCGACTGGGCCTACCGCGACGTGCTGTTCCTGCTCATCGATTACTCTATTCGGGCTTTCGAGGTGCTGGAGCGCCCTCTTAGCGCACCGGAAAAAGAAGAAGTATTCACGGTGTTTCGGCGGGTGGGTGCCCGAATGGGCGTGCCGGGTTTGCCCGAATCATATGCAGCGTGGCTGCTGGTTCGGCAGCAACACCTCGACGAGAACCTAGCGCACAGCCACTACACCACTGACCTATACCGGCAATACCGCCGGCACTTAGGCAAGTTGCGCTACGGATTATTGCTACAAGCCCAGCGCCTCGTGGTGCCGCCACACGTTCGGGCGCTGTTGCACCTGGGCAACCGGACGTGGCTGCCCCTGCTGCTGCCGCTCTACCGCCGCACACAGCATCTGGCCGCCAGCAAGTGGGCAAAAGCGGGGCTGTTGCCGGCGGCCTACAAAGACCGAATCCTGGCCCTCGACCACCAGCCAGCTGTCTTGGCAAGCTAAGTGCTACGCCTGACCCTAACACCCGCCACGGCACCCAACAAGCAGGGAAAGGAAGTTGCGTGCGTAGCTTTGATTCATAACATTCACGTAAAGAGTACACTACTCTTTTAGTCGACCTTTGCTCTCCCCTGCTTGCTTCGGCAACGGCAGTTGGCCAAGGTGTGCATCCATGAGTTCATGCGCTTGGCGCTTTCCAGAAGGAATACATGCAGTGGTACCAGGAAGAAATACGGCAACTTGAAGCGAAACCAGTGGTGCAGTCGGGGTTGCAGAAGGTGATATTCTACGGCAGCTCCACGTTCACGCGCTGGCCGAACCTAGAACAGTGCTTTCCGCAGGTCCAGGCGCTCAACCTCGGGTTTGGAGGGTCTACCCTGGCCGCTTGCGCTTGGTTTTTCAAACGCGTGGTGCCGCAGCACCAGCCCAACATGGTGATGGTGTATGCCGGCGACAACGACCTAGGCGACGGACGCACGCCCGAAGAAGTGGTGTTGTTCTACGAGCACTTGCTGGCTTCCATTAGAGCCATGCTTGGCAACATTCCGGTGTGCTTTGTTTCAATCAAACTGAGCTTTGCGCGGTTACACCTGCGCGGTAGCATCGAGTATGCCAACAGCTGCGTCAGTCGGCTGGTGTCGTTGCAAGGCCCACCGCTCTATTATCTCGACCTCTACTACCCCATGTTCGATGAGCGAGGCAACCTGCACCCTGCGTTTTTCGAGCCCGACGGCCTGCACCTGTCGCCGGCAGGCTACACCCTGTGGCAGCAGAAAATCAGCGCCCAACTAGACCATATGCTGCAACACCAGCAGCCATTATCCTGAAAATCCGCCTTTCTATTTAGGTAGCCACTAACCGTTTTGCTGATGCGCCGCGAATACCATGAATGGGAGAGTCCTGCGTTGGGTCGGCCGATGCAGATGCTAGTTTTTGGCGAAACCGGCGCCCGGGTACTGCTATTCCCTACCCGCAAAGCCCGCTTCTACGACTACGAAAATTGGGGCGTGATTGAGGCCCTGCAAGCCAAAGTAGAAAGCGGCTTCCTGCAACTCTATTGTGTGGACAGCATTGATGCCGAAAGTCTCTACAGCCTCGACAAGCCGCCAGTGGAGCGCATTCAACGCCATTTACAGTACGAGCAGTACATTCTGGACGAGGTGCTGCCCATGAGTGAAGCCACAAACCCCAACGCGTTTCTAATTGCCGCTGGCTGCAGCATGGGCGCATTCCATGCAGTCAACCTCTCGTTTCGGCACCCCAACCGGTTTGGCAAAGTGGTGGGCATGAGCGGCCGCTATGACCTTACGCAAGCCATGGCTTCGTTTCCCGACTTGTTTCAGGGCTACGTCGACGAGAATGTGTACCTGAACACCCCCAACCGCTTCATCCCCAACCTAGAGGACGACTCTTATCTGGCGCAGCTGCGCAACTTGGAAATCACCTTAGCTATCGGCACCGAAGACGCTTTTCTGCAAGACAACCTGTTTCTAAACCAGCAGCTTCAGCAAAAAGGGGTTGACAGTCAGCTGCACGTGTGGGAAGGTGAGGCGCACAACCCAGTGGCGTGGCGGCACATGGTTGATTTGTACTTGTAAAACGTCTCAACGCCCTAGAGCCCGTGTTGGCTAGAGCTGCAACCCAGCAAGCGTACTTGCTTGCAACTGGGAATGCCTATAAAGAATAAGAAGCTGTTCTGATCAGGTTGCCCCAATCAAAACAGCTTCTTCCACTGAAATTCGTTCTACTACTCCCGCTTAGTTTTGAGCACCTGCTTCAGCGCGGCCAACTCGTCGCGGAGCTTAGCGGCTGTCAGGAAGTCGAGGTCCTTGGCGGCAGCTTCCATGGTTTTCTCGGTTTGCTTGATGAGCTTTTCCAAGTCGGGACGGGTCATCATGGATATCACTGGCTCGGCGGCTATGGCCAGCGCCGTGTCCGTGTCGGGCCCAACGTAGGCTTGCGGCTCGGCAATACGATAATCGGAGAGCGACGTCTGCTCCATGATGGCCTCGCGCGACTTGCGCACTGTCCGTGGCGTGATGCCGTGCTCCTGGTTGTACGCGAGCTGCGTGGCGCGGCGGCGGTTGGTTTCGTCGATGGCGCGCTGCATGGAACCGGTCATCCGGTCGGCGTACATGATAACCTTGCCCCGGTCGTTACGGGCGGCGCGGCCCATGGTCTGAATCAGGCTGCGTTGGTCGCGTAGGAAGCCTTCCTTGTCGGCATCGAGGATGGCAACGAGGCTCACTTCGGGCAAGTCCAGGCCTTCGCGTAGCAGGTTTACCCCAATCAGCACATCAATTTCGCCGAGGCGCAGCTGACGCAGAATTTCCACCCGGTCCAGGGTTTTCACATCGGAGTGCACGTAGCTGGACTTGATGCCAAGGCGCTCCATGTATTTCTGTAGTTCTTCGGCCATTCGCTTGGTAAGCGTGGTTACCAGCACCCGGTCGCCCATTTTCACCCGGTTGTCCACTTCGTCCAGCAAGTCGTCAATCTGATTCACCGAAGGCCGAATATCAATTTCCGGATCCAATAGGCCGGTCGGCCGGATGATCTGCTCGACTACCACGCCGTTGGCCTGGGTAAGCTCGTAGTCGGCCGGGGTAGCCGACACGAATACGGCCTGCTGATACATGCTCTCGAACTCGTTGAACGTGAGTGGGCGGTTGTCTAGGGCCGAAGGCAACCGGAAGCCGTATTCAATCAGGGCCGTTTTGCGGCTCCGGTCGCCGCCCCACATGGCCCGAATCTGGGGCATGGTGGCGTGGCTTTCATCTACTACCAGCAGGTAGTCGTTGGGAAAGTAGTCGAGCAAGCAGAACGGGCGGGTGCCGGGGTTGCGGCCGTCGAAGTACCGCGAGTAGTTCTCGATACCCGAGCAGTAGCCCAGCTCCCGAATCATTTCCAAGTCGAATTCGGTACGCTCCATGATGCGCTTGGCTTCCGAGTCGCGCCCCTCCTTCTCGAAGTAGGCGTGCTGCTGCACCATGTCGAACTGGATTTCCTTGATGGCCTGGTTGAGCGTGTCTTTGCCGGTCACGAACAGTTGAGCCGGATACAGCGTCACCGACTTTTCATCGGCCAGCTTCTTGCCACTCACCGGGTCAATCTTATGGATGGCTTCGATTTCGTCGCCAAAAAAGAAGATGCGGTAGGCATAGTCAGCGTAGGCCGGGAATATGTCCACTGTGTCGCCTTTCACCCGGAACGAGCCGCGCGTAAACTCCATCTCGGTGCGCGAGTACAGGATCTGTACAAACTGGTAGAGCAGGTTGTTGCGCGAGTAGCGCAGGCCTGGCGCCAAGTAAATCACGTTTTTGCTGAACTCCTCGGGGTTGCCGATACCGTAGATGCACGACACCGACGCAATAACAATCACGTCGCGCCGGCCGCTGAGCAGCGTGGAGGTGGTGTGCAGCCGCAGCTTCTCGATTTCCTGGTTGATGGCCAAGTCTTTCTCGATAAAGACGTCGGTACTGGCAATGTAGGCCTCTGGCTGGTAGTAGTCGTAGTAACTGATGTAGTACTCGACGGCGTTGTTGGGGAAGAACTGCTTGAACTCGCCGTAGAGCTGGGCGGCCAGGGTTTTGTTGTGGCACAGCACCAAGGCGGGCTTGCCGGTTTCGGCAATAACGTTGGCCATGGTGAACGTTTTGCCGGTGCCCGTGGCCCCGAGCAACACCTGCGCCGGCTCGCCGTTGTTGACGCCTTCCACCAACTGCTTGATAGCCTGCGGTTGGTCGCCGGTGGGTTTGAATTCCGAGGTAAGTTGATAGTTCATGCGAAGGAAATTAGCTACTAGACCGCGAGTTGGCAAAAAGGTCAGCCTAGGATAACTGCATTAGTAAAGTGGAGGTTTCCTCGGAAACAAAAAAACCTGCCCGGGTTACGAGCAGGTTCTCAGGAGTGTGGTGTGGTAAGGCGCAGGGTATTATTGGCGGGTTAGCCGCAACGACGCTGTTTGGGCCGAGGAAGTGCCCGTAGCCGCAGGACCAGGTTCAACGGCCAGTAGCGTTAGCCAGTGGGGTATGGTGTTGAGCACCACGGTAGCCGAATCGTTTTTACCGCGGCAGTCGCCGAGACAGAGGGAAGCATTTTGCACGGCCCCAATGGCATCCCGTAGCTCCACATCCACAGTAGCTTCCCCAGCCCAGATGCATTGCAGGTTGGCCGGGCAACGCGAATCGGATATGCCGCTGACGGTGAACTGCACATTGGAATCAGCAGCTTTAACGGTCGTACTTTTCTTGCTTTCAAGCTTTATCGTATCGTTGAGGGTCAATTGCTCTGCATCTTTTTTGCTGCACTGCATCAACCCTAACAACCCCCAAACAGTCAAAAGAAACAGAAGTGTTTTCATAGTTTGTGCGAGTATGGTTGGAACATAGAATGTGGTTTCAAACAAGCACGCAGCAGACCTCCGGATGAGGTGGCCAGCTGCTGCTACACTGTCAGCGCGGGTCGCGCCAAATCAGAACGGGATTGGTAGCAGTGGTTTTAAAATCGGGGCAAATGCCGTCACCGTCGTTGTTGGGTCCACCACTGGCAGCGCACACCACCTTCCCGCAGCTATCGAACAGGTAGTTGAGGTTGATAGAGGCTCCATTGGAAACCGTACCACTCCCACCCGTCACGAGGTACACCATCTGTCCTTGATACGTGTACTGCGTAACTTCCGCTACTGGAGTACGCTTGGGTTCCTGTTTGAGCTGCTCAATTAGCGTCTCGGAAAAATTGCCGGTGCAACTCGGGCTAGCATCCAAATCAGCATTTGTGCTACACGCCACCATCCCCCCCAACGAGAGCAAAGCAGTTAGTAGGTAGGCGAAAAGTCGGATCATAGAAAAGGTGAATCAAGAAGAGTGCCAGCTACTTACTGCGCCACAGGCATTGGCTTGGGTCGGCCGAATTCTACAACCGCCTCCACACCTACACTGTGCGGCCGGCTTTGGCTGAGCCCGCGCTGGCTGGGGTTGGCATTCAGCGTCGTGAGGCCCATTTCGGCAGTAGGCCCAACTACCATGCTCCAGTTAGCGTTGGCTGGTTGGTAGCGTATACCGGCGCCACCCCGCACAGAGGCTTGCACCTTCCGGTACGGAGAATCAGACGACCCCACCGAATACGCGCGGCTCGCATCCGCACTGGCCGGTGCAAAGGAAGCAGGGCTATTGGCCACCCTTACCGACGGCTCCACAAACTTTGAGTTGCTATTGAGCAGCAACCCTACTGCCGCGCCCATTTTGGCATATAGCGACACACCTGTCCGCTGCGAACCATACCGCAAGGCTACGGGAACAGCCACCGAGCGGTAGCGGTAAGCCGTTTTGCGGGTTGATGCGGGAGCTGCTGCCCGGTTAGACAACACGTAAGAGTAGCTGGTATTGTTGAATAAGTCGGCTACTCCGCGGCTCACTTGCCGGCCATCGAGAAAGTCGTAGCTGGTGGCTGACGTGGCGTGTTGCTGGGCGGCTTCCACTCCCGAAACAAGCGTCAGGCGTTTGTTGAGGGTGTACGCCGCCGTGAGGGCTACGCGCTGGCTGAGGCCCGCCCGCAGGTTGCGGCGGTATTCTGCTTCGGCATCTTCCTGATAATAGCTGCGGAGGGCGTTGGCAACCCGGTCGGCCTGCACCATCCCGTTGTCGTCGGAGAAGTTGATGTTGGGGTTGTAGGCTCCTACTGCATAGCTACCGCCGAGGCGCAATCGGCGCCACTGCTTGGCAGCTGTTTTGGTTTGATCCTGCGCGGCGGCCAACGTACCAATGGCTGGCTGCGGAGCTGACAACAACGAGCGTTTCAAGGTATCAGGGCGGGAGCCCAACCAGCCCCCACGTAGGCTAGCAAAGCGCGGAGACACCCCGTTCCAGCCAACCGTAGCCGTCTCCGTTTCCATACCTGAGTAGCTTGTGGCCGCTGGGAAACCCGCTTGGCCGGACGGCCTACTGCCATTGGCACTGTAGTAGCTGCCAGCTACACCCATAGCGGCTGGCATAGTGCCCACAGAGTACACATTAGAACCTACACTACGGCCAGTAGCGGCTTGCGGAGCAGCTACCAAACCAGCAGTCTGACTAGCATCCGATGCAACTACCCCTTGCTCGGCGGCAGGCATCGGCAGGTGGTTTTCGCTCGCCAAGAGCTCCTTGGCCGCACCTGTTGAAGCATCAGCGGCATCTTCTGTATTGTTGGAAGCGGCGGAAGCAGTACCAGCAGCAGTGGCGGCGCTACCCGATGCAGTGCCTGATAGGCCGTTGGCCGCTACTCCGGTGTGGCTATCGGCACCGGTGCCCCGCTGTACGGCCAAGCCAGGAGCGGCGGGTTGCCACTCATGCAACAAGGCCCAGCCACTTACGCTTAGCAGCAACAACAGGCAAGCCGCGGCCACCCACCGGTGCACACGTAGCCGATGGCGGTAAGTGTTGTTTTGGTCGACAAGCAGCTCGTGGTCGAGTTGCTCCCAGAGGCTGGCACGCGGCGTCACCTCGGCGTCCGCGAACTTCTGTCGAAACAGATGTTCCAGGTCGCCGGTGGGCCGGGGGTCAGGAGTGGTATTAGGTGCGGAAGTGGCCATGATTGGATTGTGCGTCAAGACGCTCGATTTTCGACTTCAAGATTGCCCGTGCCCGGGAATATTGTGATTTGCTGGTGCCTTCGGAAATGCCGAGCATCTCCCCTATTTCTTTGTGGCCGTAGCCTTCAACAGCAAACAGGTTGAATACCATGCGGTAGCGGGGCGCCAGCTCCTGCACCATGGTCAAAAGTTCCTCGAAACCGTAATTGGCTAATGTAAATTCCTCATCTGCCAACTCTTCGGGATATTCGCCTTCGCTAACGGCTACTAAAGGGGCGTTGCGGCGGTGTTGGCGCAGGGCAGCGTTTACCATGATGCGCCGGATCCAGAACTCTAAGGGGCACTCGCGGCGGAAGCTGCCCAGATTGCGGAACACCGTAATAAATCCTTCTTGCAACACGTCTTCGGCCTCGAACGTGGTTTGGGCGTACCGCAGGCATACTGCCATCATCCGTCCCGAGAACCGCTCGTAGAGATATTTCTGCATGAGGCGGCTGCCCGCTAGGCACCCGTCTATTAGCTCAGCCTCGCTGAGTTGGGAAGGCGGTGTGAGTTGGCGCACGGAAGGAGCGGGCGAAGTGAAAGCTTCAGTCGACGGGGCCGGTGTACCGGCGAGCAAGCCCCGCAACCCGGTGGCGGGCCGCAGAGACAAAGAGGAAAGAGCACTCACCGGGCTGCCCGACCTCCGGGGCCGGAACCGTGTACCCGTACAGACTGCGCTGCCTGCCAGACTCGCGCGCACTGAACGTATATAAATTGCATAGGCCGTAAGCTAACTAAACAAAATCCGTGAGGCTAGCCTTTTGAAGGCGTCGCTACAGATGCAAGAGCCTACACCCTGCCCCAAGGGTTGCATGCAGATAAGCAACCAGCCCAAAAATTTCCTGAACTATTCCGAACTAGTTGATGGCGAAGGAAAACAATCCGAGCCAACAAGCCGTACTGTCCATTAATGTACCTACATATTTGTGTAGGGTCCGTTGTTTTCTCCGTGCTTTTTTCCCAACTCGCACAAACATATTTCCTCTTCCATTTCACTCCTTATCGTATGAAAACTCTGGTTCTGTTTTACTCCACGTATGGTCATCTCTACAAACTAGCCGAGGCTATAGCAGAAGGGGCCCGGGAGGTAGAGGGCAACGAGGTATCGTTGAAGCGCGTGCCTGAAACACTGTCCCGCGAAATACTAGACAAAACCGGAGCTACAGAAGCACAAAAGGCATTCGAGCACGTGCCCGTAGCCACTCCCGACGAACTAGTGGAGTACGATGCCATCATCTTCGGCACGCCTACCCGCTACGGCAACCTATGCGGCCAGATGCAGGCCTTCATGGACAGCACGGGTGGTTTGTGGGCCAAAGGAGCACTGGTTGGTAAAGTAGGCAGTGCCTTCGTGAGTACGGCTACCCAGCATGGCGGCCAGGAAACCACCTTGCGCGCTTTCCATACTGAGCTGTTGCACCACGGCTTCGTGATTGTGGGCTTGCCTTACGCGTGGCAGGGCCAAATGGGCCACGATGAGGTAACGGGTGGCACGCCTTACGGCGCCAGTACTGTAACCGGCGGCCAAGGTGAGCGGCAGCCAAGTGCCAACGAGCTGGAGGGTGGCCGCTACCAGGGCCGTCACACGGCAGAAATAGCAAAAAAACTTTCAGTGAAATAAATTCAGTTAATTTAGCACTTGGATTATAACAAATAGTATTCGTCCCGCATACCTCTTGCAACGTTGTCCAGCCGCTCCTCACCAGAGTGGCTGTACTTTTTTAGGGCCATACCGCAGAGCCACAAGCTGTTGTCTTCTACACGCCTCGTATCCAAGCAGAACAGGTAGAGCGGTAGCCACATCCCTACAACTGTTGATACGCCCGAATCAGCGTGGCAAACGATTCGCGGTAGGTGTCGCCGATGGGGAGCAGGCGCCCAGCCACCTGCACCTTGCCCCGCTCTACGTGCTCGATACGGCTCAACGCTACCACGTAGGATTTGTGGATGCGCGCAAACCGCTCGGGTGGCAGCACCTCTTCTATGCGCCGGAACGACTGCAAGGTGAGCACCTTCCCTGTGGTGGTGTAAATCATCAGGTACTCCTTCATGCCTTCTATGTAGAGGATATCGTCGAAGGCGACGCGCTGCAACCGGTGTTCGTTCTTCACGAACATGGCGTCGGGGGCGGTGGCGAGTGCTTCCGGAATGGCAGCAGGCAACGTACTGGCCGGGGTAGAGCTAGGGGCTGGGGCACTGAGTTGCTGACGTACTTTCTGGACGGCCTGCACAAAACGCTCGAAGGCAATGGGCTTAAGCAAGTAGTCGGCGGCGTTGAGCTCGTAGCTCCGAACGGCGTACTGGTCGTAGGCCGTGGTGAAAATGATGCGTGGCGTGGGGGCCGGTAGAAGTTGGGCCAGCTGCAAGCCAGTTAGCCGCGGCATATGGATATCCAGAAACACGATATCAACCCGATTTTCCTGCAAAAAGGCCAAGCCTGCCAAGGCATCATCGAACTGCGCCTTCAACTCTAGGCCAGGCACTTGCGCGCAATAGTCGGTCAGCAGATCGAGGGCCAGCGGCTCGTCATCAAAAATAACGCAGGTCATCATAAGTGGGATACTGAAGTGTGGAATAGCAAGGTAACATGCGTGCGCCGGGCGGCTAGCCGATACGTAGCGGCGGATATAAAGCCAGTGGTATCAATACCTGCTGTCTGTTTTACCGCAGCAACACCAGCGTTACGAGGTGCTGGGCGGGCAGCGTTTCTACGTGCAGCGTGTAGCGGCCAGGGTAGAGCAGTTCTAAGCGGCGGCGCAGATTCACGAGGCCAACGCCGCCGGGCTGCACCGGCAGCTCCCGTTCGGCATCGGCGGGCGCTACATAGTTGAGCACCGAAAAGCGAAGCAGGCCTTCCGTTGTTAGGTTGAGCGAGATGTGCACGGCCACGGGCCGGGCCGTCAGGTCGCCATGCTTGAAGGCATTTTCTACCAGCGGCAGCAGCAGCAATGGGGCAACCGGGTGCGCACTGTCGGGCGCGGCACCAGTTACCTCGAAACGGATGGCATCTTGTGCTGAGGCAGACAACCGCAGCCGCTGCAAGTCCAGAAAGCTGTTCAGGTGCTGTATCTCCCGGCTCAATGGCACTGTATCGGTGCTGCTTTCATAGAGCAGGTACCGCATGATTTCGGCGAGGCGCAACACCGCTTCCGGCGCTTTATCCGACTTGCGGCTCGTGAGGGAATAGATGTTGTTGAGGGTGTTGAAGAGGAAGTGCGGGTTGATTTGCGTTTTGAGCATGGCTAGCTCCGTCAGCAGTTGCTGGCGTTCCTGCTCCCGGCGGTTGCGCTGCTGGCGCAAGTAGTCGTTGGTTATGCGGAGCGCTGTGCTACTCCCCACAACCACAGTTCCGATGAAAAGTGAACCCAATACCACCCCCCATAACAAGGGGCCTTCCAGACCGCGCTTCTGGGGGTCAACAATGGTAGTAACCGGCTTTTTCTTGCCTGCCACTTGGCGCGTCACTTTGTAAGCCTGAATTTTCACCCCTTTGTTGGCAAACTGCACGGTAAAGGTGCCTACTATAGCCGCATAGGGGATTATCAGCATTGCCGCCAGCAGGACATACTGTCCAATTCGAGCCCGTCCTAAAGTCCGAGGTACTAGCCATTGCCACGTGAGGTAAAACAGGGTGGCCCCGAATATATCTTCCAGCAACTGCCGACCTAACAGGGGCAACAGGGGCTGCCATTCGGTGGCGGTGTGCGGAAACCGAGGTAGCAACCGGATGTTGTTGGCCAGTTTCATAACATCCAGCGTGAGCAGCCACAGCCACAGCAGCACATGAATTAGCCACGGAATACGGCCCAGATGTAAATCGGCGGTTGAACCAGTAGGCTGTAGCAACCTGCGCAGCCGCTGCCACCAGGTGGGCCGAGCAACGACGGAATCCTGCAGGGTTGAACCTATGACGGGTGCGGCTGATAGTTCCATAGCTAAAAATAGTACGCCTAGTTGCCAACGGCCACTGGTATTCAACCAACCCGGCCCTACAACCCGCCAACGCCTTGCTGCAAGCACTTAAGCACGTATAGGCCTGCACAGGGTACGAAAGGGGGAGTTGAGCTGAAAAACGGGCTGTTCTAGCTGATTTAGTACGGGTTGGTTGAATAGCGCTAGTGCAATATAGGGCACCTCGCTAGGTTTGCTGCCGTCATCCTTCTCTATCAACGTTATGTCGTCTAGCTTTCCTCTACTCGAAACCCGAGCCCTGGCGTTCCGCTACGGAAGCCGCTCTATCCTACACGATGTACACCTGCGGGTAGAGCCGGGGAGCATCTACGGTTTTCTGGGTCCCAATGGCGCCGGCAAAAGCACCACCATGCGAGTACTGCTGGGCTTGCTGCGCCCCGCCAGCGGCTCCATTCACCTCTTCGGCCACGACATGGCCCGCCACCGGGTAGCGTTGCTGAACCGAGTTGGTGCCCTGATTGAAAACCCTTCCCTCTACGACCACCTTACAGGCCGCGAAAACGTGGAAGCTACCCGCCGGATACGCGGCGTTGCGTCCAACCGCACGGCCGAGGTACTACACCTGGTGGGTCTCACCGACAACGCCCACCGGCCCGCCCGCGAGTACTCGCTGGGCATGCGGCAGCGCCTAGGCCTTGCTATTGCTTTGCTTTCCGACCCCGACCTGCTCTTGCTCGACGAGCCCACCAACGGCCTCGACCCCAACGGCATCATCGACATGCGCAAACTCTTGCAACAGCTGCGCGAGGAACACGGCAAAACAATAGTGGTGAGCAGCCACCTCATCGGCGAAATCGAGAAGGTAGCCACGCACGTGGGCGTGATTCAGCAAGGCAGCCTGGTGTTCCAAGGCAGCCTACCCGACTTGCAACAACTGCAAACCGGCCGGGCACGGCTGGTGCTGGAAACCGACTGCGCCGATACGTGCCGCAACCTGCTCCCACGCCTGCTGGCGGGCGCCACGGTAGCGGAGCCCGGCACGCTCTGGGTACCCTGGGTGTCGAAAGAGCATACCGCCGAGCTAGCTACGGCACTAGTAAGCGCTGGGCTGCCGCTGTACGCCCTGCGCCTAGAGCAACCCAGCCTGGAAGACACCTTCCTGCACCTCACCGAAGCGAAAAGCGAGCTAGTGAAATAGCCTGCCTGGTATTTATCTCTTTCTATACACGCTACCATGGAAACTACCCTGACTCCTTCCCTCTCTGACTTTTCTTCTCTTCCCACGGCCCCATCGGCCCTGACGCAGCTCCGGCGCACGCTGGCGGCCGATGCCCTCAAGCTCCGGCGCACGGCTGCCTTGCGGCTCACGTTGTTTAGTGGCGCGTTGCCCGTGCTGCTGGGGTTTATGATTTATTTCTTTAAAGGCGACATCATTATGAAGAGCGGCGGCGACCCGTGGCCGCGCTTCATCAGCATGGCTTGGCAAACGGCCGGCACACTGCTGCTACCGCTATTTGTAGTGCTGCTAACGAGCTTGGTGGTGAACATCGAAACCAAGGCCACGGCTTGGAAGCACCTATATGCCCAGCCCGTGGGACGCGGCGCGGTGTTCGGCTCGAAGCTGCTGCTACTTCTGGGGCTGAACGCCCTGGCGTTGGTGCTCTTTGCGGGCCTGATGCTGGGAGCCGGGGCCTTGCTGGCGGTGTTGCGGCCCAAGCTAGGATTTCAGGACTATGCCGTACCGTTCAACGCAGTAGGCTGGATGCTGATGCGCACGTACATAGCCACGCTGGGCTTGCTGGCAGTGCAATATATCGTGAGCTTGTATTGGCGCTCGTTTGTGGTGCCGGTGGGTGTGGGCATGGGGGCCGTAGTGGCTACCATCGCGCTGCTACAGTGGGAGCACGCCGACAAAATACCATACGCAGCCCCGCTGGGCACCGCCGTGTCCATGAAGATGGCCAAAGTTGGTGGCTTACAGGTGGCGCATATGTTGGCGAAGCACGAATGGTACAGCCTCGGGTGGTTTGCTGGCGCCCTGCTACTTGGCTATCTGGTCCTCTACCGCCGCAACATAGCCAACTAGTTGGCCGCTACGTATTTCGTTTGCTGTCCAACCATGCTGTAACGTTTCCACTTATTAGGTGGTATTCGGGCCGGGCTGTTGCAACGATGTAAGCACAACCACGTCCTTGTCCGTCAGCAAAAAACACCTAGGGTCAGCCTGCCACGCCAACTTACCCGGCCGCAGCCCCCAGGCGCCACTGCCTGACTAGAGCTACTATGCTCTTTATGATTACCAGACAACGCGTTACTATACAAGTTTTCCATACTCCCGAGCATCCTTTATCAGCTCCCTACTTCCCTAATCACTTATTCTGTGCTACCCAAGCTACTCTTGTGCTGAAGGCAATTCAACTGCTTTGCCTGCTGCTAGCAAACCATACCGGCTGCGCTTTTCAACCTAAGGTGTAATGATTCCGCCTGGTTGTCGATTTACCTGTGCGCCTAGAGGGCCGATGCTGTTTCGAAAATTCTTCCTTTTCTGTTTTCCTTATTTCTAGATGAGCAAATTAGTACTTGCCTCGTTAGGTCTGGCTGGCTTACTGACTGGCCCTGTTATGGCTCAAACGGCCCCGGCCGGCGCACCACCAGCCGGAGCACGCCCCGCGGGGGCACCTGGCGCAGCCACTCCGGCCCCACGCCTGGCCCTGCCCGAAACCCCAAAAGGCGCTGGCCGCCTAACGGGCACGGTGCTCGACGGCGCCACCAAAAAGCCTGTGCAGTTTGCTACCGTAGCCTTGTTTCCCGCCGCTGGCGACAAGCCCCTCGACGGCACCACCTGCGACGAGCGGGGCCGCTTCGTGCTGAAGGGACTGGCGCCGGGCTCCTACCGGGTCCAGATCAGCTTTCTGGGCTACGGCAACCGTACTGAAAACGTAACGGTAACGGACGGCACCGCCGACTTGGGCACCATCAGCCTCGCCTCAACCGCGCAGAAGCTAGGCGAAGTAACAGTTACTGGCGAGCGGGACGTCATCGAGACCAAGCCGGACCGCATTGTGTACAACGCCGAAAAGGACATCACCAACTCGGGTGGTACGGCGGCCGATGTACTGCGCAAAGTGCCGCTGGTGAACGTAGACCCTGATGGCAACGTGGAACTGCGCGGCACCAGCAACGTGCGCGTACTCATCAATAACAAGCCCTCGGGCATCGTGGCCAGCTCAGTGGCCGATGCCATGAAGCAGATTCCGGCCGACCAAATCAAGAGTGTAGAGGTGATTACCACGCCCTCGGCCAAGTACGATGCCGAAGGCACGGGTGGTATTATCAACATCATTCTGAAAAAGAACAACCTGGAAGGCGTGAACGGCAGCGTGGGGCTGGCCGGCGGTACGCGTAGCTCCAACGGCAATGCTTCGCTCAACTACCGGAAGGGCAAGCTGGGCATCAACAGCTCGGCGAGTGGCTTCGCGTTCTACAGCCCCAACCGCAATGACCTGACCCGCTCTCTGAAAAACCCGGACGGCACCGAGACACTGGCCCTGCAGCAGGATGGCGACGGCAACACGCTGGGCGGGGGCGGCTTCGGCCGGCTGGGCCTCGACTACGACCCCGCCCAGTACCACAACCTCACGCTGGGCATCCAAGGCAGCCTGTTCCGCAACTCCGGCGACTACCAGCAGTTCAACGATGTGCTGTTTCCGGCTATAGCCGCCGACCAGTTCACCCGCGCCACCGACCGGAAGTTCCGGACACAGAGCTACGATTTGAGCGGCTCCTATACCCGCACCTTCGAGCAGAAGCGCCGCGAGTGGAGCGTGCTGGCCCAGCACACCCGCAACCGCAACGTGCAGGACTACGACCTCAACCAGTACGCCGGCCGCAACGAAGCGGGAGCAGTGCAGTACCGGGAACAGAGCGACAACCTAGCGCGCAACCTGGAAACCACCATTCAAACCGATTACGCGCACCCCTTCTCGGAAACCGCCCTGCTTGAAACCGGTGCCAAAGCCATTATGCGTCGCGTGAGCAGCGACTACGACGTGTACGACCAGCTGGCGCTAGACTTCAACCCGGCCCGCTCTAACCTCTTCGACTACAACCAAGATGTGGTGTCGGCTTACGGCACCTACGGGTTTTCGGCTTCCAAGAAGGTGAGCTTCAAGCTAGGGGCGCGGGTGGAAAATACGCGCGTTAGGGGCAACTTTGATCCGCAGCCAGCCGACAATGCTGGCGTGCGGCAGGACTATACCAACGTGCTGCCCAACCTGAGCATGAGCTTCCAGCCCAACAACCCCAAGAAGCCCGGCCAGACGCTGCGCCTAGCGTATTCCAAGCGCATTCAGCGCCCCCAGATTTTCTATCTTAACCCGTTCCGCAACACCTCCGATACCCTCAACGTCAGCTACGGCAACCCCGACCTGGAGCGCGAGCTGACCGACAGCTACGAACTGAACTATACCACCTTCATTAAGGGCTCGGTGCTGAATATGTCGGCGTACGTGCGGCGCACCGGCAACGCTATTGAAAGTGTGCGCTTCATCAGAGACGGTATCAACAACCAGACCTTCGCCAACATTGGGCGCAACGCCACTTATGGTATCAGTTTGTTTGGGTCGGTGAAGCCGGTGCCGAAGTGGGACTTGAGCGGCAACGTGAATGTGTACTACGTATCGTTGAAAAGCCCGGCCCTGAGCTTCGGCGAAGGCGCGGTAAACACGGCGGCTTACTCCAACGGTGGCGTGATGTACAACGTGAACATAAACACCAGCTACAAATTCGAGAAGGGCCTGAGCATTCAGGGCTATGGCGGCCTGAACTCGCCCCGCATCCAGCTCCAAGGCAAGCAAGCCGCCTGGACATTCTACTCGGTGGGCGTGCGCAAAAATCTGCTCAAGGACAAAGCCGACCTCACGCTCAGCGCCGACAACTTCCTAAGCGCCACCCGCAACCTAAACACCATCCTCGATACCGAGCAGTTCCGGCAGGAAAGCAACAACTACATCTATCAGCGGGGTGTACGCCTGGCCTTCGGCTACCGCTTCGGCAAAATCTCGGCCCAGCCCCAGAAGCGCCGCCGCAGCATCCAGAACGACGACACCAAGCAAGGTGAAAGCAGCGGCCAAGGCCAGCAATAAGTGCATCAGCAAGGTAAACAAGACAGGGCCCCGACCGAAAAGTCGGGGCCCTGTCTCGTTAAACGACCACCCACCAGACTAACTATAAGGATAGCAACGCGAAAATCCAGTAGCGCGGAAATCTGTTCCGCGCTACCGTCCATATGAGGCATCAGCATCACTAATGGCCCTACTACATGCCATTCGCGTCAGCGGAATAAGTGCCTATTTCAGCCCCGACCATGGTAGCGGAGCTGTTCTAGCAAGCCTTCCCGGTATGTTTCGCCTATGGGCAGGGAAGTGCCATGGACTTGCACGCGGGTGCGCTCCACAAACTCCAGGTGACGCAAGCTGATGAGGTAAGACTTGTGGATGCGAACAAACCGACCGGGCGGCAACAACTCCTCTAACCCCCGGAACGACTGAAGCGTGAGCATTTTGCCGGCAGCCGTGTACAGCATCAGGTATTCTTTTTGCCCTTCGGCATAATACACATCAGACACCATAACTCGGCGCAGGCGGTTGTCTTGCCGGATGAACAGTGCTTCGTTGGCGGTGTCGGTGGGCTCCGCCGGAACGCTCACGGGCTGGAGGGCCACGCGGGCCCGGTGGGCAGCCTGCACGAACCGCTCGAACCGGATGGGCTTAAGCAGGTAATCCAGGGCAGGCAATTCATAGCTCTCCGCGGCGTATTCCGCGTGGGCCGTGGTGAAGACAATGCGGGGTGCCGGCGTGGGGAGCAGTTGGGCTAGCTGCATCCCCGTGAGGCGGGGCATCTGAATATCCAGGAACACGAGGTCGACGGGGGTATCTTGAAGAAACTCTACGGCTGCCAGTGCGTCCTGAAACTTGCCTTTCAGGCGTAGGAACGGCACGTGGGCGCAGTAGTCCGCTAGCACACTTAGAGCCAGGGGTTCGTCGTCGACTATAGCACACGTGAGGGGCCGGCGGGCAAGCGTGGGTTCCATGGAGGGCAAGGTACGCAGGTACACAAGAGGGAAAAGGACGAGCTTACAACTGAACTTCTAGCTTCACCTGGTATTCAGTAGGAGTTGCGGCCACGGTGAGGCGATGTCGGCCAGGATATAGCAGCTCTAGGCGGCGGCGCAGGTTCACTAAGCCCACGCCACCGGGGGCCGTTGCAGCGGCAGTGTTGTCGGTGCAGTAGTTCAGCACCGAAAATACGAGGTGGCCATTGGGCTCTAGCTGCAAGCGTAGGCGGGCTACCAGCGGCCGGGCCGCTAAGTCGCCGTGCTTGAAGGCGTTTTCTACCAGCGGCAGCAGCAGCATGGGCGGCAGACGCCGGGCATATTCGGCGCCGGGCGGCAGTAGCACCGTGAATGGCAATACCTCATCGGCTTCGTCGGGTGGCAGACGCAGCAGTTGCAGCGCCAGAAACCCCTGCAAATGGCGAATTTCCTTGGCCAGAGGCACCAGGTCGTCGGTGCTGTCGTAGAGTTGATAGCGCATTAGCTCAGCCAGCCGCATCACCGCTTCGGGGGCCTGCGGTGAAGCGTGCAGCGTGAGGGAATAGATGTTGTTGAGGGTGTTGAAAAGGAAATGCGGTTGAAGCTGGGTTTTCAGCAACGATAGTTCGGTGCGGGTGTGCTGGCGTTCCAGTTCCCGGCGGTTTTCTCGCTCGCGCAGGTAGTCGCCGGCCAGCCGTAGCCCCGCGCTCAGCAGCAGGATCAGGCCACCAAGAGGCACATGATACGCCAACAGCAACTGCGCGTGCGCCGCTAGATTTAGCGTGCGTTGTCCTTGCTGAATGCCTTCGTTCAGCGCCACGCTCAACACCACCCGCAGCGCCGCAAACAGCAGCAACGCTCCCACCACCGAGCCGAGGTACGTTAAGCCGCGACGGGACTTGAACAGCCGGGGCTGCAACACCCCGTAATTCAAGTAAAACAAGGCGCAATCGAGCAAGTCAGCCAGCAGGGCATTGCGCCAAAACAAGCCGGGGCTTTGAGGAGCAGTGTAGTAGAGTCCGGCGCGGGTGAACCAGAGCTGCGCGTCGGTGTAAAGCAGCAACCCCAGCCACACCAGATGCGGCCACCACAACCGGGCACGCCAGGGCAACGCAGATAACCGGTGTGCAGCAGCGGACATAAGGCAGTTGAAGTGCGGGGGTGGCGGTACTTACTATCAGCAAAGTAAGGCATCGAGCAGCAGCCAAGCTGCGATTTTCAACCAGTACGGAAATTCGCTTCAACCACCGCGGTTTTGGGGCACATCAACGTCTGCGAAACTTGCATGCACCTGCGCTACACCAGCTTGTAAGCTCCATTTCCTTGCTGATTGAGATATTATATATAATTGATTGAATTTTAGTGCTTATTCGAGATACTAGCCATTACTTTCAAGGCGTTGTGCCACCATACTTCGCCTAGCGGAGTCATTAGTGCAATAGTTTCTATCCCAGTAGCTTATCCCCTTACCGCCTCGCTATGAAGCATACGCTTACGTTGCTGCTTGCAGCCCTCTTTATCGTGCCCGCTGTGCAGGCTCAGATACCGGCCACCCCGCCGGCCACTACCACCAGCCAAAGCACCGGCCGTCTCACGGGCACAGTGGTAGATGCCGCCACCCAGAAGCCCGTTGAATACGCCACGGTTACGCTGCTGCCCCCTGCCGGCACCACGCCCGTGGCCGGCGGTACCTGCGACCCACAAGGCAAATTCGAGCTGAAAGGCGTACCAGTTGGCTCGTATCGACTGCAAATTAGCTTTGTGGGGTACACCACCCGAACGGAGCCCGTGACCGTGGGCGCCGAGGCTACGGCCTTGGGTACGCTGGCCCTGACGGCGTCGGCGCAGAAGCTGGGGGAAGTAACCGTGACAGGGCAACGGCCGCTGGTGGAAACCAAGCCGGACCGACTAGTGTACAACGCCGAGCAAGACGCCACCAACGCTGGCGGCACCGCCGCCGACATTCTGCGCAAAACCCCCATGGTAAACGTCGATAACGACGGCAACGTGCAGCTGCGCGGGACCAGCAACGTGCGCATCCTGATCAACAACAAGCCTTCCGCCATCTTGTCGGGCAACTTGGCCGAGGCGCTAAAACAGATTCCAGCCGACCAGATCAAGGCCATTGAGGTGGTGACGGCGCCCTCGGCCAAGTATGATGCCGAAGGGTCGGGCGGAGTTATCAACATCGTGTTGAAAAAGAACAGCTTGCAGGGCACCAACGGCAGCCTGGGCGCCAGCACCGGCAACCGCAACCAAGGCATCAACGGGGCGCTGAACGTGCGGCGTGGCAAGTTTGGCTTGAACACCAAACTGAGCGGGTTCAAAAACCAGTACCCCTACAAGAGCAGTACCACCCGCACCGATTTCACCCCCGCCGGCGAAGGGCAGCTACTGCAGTCCTCCAACTCCCGCAACGTGGGCCAGGGTGGGTTCGGGCAGATGGAATTCACCTACGACCCGTCGCCGCTGCACAGCTTCACGCTCAGCGGCAACGGCAACTCCTACCAGAGCCGCTCGCCTCAAGACTTGTTCAACCAATATGATGGGCCTGATGCGCTGAAGCTCGATACGCTCTACTCCCGCGACATTCTGCAACGCTACGAAAGCCGCAACTACGACCTCAACGCCGGCTACACCCGCACTTTTGGCGAAGCACAGCCGCGGCGCGAATGGAGCATGCTGGCCCAGCACACCCGCAGCCGCAACAACCAAAATTACCGCCTCGACCAGTACCATAGCGCCGACGTGCTGGCCAACGCCCTCGAATACCGGGAGCGTAGCCTCAACCTAGCCCGCAACCTGGAAACCACTCTCCAAACCGACTACACCCACCCTTTCCGCGACTCGACCACCCTGGAAAGCGGCGCCAAGCTCATCCGGCGCAGCGTAAGCAGCGACTACAGCCTCGACACCATACTCCTACGCGAGCAATCCGACTTCGCCCGCAGCCCCCTACGTTCCAACGCTTTCGACTACCAGCAAAACGTGCTGGCCGCTTACAGCACCTACAATTTCATGGGCGGCAAGAAGTACGCGTTCAGCTTAGGCACCCGCTTGGAGCGCACCGATATCGAGGGCCGGTTTCAGGGAGACAATGGCCGTTTCTCCAACAACTACCTGAACGTACTACCCAACATCAGTGCCACGCGCACCCTCAAGAAACCGGGCCAGACGCTGCGCCTGAGTTACTCGCGCCGCATCCAACGCCCTCAGATATACTACCTCAACCCCTACGTCAACCAAAGCACCCCCAACAGCATCAGCTACGGCAACCCGAAGTTGTCGCCGGAAATTACCGATGTCTTCGAGCTGAGCTACGGTACCTTTGGGGAGAAAACGTCACTGAATGCCTCCACCTACGTGCGCCGCACCGGCAATTCCATTGAAGAATTCAACCGCTACAACGATTCGTTGGCCCGCACCGAAAGCACATACGGCAACATTGCCACCAACACCACTTACGGACTCAGCCTCTACGGCTCCCTGAAGCCCATTCCGGCCCTGAACCTGAGTAGCAACGTAAGCCTCGACTACACGCGGCTCTACAGCGCGGCGCTCATGCAGAGCAACAACCTGCTAAACGCCTTTGTAAGTCTGAATTCTTCGCTGAAGCTAGGCAAGGTGCACAGCCTGCAAGCCAACGGCGGCTTCTGGACGGGCGGTGTGCAGTTGCAAAGCCGCTACTCGGGTGGCTACTACTATTCTGTGGGGGTGAAGCGGACGTTGCTGAAAGAAAAAGCCGATCTGACCTTCAACGCCAGCAACTTCCTAGCGCCTGGCCGTGAGTTTCGTAGCAGCACCGAAACCGCCCAATTCCGCAGCAGCAACACTTTCTACTCCTATCAGCGGGCCGTACGCCTCTCCTTCAACTACCGCTTCGGCAAAATCGACAATAGCTCGCAACGCCAGCGCCGGTCCATCCAGAACGACGACGGCAAGCAAGGCAGCAGCAAAGGCGGGCAGTAACGAGCAACGCGGAGCGGCCAGTCACTCTCGCCGCTCCGCTACAAAGGTTTTAGAGCGCAATACTTGGTTGCTCTTTGTTCCAGATGCTCCAGGCGGCCTCGGCTTGCAGGCACAGCATTTCGAACCCGTTTTTGGTTTGTGCGCCTGCCGCTTGGCCCCGACGCATGAACTCAGTTTCGCTTGGGTTGTAGATAAGGTCGTGGAGATAATGCTGCGGGGTGAGGGCCTCGTACGGAATAGGGGCATACTCATCCACTTTCGGATACGTGCCTAAGGGAGTGGCATTGATAACCAATAGATGGTCTTCAAGTACTTGCGGTGTCAACTCGGCGTAGGTAAGGCCCGTGCCCATGGGGTTGCGCGATACCACCCAGTAGCCAATGTTCAAGTCACGTAGCGCCACTTCCACGGCTTTGGAAGCGCCACCACTACCCAACACCAACGCCCGGCCCGCAAAGTCGGCCGGCACAAACCCCTTCAGTGACTCCCGAAAGCCCACCACATCGGTGTTGTGCCCAATCAGACGGCCATCAGAAAATTCAATAACATTGACAGCCCCCACGCGGGCCGCCGAAGAAGCTATTTCATCGAGGTAAGGCCACACCTGCTCTTTATAAGGAATAGTTACGTTCAGGCCACGCAAGTCGGGATGCTCCGCAAGCAATTCGGGCAGGGCATCGATGGTAGGTAACTCGAACAGTTCGTACTGATGATCAGCGAGGTGAAGACTATCGAACTTTTGGCTGAAGTACGTCTGAGAAAAAGAATGCTGTAACGAGCGACCAAGCAATCCAAATTGGGGCATAACAGGAAAATAACATTTCGGGAGGCAAGCAACAAAAAAAACCACCCAGCCCAAAGCAGGCGGGTGGTTTCTTGAAAAGAAAGACGAGGTTTTCCTTACCTCAGAGCCCTTGAATCAACTTCTAAGCTGGCAACACACGATGGCTTTAGAGAAGCATAGCTTCTGATACTTGCTAAGCCACGGGCCGGCTGCTCGACCGGCGCGACTTAATAAACTCGAACACTACGGGCAACAACGACAGCCCAATAATGGCTAGCACCACCAGCGAGAAGTTCTTCTGCACCACCGATATCTGCCCGAAAAAATAGCCGGCCAGCGTTAGTATTGACACCCACAGCACTGCTCCCACTATGTTGTAGGACAGAAACTTGGTGTAGCTCATGGTGCCTACGCCGGCCACGAACGGCGCAAACGTGCGGATAATGGGTATAAAGCGCGCCAGGATAATGGTTTTGGCCCCGTGCTTTTCATAGAACTGCTGCGTACGGTCTAAGTGCTCCCGTTTCAGGAACCGCGAGTTTTCGCGGAACACCCGCGGCCCGAGGTAGTCCCCGATGTGGTAGTTGAGTGTATCACCGAGTACGGCTGCCACAATCAGCAAACCCACCATGGCCCACACGTTCAGCGGCGAGCCAGGCAACGCGGCCAAGGAGCCAGCCGCAAACAGCAGCGAGTCGCCGGGCAAGAAAGGCAGTACCACTACGCCCGTCTCAACGAAGATGATGAGGAACAGGATGGCATAGGTCCAGGCCCCATAATCCTGAATAATATCGCCAAGATGCTTGTCAAGGTGCAGAATGAAATCGACAAGGTGCTTCAGGATTTCCATAAGGTCAGCAGGGGGTTTTGCTTGCAAAGAAAGCAGAAACCCACCGGAGTACCGCAGGGCCATCTACCAGGCACCGAAAACACAGATGGAATTTCGTTTCCAGAGCAAGCCCACCACGTACCCGCACCACACCCTACTGCTCCATTTAACCCAACTTACCTGAATGCATGACCTTATATGGCTACTTGCCCCTACCTGCTACGAGGTGAGCTATAGAGCATTTAGCAGCTACTAGTCAGTACTACGGTAGGCCTGCGAGCAGCCTTCCACTTAAGCCTGTGCTTTCTGGAGAACCAGCAGGCGGTTCAAAAGCTCTACCTCTAGTTCTTTCACTGTAAAGCCTTGCTTTTCTAGGTAGATGGCCAACTCCTCACCTTCCACCTCCAACGGTACGTCGGTGAGGGTATTGGCTAGC
Organism: Hymenobacter tibetensis; assembly: GCF_022827545.1. Classification (NCBI taxonomy): domain Bacteria; kingdom Pseudomonadati; phylum Bacteroidota; class Cytophagia; order Cytophagales; family Hymenobacteraceae; genus Hymenobacter; species Hymenobacter tibetensis. Next base: position 4,961,972 of record NZ_CP094669.1, read on the forward strand.
ACGTAGCCACCGGGGCGTAGCAATTGCTGTAAGGCTTGCCAGAACGTTGCTGTTCGAAGGCCGTCGGGCAGGTATAAGTCTACAAACAGATCCACAATGATTAGCCCGAAGTGTTCTTTCGGGGCGCTTTTCACCCATTCAAACGCATCAGCACAGACAATCTCTAACTGTGCATCAGGCCGAATACCGAACTCAGCGTCCGCAAGCTGAATCATCACTGCATCCAGCTCGACGGCCGTGATGTGCCCCTGGTACTGCAGTTCTTTCCGTAGCGTAGCCACCACCGATCCGCCCCCTAACCCCAGCAACAAGGTGTGGCTCGCCTGCTCAGGTGCCACGAACATAAGCCCATAGCGCAACACGCGTTGCAACGAGCCATAAGAGTAGTTGGCATGGGGCGTGTCAAGCACCTTCTGGCCGTGGTGCCAGGTTATCTCCAACTGCCCGGTAATGGGCGAATGCACGGTGCGGGTAAGGGGAACGATATAGCTCAGCAGGCGGCGCAGCAGGTATAGCATGGGCCCGCAAAGGTAGGAAGCTACAGCGCTACTGGGCGAACTTGGTACCCTTGCTGCCGCAGCAAAGCCAAAACTCCCTTCGAGCCACCTAAGTGCGCGGCTCCCACGGCAAAGAAGGTGGGTTTCGCTGTGGCATGGCGTTCCATGTCGGCTATCCAACGCTGGTTACGAGAGTCGAGCAGCAGGTCCTCATACTGCTGAAATCCGAACAGGCTCTTCGAGGTCATGACGCGCAACTGCTCTACATCCTGGGTTTTGTAGAGCGTCATCATCTGTTGAATTTCCTGCTTGGCAGCGGCCTCCTGGTTCACCATGTCAGCCAGCATCTTGCTTTGTTCGGCGTACGGAATCTTGTCGAAGAGGCCGAGTTGCTCTTGCACAGTTTCCAGCCCCAGCACTTCCTTTTTGGCTTCCTGCGCCATCTTCACGAAGCTAGTTTCATAGCTGGCCGGCGTGCAGCCCAGCAACACCGGATACAGCATTGAACTCAGAATAAAGGGCTTCACAGCGCCTACCGTTTCAATGGGCAGCTTGGTATTTGCCTGTAAGTAATTGCCAACGGCTGTGTAATCGGTAGCGGAAAGAAGCTGCTTCAGAGTTTGGCCACCGCTCATCAGTACGTCGCTTTGCATTTCCTGCATCATGGTGGGGCTGTCCATGTCCAGCTCCATCACCACCTGCTCGGTTTCACTGAATTTCTGCTTGAGCTTGTCGCTGATTTGCAGGTCGGCCGGGCACACCAAATGAATGGTGCCATACACATACGATGGCTTGGCAAGGTCTTTCCCGGAAACTTCCCAGAGCAGCGTTTTGGTGGTGCCCAGCACTGTGGCTGTGGCGGGAGAAGCTGCTTTCTTAGCAACCTTTTGCGCCTGCGTGGCAAAAGAAGTGAGTACAAGCGCAACAAACAGAACAAGCTTTTTTGACAGAAGCATACAATGCATAGTAAGACGATGGAAAGGATACTGCATAGTTCGCCAGTTCTGGCAACGCATTACAATGCCCGCCACTTTTTTCGGTCCGCTCCTTCCCGCTAGAAAACAAACGAGCCGCCCGAAGCAAGTTCAGGCGGCTCGTTTGTTTGCGCTGTGTTGCTTTAGCGCGCTACGCTAGCAAGCGTTGAAGCTGACTTTTGGGCTGCGGCTGCGGCTTGGTTGGACGTCTGGCTGCTCGCCACCACTCGCCACACCTTGTTTCCAGCATCATCCAGCACCAGCAACGACCCGTCGGGCATCTCCGTGACTCCCACTGGCCGACCATACACTTCCTTGGTACCGTTGTTCAGCACGAAGCCGCTCACAAAGTCTTCGGATTTGCCAGTTGGCTTGCCGTTTTGAAAGGGCACGAAAACCACCTTATAACCAGTGAATTCTGAACGATTCCAGGAGCCATGCTGGCCTACAAAAGCGCCCTGCTGGTACTTGGCCGGAAAGGCCTTACCATCATAGAAAGCTAATCCTAATGAGGCGGAGTGCGGTGCCAACGGCACCTCTGGCACCACGGCCTTCTTCACCAGATCAGGCCGTTCTCCTTTGCGGCGCGGATCTTCGTTTTGCCCGAAATACGAATAGGGCCAGCCGTAAAATGCTCCAGGCTGTACACTAGTCAGGTAATCGGGCACCAAATCGTCGCCTAGCTCGTCACGCTCATTCACAGCGGTCCATAGTGCTTTCGTAACGGGGTTCCAGTCCATCCCGACCGGGTTGCGCAGGCCAGCGGCGTACACTTTTTCCCCCGATCCATCCGGGTTGATTTCCAGAATATTGGCGCGGCGCTGTTCGTACTTCATGCCGTTCTCACCCACATTGGAACTGGAGCCCACGCTCACGTATATTTTCGAGCCATCAGCACTAGCCAGTAGGTTGCGAGTCCAGTGGTTGTTGTAGCCTTTGCCTGGCAGCGACAAGATTTTCTCCCCTGACCCCGTGATTTTGGTTTGACCAGGCTTGTATGCATAGCGCACAACACCATCGGTATTAGCTACATAGAAGTAGTTGCCCAGTACCAGCATTCCAAACGGCTGATTTAGGTTGGCCAAGAAGGTTTCGCGCACATCGGGCTTGCCATCTTTGTTGGTGTCGCGCAGTAGGGTAATGCGGTTGGCACTGGTTTCCTTCAACGACTTCGAGGGGTCGAGGTCGAGTTTGGCTGTCACCTTCTTTTTGAAGGAAGTTGGAATGGTGTTAGCCTCTGCCACCAGTACGTCGCCGTTGGGCGTGACATATGCCCAGCGCGGACTATTTAGCTCGCCGGCATATTCGGCTATCGTAAAGCCAGTTGGAACAACCGGCGTTTTGCCAGCAGGCCAGCCAATCACCTTGCTCCGTTTGGTCGTAGACTCAGTGGCGTAGGGCTTCGGCAACGCCGGAGCTGAAGCAGTTGGAGTGGCGGCTGGCGCTGCTTTCGTGGCAGCGGGAGTGTTGGTAGGAGTGTCAGCGGCAGGCTTGCCTTGGTTGCAAGCAGCAGTCAGGAGCAGTAGGGTGGCTGCTGACTGCTGAAAAGGAAATCGTAGCATACAGGGAAACAGATGAGTTTCCTTGTACTTCTTTCTCTGTGTTATAGTTGCGCTGTTTCTATGCCTGATTTCACTCGTGGTTTTGGCTTGCTTCCGTTGCGTTAGGTGTAAGCAGAGAGTAGACAGCAGAGTCCAAAAAATTACCCCGGAAGAAGTAGTTTTCTCGGAAATAAGCTTCCTGCACAAAGCCGTGCTTTTCTAGTAGCCGCTTAGAGGCCATGTTGTTGGGGTTGATGGTAGCTTCTATACTATGGAGTTTCAACTGCTGAAACCCGTAAGCAAGCACCGCAACCATTGCCTCGCTCATAATACCTTGCTGCCAGTAAGCCGGATCCAAGCCATATCCTATTTCGGCCCGGTGATGATCGGCCATGATGCGCCACAAGCCAATGGTACCAAGCAATAGGTCGTCTGTTGGTCGCACAATGCCCCAGGTTATCCCTAAGTTGTCGGCGGCACTCTGCTTTATTTTTTCGATGAGTGCTACCGTTTGGGTGAGTGACGTATCTGGCTCACGGTCGAGGTAACGTATAATACGCTCATCGGAACGCTGCGCAAGCATAGCCGGTCCGTCTGATTCACGGAGCTGGCGAAGTACGAACCGAGCAGTCTGAAGTTCCGGAAACGGAGTAAGCTGGATGTTTAGCATGATCTTGTTCTGGTATAGGCTACCAGCTTCTATCGATTGAGCTTTATGGAGTGATTGTGAACCTGCTTATCTTCCGAGAATACAAGCATACTTCAACTACCCTCCGAATTGTACATAATACATTGAAATGGCTGAACGCATAGACCACTAAACAGCCCTTGCTTCCATTTCGGGACGACGTGGGGCTTTGTTTGCTTGGCTTCTTGATAACTTGGAATTCGGAAGCAATGTAGGCATAAGGCCCTATGACCGGCCTGTTAAAAAGCCAACAAATATAAGATAATTGCTTTATTCTAAGGCGTTAAGAATAATAGCCTCAGTTCACTTGAAAGGGCTATTTCAGATTATTATTTGCTTGGCCGCAATCTTATTTCACCAATTTAAACGTATAATGTATTAAAATGGCGAGGCCATAGTAGTAATCTGGGAAATATGAAATATACTTGTAATAGTTTAATGTTATGATATATAGAGTAACGGGAATTAAACCCGTCTTTTAAGCAGCTCCCCCTTACTGACAAGTTGCTTTTCGCGCCCTACTAATGCCTTTTGCTCCGATTACTCAGTTGACGTCACACCCGTTTGCTGAGGCCTTTTCTTATCTGCCCACCCCTACTCTTTTGCTTGACAATGATGGAAACATCGTAGCTAGCAGCGTAGGCATGGCGGAGCTTAACCTAACTGCGGTACCAGCAGCGTTGGTTGGCCGTTCCTTGCAAGACGTACAGTCGCAGCTAGGGTCGGTAGCCACTGCATGGGCTTATGCATACAGCGTTGTTCGCTCTACTCCTTGGGTACAGCCTCCCGTTCTGCTGCCGGTGGCTTCTTCTACTGGCGCTAAACAAGCTACTCGTTGGTGGCAGCCTTCTTTAACGCGTATAGCACTAGGCACAAAAGCTGAAAGTTACTGGTTGGCCACCGCACATCCGGTTGCCGCGTCATCACCCAATACAGCAACACCACAGCCAGCTCCCGAGCCGGATGAGGTAGCTCAATTGCGCGATGCCTTGGCGTACCTGCCAGGCTACGTGCTGACTGTACGTGGCCCAGAACATCGTATCAGCTATGTAAGCCCGAAGGCAGCTGCTCTGCTCGGGCAGAACCAGTTGGTAGGCCGCCTGGTAGCTGAAGTGCTAACTTCCTTGCAAATTCCGGAGGCCTTAGCGGCCCTTGATAAAACATACCAAACTGGCCAGCCATTCGCAGCACGCGAGCTGGCGCTCAACAATACTGCAGAAACTCCGCAGTATTTCAACGTCAGCCTGCAGCCCCTGCACGACGACAAGCAACATATCACGGGCGTCCTGGTCTTCGGCCAAGATGTAACCAGCCGTGTCCGGCAGGCTTCGGTAGCGGCATCGGCCACTCCTCACCAGGAAATTGTAGAGCATCTGCCCCAGATTACCTCTATCAGCTCTGCTGAAGGGGTAGTGGAATACTTGAGTCCTCAGTGGTTCACGTACACAGGACAATCTGCGGCGGCGCTGTCTTCCCACGATTGGGTGGATGCCTTGGATTCCGACGACTGGACGCAGATACTGCATGATTTGCCTGAGCACCTGCGCAAAGGACAACCCTGGAGTTGGAAGGCTCGGATCCGACGCCACGATGGAGTGTACCGGCTGCACATAGCGCATATGGTCCCTGCCCGCAATGAGGCCGGCCGAATCAGCCGCTGGTATGGCACCATCACTGACATACAAGACCAACGTCCTGATATATCGGGGTCTGCCGCCAATCCGCAGGACCCGGACCCCTGCCAAGAACTGACAGATACGATACCGCAGCTACTCTGGACACTCAACCCAGATGGTTCGCCCGACACCCTGAACCAGGCCGCAAACAAGTACATAGGCCCTGACGCGCAACAACGCGCCGCGCAAAACAACCAGAATGCATTTCCAGGGCAGGAAGTGGTGCAAGCCCTTTTTGACTATCAGCACACTGAACGACCGACTGTAGCGTGGGAATATCAGAGCCAGATTGAACGGCATGACGGCGAGCTGCGCTGGTTTCTGCACCGCGCCCAACCACTCCGCAACGAGCAGGGCGACGTGGTGAAGTGGTATGGCACCAGCACCGATATCCATGAGCTGAAGCTACGTAGCCTCGGGCTACAACAGCAAAACGAGAATCTGATCCGCAACAACCGCGAACTGGATGCTTTTGTGCAGGCTGCAGCCAATGAGTTGCGTCAACCAATTCATAACCTGCAAGCACTGTTCGGGCAGATGCGTGAAGCCGTTACGTTCCATGACCCTGACGCGAATGCGCTCCTCGTTATAGTCGATAACAGCCTTAGCCGCTGGAACAAAACGGTGCAAAATCTAGTGCAGCTAGTGAAGGCGTTGGATCAACATAAGCTCCCAACCGAAGAGCTATCATTGGCTACCGTAACGCGAGAAGCATTGCTAGGTCTGCATCCTCATCTGCGGGCTTCAGGTGGCGAAGTCTCCACCCACTTTCAGAGCTTACCAACGGTGTCGTATGTACGCCCGCACTTGCTGAGCATTATCACCAATTTGCTTAGCAACTCCATCAAGCAGCACGATCCTAGCAGGCCCCTGAAGTTGCGGTTGGAAAGTAAGTCCAGTGCCAACGGTCGTGCGCAGCTGGTCGTGCAAGACAATGGACTGGGGCTAGAACCTTCGCGCGGCCAAAGTCGCGCCTTTCGCCCTCAGTCTTCGGCATCTTCCTCAGCCGCGAGCCTATATTTGATACACCGCATCGTAGAGGACCACGGCGGCCGCCTTGATGTAGAAAGTGTACCGGGCGAAGGCACTACGTTCTGCGTTACGCTGTAAACAGCTTCATGAGTATACCATAAGCAAGGGCCAACTGGTTGATACCAGTTGGCCCTTGCTTATGGTGCTGTTGCGCAGTTCCGCAGGCAGTGCTTCTTGCTACATGCAACAAAGCTCATTTTGTTGAACAAACACCTACTCTTCTTTCCTTGGGGCTTAGCCCCGCGGCATTGAAGTACCCGGCTTGCCAGTGGGCTTCTCAGGGCGGAAATCGGGGTCCACATTATCCATGTCGAGGAAGTGGGTGAACGTGTCGCCGCGCAAACCGAGCCGGATGGTCTCCAAGCTTACAATTTCATTCGGTGCAATGTTGCCCAAATTCACATTGGCTCCCAAAAGCTTGATGAACCACACTTGCTGCGCTTTCTGCGGAGCTTCCCAAAGGATTTTTTCGAACGGAATCTGCGTCAGAATTTCTTCTACCAAGCCGGAGCGCACTTCTCCCGTGCTGCGAAACAAACCAACGTTGCCGGCTTCCCGCGCTTCACCAATTACCTTGATGGCACCGGCTTCCAGCTCGGTTCTCATCTGCGAAATCCACTTGTAGGGCGGGATGATCTTCTCAGCATCCTTGGAACCTACCTCCGACAGCACCTTCACTTCCTTGGAGAGTTCCCGGATATAGTCCAGCTTCCGGTCGTGGTTGAGGTCGATCGATCCATCCGATACCTCGGCGTACTCCATATCGAACTCCGACAACAGCCGCCGGTAGTCATCAAACTGATTGCGAATGATGAAGGCCTCGAACAACGTGCCACCGAAGTACACGGGAATACCGGCCTCTTTGTAGACTTCCAACTTGCGCTTAAGATTAGGCGTCACGTAGGAAGTAGCCCATCCGAGCTTTACAATATCGGTGTAAGGAGCGCCTACTTCCAGGAAGTCTTCGGTTTCGCGCACACTCAGGCCCTTATCCATCACCATCGTGAAGCCTTGCTCACGGGGTTTGTCGGTACGTTCGGGCAGTTGGGAGAGGTTGTAATTCATTCAGTAGAGGAACTAGAGTTCTTGAGGGCCAGGATGTGGTAGTGTTCATCACAAGCCAGAAAAGCAATGCGACAAAAGTACGGGCAAAACAATAGGCACAAAAAAGAGCGTGGAATCTTGGCCTCGACCATCGTTCCACGCTCTTTACACTTTATTTTCTGTACTGGTCAATCAGGCGGGCTAAAGCTTTTTGAGACTCTAGCTCAGGAAAATAGTCGAATAGCAACCGGTGTTTGTCGAAATCGAGTACTAGCGCATTTTCCAGTGTCTCGTAGGCTTCGCGGTACCGGCCGGCGGCCAACAAATATGCGCACAAGCGGTAATGTAGCTCTGCCTCTATCGGCTGCACTTCCACCGCGTTGCGCATCAAGTCGATAGCACCGTCAAAGTTGCCTTGCTCGTAGAGGATAATACTCCAGTTAAGCCACGCGTCCTTGTTGTCAGGAGCGGTTTCGGTGGCCTTCTCGTAGGCTTCAAGCGCACTTACCACGTTGCCAACCTGGTATTCGGCGGCGGCAAGTGCTAGCCAGTATTCTACGCTTTCGGCGTAGAGTTCCACGGCTTTACGAAAGAAGTGGATGGCTTCGAAATGCCGCTCTTGCTCGTTCATTATAATACCAATGCCGAACCATGCCTCATCCATCTGAGGATCCAAGTCAATGGCGCGTTGGTAAAAACGACGAGACAAATCCCACTCCCGTAGCTTCTCATGGCACTCGCCAATGTTGCACAAAGCTTCGGGAGTTGGCTTGCCTTCCTCGTAGCTCAACTCGAACTCCTGAATTGCTTCCCGGTACTTTTCTTGGCTGACGTAGGTGCTAGCCAAGTAAGCGTGGGCTTCTTGGAACTTGGAATCAATAAGGATGGCGTACTCGAAAGCTCCTACCGCTTTGTCTAGTTGTTCCAACCGGTAGTATGCCTGCCCTAGATTATACCAAGCCACAGCCGAGTACGGGTCTTCGTCAGTGAAGCGCTGAAAAAAGTCCAGATTGCTTTCCAGCCGCTCGCTCACTTCCAAACAGTACAGCAGCTCTTGCACAGCTACGTCATTCTCGGCGTTTAGGCGCAAGCTTTTCTTGTAGAACTTGGCAGCACTCTTAAACTTCTGCCAGCTCTGGTAAGCTAGACCTAAGTTGAAATAAATATCGTCCCGGTCGGGGGCCCGCTCAGTGGCTTGCAGAAAGAAGGCAACGGCTTCAGCAAACTCTCCTTTTTGGGTGGCAATGATGCCACGAGTTACGGCAATGTCGGGGTTGTCAGGATCAAGTTGAGCTACATCTTCAATCTGGGTGGCGGCAGCAGTGTATTCCCCCTTCATGGCCAGCACCTGCGACCGGTCAATCAACAGTTCTGTACTGAAAGGGTACTGGGCAATGGCAGCCTCGCAGGCCTGTAATGCTTTGTCGTATTGAGTGTTGGTGGTATAATGGTCGATGATATTTTCGAAGTCGGCCAAATCAAAAAAGACGGGCTCATTGTGGGCCACCATCCGCTCGAAACGGCGCACAGTGTCCAATACCTCGTCCCGGTCCTCAAAATTTTCGTTCATTCTCATTCAGCTACTATCAAGTGCCAGACCGTCAAAACGGCAGCCTCAGCAGACTTAGTCGGGTAGAAATGCCCTCTGAGAGGGTTATGGCCTAATATACAACAACCGCACCGGAGGCCGGCAAGTTCATGATGAAATGGTGCGTACGAGCTAGTTTCTCGGATAGCTCAGTTGTATACGGGCAGACGTACGCTAACTGGCTGTTTGCCCGCTACGTTGCTACTTCACTAGCTCTTTGCAACACCACTCTATCGTTTCTGGGAGCGGCCGAAATGTCTTTCCCGTCGTGGCTTGCACTTTATCAGCCAAATAGATGGTAGGCCTGCGGCCCGCTCGGGCCGTGTCTTTGGTGATAAGGGGCCGGGCCCCGGTCAGCATAGACCTAACATGTTCTAGACGCCAGATTGTTTCGGCAGCCCAATGCGGCACAGCAACGGTGGGCGGCTTCTTCCCAAAGCAGATAGCTGCTTGCGTCAGCAAATTACGGAGCGGCATGGCTCCTCCGTTCAACACGTACCGTTCTCCGCTAGTAGCCGAGTCTAGCGTCAGATGTAGCATCATATCCACCACGTCGCGCACATCCACCACGTTGATATTGCCATCGGTATAGAACAAATGCTGCTGCCACGCATACCGGAACAAGCGTGTACTGCTCCGTGTCCAGTCCGCAGGGCCCAAAATGACAGAAGGATTTACCATAACGGCTTGTAGCCCTTCGGATACTCCGCGCCACACCTCAAGTTCTGCTAAATACTTCGATGTAGCGTAGGCCCCGTGGGCAGCACCTAGGTCCCACTTGCTCTGTTCGTCCAGCAATTGAGGCGTAGTGGTTGGATGCTCCTCTTCCGCACTTTCTGATCCGCCGCCCAGTGCTGCTACCGATGACACCTGGCAAAGCCGCACCCCTATTGTCTCCAAACAAGCATCCACTACTGCCGCCGTGCCTTCTACGTTCACCTGAAGCAATGCCTCCTCGTCTTGCGGAGCGTATGAAACCAGGCCCGCACAATGAAAAACGTGTGTAACACCTGCCAACGCGCCTTTCAGTAAAGAGGTGTCTCGCACATCCCCTTCAACCCATTCCACTACTTCGGCACCTTCGATGACAGGAATCTGCTTGCGGTAGAGTGCGCGCACTGGCAGACCGCGCGCCACCAACGCCGGAATCAAAAAGCTACCTACAAGGCCGCTACCCCCAGTGACGAATATCATGAATTGAACAGAAGCCTGGCTGATTATTCACACTACCTACTAAATGGTCGGCCATACAACCATTCAGTACCTTCATTGTCTACAAGCTGCTGTTCAGAAGCGGCATAGATAGCAGCTTGCGGAGGTATTCTGTTGACAACGTCTTGTCGCGTAATACATTGATATGCTTTAAGTTGTGAGCATCCGTGCCAACCATATCCACCATCTGCGCATCAACTAGTTTCTCGGCAACTCTCTTCGCCCCCGAAGAATAATAGCCAGCCAGCGAATTAAGATTGAGTTGCAGCAACGCACCATTATCGCGCACCTTCTTCAACTCATCGAAACGGCCGTAAAAATAAGTGTAGCGTTCGGGGTGAGCCAACACTGGTTGGTAGCCCATGCTTTGCACTCGAAAGATAGTCTCGGCCAAGTTGAAAGGCTCGTTGATGTAGCTCGTTTCAATCAGCAAGTACCGTTTTGTTCCTCCGAAAGTAAGTAGTTCGTCGCCATGATCAAGCCGTCGACCGAACCACTCATCGAGGTAATACTCGGCAGCGCACTGCAATTCCACGTTCGTTATACCAGCCTGTTTGGCAGCTGTTTGCAATGCACTAAGAGCAGCTCGTATTCCCTCAGGGGTGTTCTTATAGAAGTCCCCCATTATATGAGGAGTCATTACCAGTTTCCGCAAACCCAACCCCTGCAACTCTCGCAACATAGCCACCGATTGCTCTACGGTCTCGGCGCCATCGTCAAGCCCTGGCAAGAGGTGTGAATGCATGTCAGCCACTAGAGGAGCTAGACCCTCAGGAAGTGGCACCATTGGAGCTGGCTTACTCCCAAACCACTTTTGCAGTAAGGATACCATAAGAAGCCGAAATAGATATCAGGAGAAACGTTTCCGTAGACGGCTGAGTGCACCTTCAGCAGGCTTAGTTTCCTCGTAGTATCCTTGCCCGTAGCCGTAGCCGTACCCGTACCCGTACCCGTACCCGTAGAGGCCGCTAGCTCGGGCATCATTCAGAATCGTGCATAGCCGGGTGAAATTATTGGCTTTAATAAGCTTGTTGATATTCTTTAAGAAGGTCTTTTTAGAATAGTTGGCACGTACTATATAGATTGGAATATCAGCCTTGCGCATGATTAGAATACCGTCCGTGACCAGTCCTACTGGCGGCGTATCTATTAAAATGACATCATATACCTGATGCAATTCGGCCAGCATTTCATCGAAGCGCGGGCTTAAGATCAACTCTGATGGGTTTGGTGGAGTTGGTCCGGCAGAGATAAAATCCAGCGTAGGAATGGAAGTATGCTGCACGCATTCCAACACCGTGTGTTTCTCGATAAGGATCGTGCTAACTCCTTTTACGTTTTCAGCCCCGAATGCCAGGTTCACTTTAGGCTTGCGCATATCCAAGTCAAGGATCACCACGCGTTGCTCTGAGAGGGCAATGATGCCCCCGAGGTTAACCGATACAAATGTTTTGCCCTCGCCCGAAATAGTAGAGGTAACCGAAATCATACGCTTCTTCTTCGAAGAGCTGATAAAATCCAAATTGGTACGAATAGACCGGATCGACTCACTGATTGCAGATTTAGGGCTCTTATCTACTACCAACTTCGACACAGACATTTTCTCCTTGTCGTAAGTAGGAATCACTCCAAGCACTGAGGCCGTCGTAGCGCGCTCCAATTCCCGCACGCTCGTGACAGTATTGTGCATGAGGTAGCGCACAGCTATTAACCCTAGTCCCAATACAATACCGCTGGCTAGGCCAATAGCATACACCATCAGCCTAACCGGTGATATAGGAGCACTAGGCATACTTGCTGGCGAAAGAATCTGAAAGTCGGGGGTGGTGCCTGCAATGGCAATCAGAAAGTCTGCCTTTCTCGCCATTAACATGGTGTACGTACCAACATATTGTGCTAGCGGACGTTTCAGTCGGTCTTCTTCCGTTGCTCTTTCAGGAAGCAACTGAAGCTCATTGTCGAAAGTGTTACGTTTTTGGTCTAGTAGCGCTGATTGCTTCCGAAGTTGGTCCTGGCTTTGACGCAGGGTGCGCTGCACATTGCCTTTAACATAGTTTACCCGATCTAAACGTGACTGGACCGCTTCAGTCGTCTCTCTGTTTGAACGTCTTACCCGACGCAAGTCAAATACCAGCCCATTCAACTCGCCTAGTTGCTGCGAAAGCTGTGCATCTGCCAGTGTGTTCAGCCCTGGTATACTCTCTTCCACCGTCATGTCTTCGCGAGGAGCTAAACTTTCCTGATCAACCATCTTGGCCAAGTCAGCGAGAAGCTGGCGCTTTTCGTTCAGTTCTAGTCGTTCCTCCTCTATCTCTTCGACGCGCCCCTTGAGTTCCGCTACAATAGATCGAACATCATAGGTTTTAGTTCTGCGTACGAAGTTTTGCAGGTTCTCTTCTGCATCCTGTAAATTCTGCCGGTTCTCATTCAGCTGCTGATCCAGAAACTTTAGCTTCTGGGCACTAGCTGCACTTTTCTGGGCTAGCTTCTCTTGTAAGTATACCGTGTCAATTTTGTTGACAATAGCGCGAGCTTTCGCTGGGGTATAGTCTTGAAAGGAAATCTGGATGGTATTCGCATCCGGATTCACAATAGACACCATCAGATTCTGGTCGAGGTACGAATTGATAGCGCCCTCGTCGTTGATGACGAAGTGATACTTTCGGTCTAAAACCTCTTTGTTGAACATGGCGCTAGGCCGAATCAACAACGTCATGCCACCAACTTTGAATGGCTGATTAAAGGAATGTTCGCCGCTCTGGGTCTGGCCGGCAACCGGGTAGCTCAGTTGGAAGGTTTTTGTGTCTGTAATGTCAAGGCTGAACTTCGTGTTATACAAAATATCACCTTGGTACTCCACTACAAAAGGAGACAAGCCGTACAGTTCGGATTCCAAGACAGTTCCCTCAGCATAGTAGGTTACATTAAGGCCCAGAGAATCGCGAAGCCGCCGATAGATTATGTTCGACTTAATGAGCTCAACTTCTCCTGATAGCTTGTTGATGCTTTGACGGTTTTCAACTCCAGTGCCAACAATACCACCCAACCCAAGTTCGCCGGCTTCCGTCTTCTCATCAAGCTTCAGAAGCGACGATGATTGATAGAGCGGTTTGGTATAACGCAAAAATAGCCAAGAGCCTGTTACTCCTAACCCAATCAATAGGACCACCCACAACAAACTGCGCCGGGCTACTAGCAGTAGCGTATCGAAGTCAATTCCGCCTCCCTCATCAGTAGACTCTGGCTCCAAGATAGGCGTAGCGCTTCCTCCTCCGGTAGCGTTACGGATCAACTCCTCAAGTTCGGCGTTTTCGTTAACGGCCATTTAATGGAATAAGAATTTCGGTGCAAACGAACGCTGGAAATAACCAGCATTCCATCAGAAAGTCCTGCTAATGCTAATGAATGCGAGAAGGGTAGTAATCAATGCACTTGCCAAACCAATTGTTGGGCTCGCATCAATCAAGGCATCGGAGAACGGTCGACGAACTGGTTCGATATAAATGATATCATTAGGCTCTACTTGCAGGTTGGCCCGGCGCATACCATTTATCGTGGTTAAATCTATTTGTTCGACCTGAGGATTTTTTAGGTCACCACGAATAATGCGGATGTTAGAAGCCTTTCCTCCCGACCGGTACAAAGAAGAGCCACTGCCACCACCATCGATACCACCAGCCGCTGCCAACACCTCAATTAAGTTCATATTATCATTTACGAGCGGAATGATTTTACCGCCCACGGAGCCCAGCACAACTACTCGGCTATTCGTGACACGCGTTACAACGAATACGCCCTTATAGAACTCCTCATACCGCACTCTTAGTACACTGTCCGCCTGAACTAGTGTGTAGCCTGTCACTTTTATCCGATTGATCAGGGGAAGCCGAACCGTGCCATCAGTCTGAACGGGGAATTCTGAATCGCCAGCCTCTGACCCAGCGGCCTGGCCTGTACCAGTAGACAGCGTACGGCTCCCATTAGCACCTGTAGGGAGCATACCAGCTGGAGCTCCAAACTGCAGTTCACCGTTGGGGTCAATGATCCGCTCGCCATTATTGGTATATACCCGCACAGCCAACAAATCATTTGGCTGGATGATATAGTTCCGATTTACCCGATTTACTACGCCTCGTAGGCGGATCGTATCCAGCCCTTTACCATCACTAAGGCGGAACATGGTACGCTGATTATAGACGCGAGCCGTACCACAAGATGACAGCATCAGCAAAAACACTGCGCATAGTAGCCAAAGGTGGGAAACTGAGCAGGAGGCGGATTGACGCATGCAGACGGAAAAACTGGAAAAAATGAAAGGATAGCCTCTGGGAAGGCGGCGTCCAGTTAAGTAAAAATGCCTTAAAAACCTTCAAAGTAACCTAATTGACGCGCGCTTTCAAAATGGAGGACTCCAGCCGGAATCCTATACGTAGCTAGAGACAAGCCAAAATCGTACCTTCACGAACCCAAAACCGCTCCTATTCGGTTACTACCTCAAACCCCACCCTCTTCACTTCTTCTGCCCATGGAACTGGTCGCTACCGAAAACCAGACAATGATTGCCCAAATGGTGCGTGACTTCGGCGCGCAACATATCAAACCCCACATGATGAAGTGGGACGAGTCGCAGGAATTTCCCATTGATGTTTTCCACAAGCTAGGTGAACTTGGCTTGATGGGTGTATTAGTACCGCAGGAATACGGTGGTTCCGGCTTTGGTTACACTGAGTATGTAACCGCCATTGCGGAGCTATCCAAAATCGACGGAAGCATAGGGCTCAGCATGGCGGCTCACAACTCGCTGTGCACAGGCCATATTCTGCAGCACGCTTCCGAAGAACAAAAAAGCAAGTACCTCCCCAAGTTGGCTTCTGGCGAATGGATTGGAGCGTGGGGCCTCACGGAGCCAAACACCGGCTCTGATGCGGGCAACATGCGCACCGTAGCAGTTCAGGATGGCGACTATTATGTACTGAACGGCGCTAAGAACTTCATAACGCATGGCAAGTCCGGCAATGTGGCCGTAGTTATTGCACGCACCGGTGAAGTAGGTGATTCGCATGGTATGACGGCTTTTATTGTAGAGCGTGGCACACCAGGTTTTGCGGCGGGCCGCAAGGAAGACAAGTTAGGCATGCGAGCTTCCGAGACGACAGAGATGATTTTCACAGACTGTCGGGTGCCTAAGGAAAATGTAATTGGCAATGTTGGCGACGGATTCGTTCAGTCGCTGAAAGTGCTTGATGGGGGCCGGGTTAGCATTGCGGCACTAAGCTTGGGTATTGCGCAAGGTGCCTACGAGGCAGCCCTGCAGTATTCCAAGGAGCGGCAACAGTTCAACCAGCCCATCAGCAACTTCCAAGGAATTGGCTTCAAGCTGGCAGACATGGCTACGGAAATCGAGGCAGCGTCTTTGCTTACTTATCGCGCAGCCGACATGAAAGACCGCGGCCTGAACGTGAACCGCGAGTCGGCTATGGCAAAACTGTATGCCTCGGAGGTAGCAGTCCGGACGGCCAACGAGGGGGTCCAGATTTTTGGGGGCTACGGCTACACCAAAGATTATCCGGCCGAAAAATATTATCGTGATGCCAAGCTTTGCACTATCGGAGAAGGCACTTCCGAAATCCAGAAGCTGGTTATTGCGCGCGCACTTCTGAAATAAGAAGCTTGGATTACACTGGTTTTACGCAGATTTCCGTGATTTGCACCGCCTTATCATTTGAAATCTGCGTAATGCATTTTTAATCTGTGAAATCCGTGATTATCTTTGCGGCCCTTCAAAGCTGAGTTTTCAACCCCATTGACATATGATCATCGTACAAATCAAAGAGAACGAGTCGGTTGACCGCGCGCTTAAGCGGTTCAAAAAGAAGTTTGAGCGCACGGGCGTGCTGAAAGAACTGCGTCGTCGCACGTTCTTCCAGAAGCCTTCTATTACCAACCGTAAGCAGAAGCAAAAGGCCATCTACAAGCAGGTGACCTACGGCAACGAGGCTAACTCGTAGTTGTTCTCTCCGTCACGGGTTAAAACCGGCTGATGTGCCTCTAAGGCGCGCCAGTCGGTTTTTTCGCGTCTATCTGTTTCGATTTTTTTCCTGCGTTGAAATCCATACATTGGTTGTCCAGCCCAACAGGTCGGCACCCGATGCATGGATTTATTTTTCAATTACCTCCGGTCTGAACGCCGCTACAGCCCCCACACGCTGCTGTCTTATCAGACTGATATGCGCCAGTTTGCTGAGTACCTGAACGCTACGTACGAGCTAACTGATTTGTCGCAGGCCGACCATACTCTCATCAGGTCGTGGGTGGTGACGCTGATGCAGCAGGACCTTGATCCGCGCACCGTTAACCGGAAGATTGCCTGCCTTCGCTCCTACTTCAAGTTCTTGCTCACAACTAATGTTATCGGCCGCAACCCGATGCTGCGCATCAAGGCGCCGAAGATGGCCAAGAAGCTGCCCGAGTTTGTAGCTGAAGACAGCCTAAACGGGTTGCTGAACTCGTTTGAATTTCCGGACACCTTTGTGGGCGCCCGCGACCAGTTGGTGCTAGAGCTACTCTACGGCACTGGTATCCGGTTGTCGGAACTGATTGGCATTACGCCCGACGACGTGAATCTGCACGGCCAAACGGTGCGTGTAACCGGCAAGGGCAACAAGCAACGCTTGGTGCCTCTCAACCAAAGCTTGGTGGCTTCACTGGAACGCTATATAGCGTTCCGAAAGCGAGAAATAGGCAATTCTGACAACACCCGTACAGCGCTCCTCGTTACAGACAAAGGTGAGCCTATGTATGAAAAGCTCGTTTATCGAACTGTAAAGCACTATTTAAGTCAGATAACAACCTCTTCCTCTCAACAGCACCCTCACGTATTGCGGCATTCCTTCGCAACGCATTTGCTTAATAAGGGAGCTGACCTCAACGCCATTAAAGACCTGCTCGGGCATGCAAACCTAGCTGCCACTCAAGTCTACACGCATTTGTCGATCGACAAACTTAAATCTGTTTTTGAACAGGCCCATCCAAAGGCCTGAGTTGTGTTCCTTTTTTTACTTTAAACCCTACTACCGATGAAAGTACAGATGCATTCGGTGCATTTCGATGCCGACCAAAAATTGCTCGACTTCATCCAGAAGCGCCTCGACAAGCTTGAAACTTTCTATGACCGTGTCACAGAAGGCGAGGTGATTTTGAAGCTGAACAACAAAGATGGAATTGACAACAAAACTGTAGAGATTAAGCTATTCGTGCCGGGTGCCACTCTTTTCTCGCAAGAGGATGCTGCTTCCTTCGAAGCTGCTACTGATGCCGCTACCGATGGTTTGAAACGACAGATCACCAAACATAAAGAGAAAGTAACCAGCCACTAGGCTGTTCTTGATTTTCATTTCTGCCGCAACTTAAGCCGCATCAAAAAGCCCCGCCTTGATACCAGGCGGGGCTTTTTGATGTTCTGAGAATAGAGCCACAGGCTCTTGCTTCCCTATATTACAAACCAAATTCAGCTTTGATTTTGTCTACGTAGTCGAGTTTCTCCCAGGTGAAGGTTTCAACCGTACGGGTTGTGCCATCCAGTGCTTGCACCTCTTTGGTGCCGGGCTGCCGGCCCATGTGGCCATACGCTGCCGATTCGGCGAAGATGGGGTTGCGCAGTCCCAAGCGCTGTACAATGGCGTAAGGACGCAGGTCGAAGAGCATTTGCACCTTCTCGGCAATTTGACCGTCGGTGAGCTTCTGGCCGTCGGTGCCAGTTGCTTTGGTGGTACCGTAGGTGGTTACGAACACGCCTACTGGGTTGGCTACGCCAATGGCGTAGGCTACCTGCACCAGCACTTGGTCGGCAACGCCGGCGGCAACTAGGTTCTTGGCAATGTGACGGGTAGCGTACGCCGCGGAACGGTCCACTTTCGACGAGTCTTTGCCCGAGAAAGCACCACCACCGTGTGCGCCTTTGCCACCGTAGGTATCTACGATGATCTTACGGCCTGTTAGACCAGAGTCGCCGTGGGGGCCGCCGATAACAAACTTGCCCGTAGGGTTGATGTGGTGAATGATGTCGGCGGTGAACAGCTTCTGTACGTCGGCGCCAAGCTGGGCTTTCACACGAGGAATCAGAATGTTCTTGATGTCGTCGGAAATGACGGCTAGCATTTTGGCTTCGTCGGTATCGAAGTCGTCGTGCTGGGTGCTGACTACAATGGTCTCGATGGCCTCGGGCGTATTGTCGTCGGCGTAGCGGATGGTTACCTGGCTCTTGGCATCGGGCCGGAGGTACGTCATTTCCTTACCTTCGTTGCGGATCTTCGATAGCTCCTGCAGCAAACGGTGCGACAGGTCGAGCGCCAACGGCATGTAGTTTTCAGTTTCCTTGGTGGCGTAACCGAACATCATCCCTTGGTCACCGGCACCTTGCTCTTCGTCGCTGGCGCGCTCAACACCCTGGTTGATGTCAGGCGACTGCGCGTGCAAGCGGTTCATCACCTCGCACGTATCCGCGTTAAACAAATACTCCGGTTTGTTGTAACCAATGCGCCGAATAACTTCGCGAACGATAGGCTCCGCTTCTACACGTGCCTTCGACTTAATTTCGCCGGCTACCAGCGCGAAGTCTGTTGTAACGAGAGTTTCGCAGGCGACTTTAGAGGCAGGATCCTGGCGCAAATACTCGTCGAGAATGGCGTCCGAAATCTGGTCGGCTACTTTATCGGGGTGGCCTTCCGAAACAGATTCGGAAGTAAACAGGTACGGCATCAGTAGTAGATAAGTGTTCAGCGGACGAGGCCGGTAGCCCCCGCCCTGCCACAGGGCAGGGTCGCAAAGCTACTATTTAGTTGGGAGTTGTGACAACTTGAATTTCCAGAACCAGTTTGACGCTTACCCTAGCACAACAAGTAGCGCAACTGGCCACGACCTAGAAAACCGCTTCGTTTCTCTTAATTCCCGGTCCCACCGCTTCCCTGCACAGGCTTCAGGTTCGTTTCGAACAACTTTAGAATCCGGCGGTATTCGTCGGTCCAGGAACTGGGCTCCTCGAACCCGTGATTTTCAACAGGATACACGGCTAACTCCCAATTCTCCTTTTTCAACTCAATAAGACGTTGAGAAAGACGCACGATGTCCTGAAAATGAACGTTGGTGTCCACCATCCCGTGGCACATTAGCAAAGCGCCTTTCAAGCCAGCGGCGTAGTTGATGGGGGAAGACCGCGCATAGGCCAGTGAATCGTTGTAGGGCTCGTTGAGGATGTTGTCGGTGTAGCCGTGGTTGTAGTGGGCCCAATCCGTGACGGAGCGCAGCGCAGCGCCGGCCCGAAACACATCAGGCTGCGTGAACATGGCCATCAGGGTGATGAAGCCCCCATAGGAGCCACCGTAGATACCAATGCGCTGGGCACTCACGCCATACTTCTGGGTAAGTAGTTTGGCGCCGTCCACTTGGTCGGTTAGGTCGAGGCCACCCATGGCGCGGTAGATGCCGGTTCGTACGCCCCGGCCGTAGCCAGCAGAACCCCGGTAGTCGATATCGAGCACTGTATAGCCTTTGTCGGCGAGCAGGTTGTGGAACATGTATTCGCGCGAGTATTGGCTCCACCACTTGTGGGCGTTTTGCAGGTAGCCAGCACCGTGCACAAAAATTACGGCTGGTCCTTGCGCCTGCGGGGTAACTGGCCGATACAGCCGCGCGTACACGTCGGCGCCGTCCTGGGCTTTGTAGCTGATTACTTCCGGCTGGCGCCAGGCGTAGCTTTCAAATTCGGGTGTGGTGCTGTGGGTCAGCTGGCGCATGGCTTTGGTACTGCCGTTCACTTTGTTGGGCATCACATAGAGTTCCCAAGGCTTGTTGGAGGCGCTATAGCGTACGGCCAAGGTCTTTTCGTCGGGCGAGATGGAGACTTCATTGCCTCCCACTAAGCTTGTTACTTGCTGAAGCGGCCCTCCTTCGCGCGTCATGTGGTAGAAATGCTGCTCGCCGGGGTGGCTGGCATTGGCCGTGAGGTACCACGTTTTTTTGTCGCGGCTGAGTTGGGCTTTTTGGATTTCGAAGTTGCCTTTGGTTAGCGCCTTTTTCTGGTTGGATACTACGTCTACGGTGTAGAGGTGCGAATACCCGGTTTCTTCGCTTTGAAACCACACGCGGCGGTTGTCGAGCCAGCCTACGTTGCCTTCGTCGTAGCCGATGCCGGGGCCGTTTATCCAGGCTTCATCCCGCTGCCGGTCGAGCATGCTGATTTTTTGGGTGGCGGGGTCGAGGGCAACAATCCACCGGTCTTTGTTGTCGGCGGAACGCACTACCAGGAAAGCCCGCTGCCCATCCTCTGACCAGAAAGGCCCAAACGGCCGGACGCGGCGTAACTCGGTGGCTGGTTTCTGTTTTTTAGCTGCTGCCTTGCTAGAATCCGCGGGTTGAGGCGCTTTGGCGGGCAATTGGTACTCTTTGCGGTAGGCGGGCTGCTCGTCGAGGCCTTTTAGCTCACGGTAGCCGAGCACGAAAGTGGTATCCCGCGCCACATCATAAACCCCTAATTCGTAGGCGGTTTGGGGGCCACCCACTTTGGTACGCGCCGACAAGTCCTCGGTGAACCCCGAAGCCGTAACGAAGCTAGGCACTACCGTTGCCTTCACGCTGGTGGGTTCTTGCACGAGCGTGTAGGTGACGTACCGGCCATCGGGGCTGAGCTGCACGTCGCGCACCGACTGCTGACCGAGGTAAATGGCTTTAGGTCGCAGCTTGGCTAATGCCCGCTGCTGCTGCTCCCGTGCTTTTTGGTCTTGGTCGCGCTGCCGAATTACTTCAAACAGGGCTAATTGCTGGGCCCGCAGAAACTTGTCGGATTGGTCGAGCAAGGGGGTACCGGGCCGGGTGCCACGCCGAAAATCGGTGCGCTGGGTGGTTTCGCCAGTGGCGGGATTCCAGGTGTAGAGGTTTTGGGCGCGGGTGTAGACCAGCAGTTGGCCGCGCTGCGCAAAGCCAGGGTCGGTTTCGCGCTCGGCCGTGTTGGTTACGCGCCGGGTACGCTGGGTCTTCAGGTCGAGCAAGTAAATGTCGCCGTCTTTCTCATACACTTTGCGGGTGTACGTGGCATCGTAGCGGCCCTCACTGGCTGGCATAGCACGCTGTGCCGCCGCACTTACTTTGCGCGGCGCACCACCGGTTGGTGCTACTTGATATAGAGAATCACGCCGGTTTTTGTCGGGATTCCAGTTGAAAAAAATCTGTTTGCTGTCCTCGCCCCAATATACCCCCGACGGCGAAGTGCCCAGCCATTGCGCCTGGTCGCGCATTATCTTCTCAACGGTAAGCGGAGCCAGGCTGGTGGCCGTTCCGGCGTTGGGGGTTTGAGCAACAACTGAGGATGCCGTAAGCAGCAATCCAAGACAAGAGAAAAAGCGCATCAGTGACGTGAAGATGGAAGAAGCAGTACAACTTTAACGGCGGGCAAGGACACGGGCCGCGGACCGAATGTTGCAGAAAAACACGGCAGTAACAGCACCCTATGGAGCAACCAGCCTACAAACCATCGTTTTCCCAGGCGTGCAGCTCGGCTTGCAGATTGCGCCGGGCAGCGGCGTCGAGCCGGTCTCGGTAGGGGGCAGTTCGGTAGAGGACGGGCGTTGTCAAAAGCTTTTCCAACACGTTGCGGCGCCCCTGGCGGTAGAGCATGTCTGGCACTATGCTGTATTCGGCATGTATTTGCCGGGCGTATTGCCAATAGTCTTTTTCCGAAGCACCCAATATGCTAAGGTCCGCATCGAGGAATAGCTGCAGGTCGGTATCGTCGTCGGGGTGCGCCTGGGTGTGGTCTTTGGTGCGTTCGATGAGCAAGGCAACTCGTTGTTGCCGGTTTTCTTCGAGGGTAGTTTCGGCCAGAAATTGCAAAGCCAGCTCTGCACTCCGGGTTTCGTTGTCGCTACGCAGCGGACTGTACACGGCGTCGTGAAACCAGACGGCTAGCTGCACTACGGGCAGGTCGTGCAGGGTGACAGCGTCGCGTTGCACCGCATCGAGCAGCGCCTGCACGTGGTGCAAGGTGTGGTAATGCCGGCCAGACTTACTGTAAGCGGCAAGCAACTGCTGCAACGTTGCTTCACGGCGCGCTTCGCTGGCAAGTATCGGGGTCGTTAGCTGGTGCCATTGAGCGGCCAGGGCAGAGTTCATTGAAAAGTGGAATTGCTACGTTGGAGACTAAAGATGCCACACGTTGGGGCAGGACGAGCGGCCTTCAATTGGCGGTTTCGGCGCCGTAGGGGTTGGTCTTTCTCACTTCCAGGTAGCGTTCCGGAAACGCCAGCTCCTGGAATCCGAACTGCTGATACAGCGTGTGTGCGTCAAGCGTGGCCAGTAACTGGCGGCGCAGGCCTTGCAGCTCGGGATGCGCCCACACTACGCGCATCAACCACTTGGAAAGCCCATGGCCCCGATAGGCGGGCAGCACGAATACGTCGCAGAGCCAGGCAAACGTGGCCCGGTCGGTGACCACGCGGGCAAAGCCTGCTTGCTGACCATCAGGAGCGTAGAGCCCGAAGTTCAAGGAATTAGCCAAGGCACGCGTCACAGTTTCCAGCGGAATGTTTTTGGCCCAATAGGAATCTTCCGCCAAGTAGCGGTGAATGGCCCCTACGTCCAGCTGGGCGGGGTCGGTGCTGATACGGAACTGCTTGGGATGATGAGACTCTAGATGCAGCATATCGATTTTCAAGCGAAATGATTTGGGCTAGGAAACAACAAAGGGGTTCCCGAAGGTAACTTCTTGCTACAAGACGGCGGCCAGCTGCCTTGCCTTGAATTTTTACAACCAAGATGGCACGTAAGATCATCCAAGGCAGACTTTGTTTCGTTGATTAGGGCAGTACTATATCTCATCTATCACCAAACGTTTCACCACGCATGAAAGCTTTCTCTACTCTATTGTTGTTCAGCACTTTAGCGGTGCCGGCCGTGGCCCAGCAAGGGCCGGTATTGGCCACCTACACGGTCGGCAACACAACGGTTTCGGCGTCGGCTCTCACTGGCAACCTCGACACGCCATGGGAGCTACTCTGGGGACCCGACAATTTCTTGTGGATGACCGAACGGGCTGGCCGCATCAGCCGCATCGACCCCACTACTGGCCAAGTACTCCCCGTGCTTACAGTAGCCGACGTAACGGAAACCGGCGAAAGCGGCCTGCTCGGCATGGCCCTACATCCCGACTTTGCTACTTCGCCCTACGTATATGTTGTGTACAACTACACCAATAACGGCACGCTCCAGGAGAAGCTGGTGCGCTATACGTACGCTGCCGCCACCAATACGCTCGGCAGCCCGCTAATACTGATTGGCAATATCACGGCCACTACCACTCATAGCGGTTCGCGCTTGCTCATTTTGCCCGACCGTACTATGCTCATGACCACCGGCGACGCACAGATTCGGTCTGATGCACAAAACCGCGCTTCGCTGAACGGCAAGATCCTGCGCATGAACCTGGACGGCACCGTACCCGCTGACAACCCAACGCCGGGTAGCTTGGTGTACACGTTCGGCCACCGCAACCCCCAAGGCTTAGCGCGCGCCACTTCCGGCCGGGTTTATAGCTCCGAGCATGGCGAAAACGTGGAGGACGAAGTGAATCTAGTTGAAGTGAACCGCAACTACGGCTGGCCCAGTATCGAAGGCCTTTGCGACCAACCCGCCGAACAAACCTTTTGTGCAGCCAATAATGTACGGGAGCCGCTAGTTTCTTACACCCCTACGTTGGCAGTAGCAGGCCTAACCTACTACGCTCACCCAGCCATTCCGGAATGGAACAACTCGCTGTTGATGGTTAGTTTGAAAGCGGGTACGTTGACTCGCCTGCAACTCAACACGGCCGGCGACCAGGTAGCCAGCCAAAATAACGTATGGTCTGGCACCTACGGGCGCATGCGGGCCATCTGTGTATCGCCGCAGGGACGCGTGTACGTGGGCACCAGCAACCGCGACAATCGGGGCAACCCCGCCGCCACCGACGACCGGATTCTAGTGCTTGAAAATCGTTCTTACATGCCAAGCGCTGTGAAAAATGGCTTGTCTAGCTTGTTGCGGATTTCGCCTAACCCCGCCACCCAGAGTGTTGCCGTAAGGCTGCCCTCCGCGGCTGGTAGCCGCGCCACCATACAGCTGCGCGACGTACTAGGCCGGGCCACTCGCACGGTGGAAGTAGCAGCTGGCCAGCAGGAAGTGAACGTGGATTTGAATGGCTTGCGGAGCGGCATGTACATGGTGCAAGCCCAACTTGGTGACACCCAGTACACGCGCCGGCTGGTAGTGCAGTAGCATATACCACACCGGCTAAGTAAGGCTATCTGGCCGTTTGGAGCGGTATATAGCCTTATAACAACCATAAAAAGAGCGGCGCCGTGTTGGCGCCGCTCTTTTTGCATTCAATCAGTTGTCTATTTCAGTGCTGCTTTCCGAGGGCTAGTGGTTCAACTGATGCATAAGCGCAACGCGTTGAAGCCTTTGTCTGCCTCTGCACGTCCAGGGCCTGTATAACCGGCCCGCTGGTGTCTGCTACCATCTGCTACATGAGGTGAGTGGTAAGACCAATAAAGGCTGGGGGAGTTAGCGGGCTGTTCATACCTGATCCTGTGAAAGAGAGGATGCTGCGGAAGAGCATCGTTCCTTTTTTTATGGGTTTGGGCGCCAAACAGCTATACCAACTGTGGTTGCCTGCCGTAAATAGCCGTAACGAACAGAAAAGCAGTGCTACTGCTTGCTAGGCCTGTTTAGCAAAGCCTCTCGCTATGAAAACATACGGCTAGTGCTTGTGGCCTGAAATAGCTGGCCTCGCATGAAAACTATTTCGCACGCTTGCCAGTATTTACACCGTCTTAAAATTATTTTTAGGCAACCCTAAAAAACGTATCTTGTGAGTTCTTTAGTACCCGATTATATGCCTCCTCTTACCGATACCCCACCAGTACCAGCCGAACCCCTTGTTGCTCCCGAAGCCGGATGGCGACGTGCACGTACCGGCCCGTCGCTGAGTGAAGTGTATGCCAGCATAAAAGTGCCGGCTCAGAATGCTTCTTTTTGGCGCAAGCTGCTGGCCTTTTGGGGTCCGGGCTTGATGGTAGCAGTTGGCTATATGGACCCCGGCAACTGGGCCACCGATATTGCCGGCGGTGCCCAGTTCGGCTACACCTTGCTGTCGGTTATTTTGATTTCCAACCTGTTTGCGATGCTCTTGCAACACCTAGCTGCCAAGCTAGGTATCGTGACGGGCCGTGACTTGGCGCAGGCCTGCCGCGACCATTACTCGAAGCCCGTAGGCATGGTCTTGTGGTTTCTGTGCGAAATAGCCATTGCTGCCTGTGACTTGGCCGAAGTTATTGGTTCGGCCATTGCCCTCAATCTGTTGTTTGGCTTACCACTGGCATGGGGCGTGGTGTTAACCATTCTCGACGTGTTGGTGGTCTTGCTGTTTCAAAGCCGTGGGTTTCGCGTGCTAGAGAGCATCGTTGCGGGGCTTATTGTGGTCATTTTCGGCTGCTTTCTCTACGAAATCATTGTTTCCAAGCCTGATTGGTTTGGCATTCTGGGCGGACTAGTGCCTCAGCCCCAGGTGGTCACCAACCCGAAGATGCTGTACATCGCCATCGGAATTTTGGGTGCTACGGTAATGCCGCACAACCTGTATCTGCATTCCAGCATCGTGCAAACGCGCGCCATCGAGCAGACAGAAGGTGGCAAGCGCATGGCCATCAAGTTTGCGACTATCGACTCGACGGTGGCGCTGTTTATGGCGTTTTTCGTGAATGCGGCTATTTTGATAACTGCTGCGGCGGCGTTTCACCGCAACGGTCACTACAACGTAGCCGACATTAGCGACGCGCACAAACTATTGGCTCCAGTGCTAGGTGCCGGTGCCGCCAGTGCGGTGTTTGCAGTGGCATTGCTGGCTTCAGGCCAGAATTCTACGCTTACGGGCACGCTGGCTGGCCAGATTGTGATGGAAGGCTTCCTTAACATCAAGCTCAAACCGTGGCTGCGCCGCCTGATTACCCGCAGTATTGCGGTAATACCGGCCCTAATTGTAACACTGCTCTACGGCGAAAAAGGCACCGGCGAATTGCTCGTTCTTAGCCAGGTGATACTCAGCTTCCAGTTGAGCTTTGCCGTGGTACCCCTGGTCCTCTTCACGGGCAGCAAAGACAAGATGGGCGTGTTCGTAAACCGGCCCCTGATTCAGGCAGTAGCTTGGCTGGTGTCGGGTATTATTATCGTGCTCAACATCTATTTGCTGTACGAAACCTTCTTCGGCTAAACCATGAAATGCGTGGCGGCGAACAAGCCCCCACGCATTTTTTTGCTTGCACTTTTAGACTTGTCTAAATATTTTTTCAGCCCAGCTTAAAGAGAAGCTCCTTACAGCTTCAGATAAAGAACATAGTATTCCCTCTGGCTGCCTTCACCCCATCCGCATGAAGCTCTCTTACTATACTTCGCTCCTTTTTGT
The DNA here is from genome assembly GCF_022827545.1 of Hymenobacter tibetensis. Classification (NCBI taxonomy): domain Bacteria; kingdom Pseudomonadati; phylum Bacteroidota; class Cytophagia; order Cytophagales; family Hymenobacteraceae; genus Hymenobacter; species Hymenobacter tibetensis. The sequence continues at coordinate 4,988,710 of NZ_CP094669.1, forward strand.
GCTCGTATTGCTTATCCTGCACTTGCCAGCAATTGCGCAGTCTGCAACCGGGACTATTCAAGGGCGGGTGCTGGCGGACGGCAAGCCGCTCGAGTTAGCCACGGTAGCACTGCCGGGCACCACGCTTGGCACCTCCACTGATGCGCAGGGCCGCTATACGCTCCGAGCGGTGCCCGCTGGAACCCATACCCTGATTTTTTCGAGTGTGGGGTACCAACTACAGCGGCGGCAGCTGCAAATATTGGCCGGACAAACCGTAGAAGCAGTAGATGTGCCCCTTGCCGCTCTGCCAGCGGCGCTTTCTGAGGTGGTGGTTACGGGCGTAAGCCGGGCCACAGAAATCCGCAAAAGCCCGGTGCCCATTGCGGTGCTCAGCAAGCGCGAAGTGAATATTAATAGCAACGGTAACCTGATTGACGCGGCCGTGAAAGGGGTGCCGGGGCTGAGCGCCGTTACAACCGGGCCTAATATTTCCAAGCCCTTCATCCGGGGGCTGGGCTACAACCGAGTGCTGACTATGTACAACGGCCTGCGCCAGGAAGGCCAGCAGTGGGGCGACGAGCACGGCATCGAAATCGACCAGTACGACATCGACCGCATAGAAGTGGTAAAAGGCCCGGCTAGCTTGATTTACGGGTCGGATGCTGTAGCGGGCGTTATCAATATGCTGCCCCGGCTGCCCAACGGGCCAGCGGGCCAACTCCACGGCGACGCCCTGACCGAGTACCAAACCAACAACAACTTGGTGGGCACGTCGGTGGGGCTGCATTACAACCAGAAGGGCTGGCAATACGCAACGCGGGGCTCGTACCGGATGGCGCAGGCGTACCGCAACGCCGTGGAAGGCCGCGTGTATGGCACGGCCTTTCGGGAGCTAAACCTAACGGCCATGACCGGCGTGGAAAAAACATGGGGTGCAACGCACCTATACGCCACTCTCTATGACAACCGGCAGGAAATACCCGACGGCAGCCGTGATTCGCTGAGCCGAAAATTTACGCGGCAAGTGGCCGAGGGCGAGCAAGACAACCTCAAAAACCGTCCGCTGGTGCCCACACCCGATTTGAGCACGTACCGCATCAATCCGCTGCACCAGCGGATTCAGCACTACCGCTTGCTGAACCGGACCCGCCTGCAACTGGGGACCGGCGAGCTGCACGCACTCCTTGGAGCGCAGCAAAACGTCCGTCGCGAGTACAACCACCCTACCGCTCCTGCCCAGGCGGGCTTGGCGGTGGCCTTGAACACCTACAACTACGACTTGCGCTACGCAGCACCCGCCTGGCTAGGCCTGGAAACCACGTTGGGCCTGAACGGCATGCACCAAACCAACCACAACCGCGCCGCTACCGACTTTCCTATCCCCGACTATGCGCTAACTGATATCGGCGGGTACCTGTATGCCAAAAAGACTTTCGGGAAGCTCGATCTTTCCGGCGGGGTGCGCTATGATACGCGCCTACTAAAGTGGGCCGACTTTTACGTAGGCACCGATTCCACTACGGGCTTTACCACCCAACTATCCGCCAGTGAAGCCGCCGGCACCGACCCGCAGTTTGCCGCTTTCCGCACGCGCTACCAGGGGGTATCGGCTAGTTTGGGAGCCACCTACAACGTGTCGGAGCGGCTGTTGCTGCGGGCCAATGTGGCCCGGGGCTACCGGGCGCCCAACATCACAGAGGTAGGTTCCAACGGCCTCGACCCGGGCGCACACATTGTGTACTTAGGCAACCGGAGCTTCGGGCCGGAGTTCAGCTTGCAGCAGGACCTGGGGCTAAGCGCCTACCTGCCCGATGCCGAAGTGAGTGTGAGCGTGTTCAACAATGCCATCGACAATTACATCTACCAGGCCCGCCTAAATGGCCCCGATGGGCAGCCCGTCATCCTTGTGCCTGGCAACACCACCTACCAATACCAGCAGGGCCGGGCGCGGCTCTACGGGGCCGAAGCAACGGTGAACCTGCATCCGAAAGCCTTGCCGATGCTGGCTTTCAACAACAGCTTAGCCTACGTAACGGGCCTCAACAAAGAAGCAAGCTTGCTGGAAACCAACGGCGCAGCAGCTAAATACCTGCCTTTTATCCCGCCCTTGCGCACTCGGTCGGAAGTGCGCCTCACCAGCCAACAGGCGTGGGGTGCGCTGACCAACACCTACGTGCGCGCCGTGCTGGATTATACTGCGCCGCAGCATCGTTTCTACGCCGTTGACAACACGGAAACGCGCACGGCTGGCTACGCCTTGGTGGGGCTTGGGGCAGGCACTACGCTGCTGGGTGGTTCTGCAAAGCGAGAAGTCCTGCAATTTTTTATGCAGCTTGACAACGCCTTTAACACCACGTACCAGTCGCACCTTAATCGGCTGAAATACTTCGAGTACTATGCTGCCTCCCCCAACGGGCGGCGCGGGATTTACAACCAGGGGCGCAATCTGAGCGTGAAAGTTATTGTGCCGTTCTAGCTGTTTTCAGTGGATGCTCGTAGAAGGCGCGAAGCACTGGAAAACGGCCTAAATTTGTGCACAACCCGCTGTCGTTGGCCTATACTTGGCACTCCATACTCGCTCCGTACAAGCTGGAGCTTGGCGGCAATCTTTCTTCGCTCTCACCTCTTGCGCCGCATTCTATGACCCGAATTCTTCTCTTGCTTACGTGTACGTGGCTTTCTCTACTGACTACTTCCGGCTATGCACAAGCCCCGGCCGACACGCTCAAACGCGCTACGTCTTCGGAGGCTGGCGGCTCATCATCGGGCGGGCGGCAATTGCGTCCTCTCAACGCCGACCGTCCTGGTGTCACAGAAAGCCCTAACACCATCGACCCAGGCCATTTCCAGTTTGAAACCGACCTTGTGCGGCTTACCAACAGCAGGCCAGGGCAACAACCCCGGTCCCGGATGCTACGCCTGAACGCCTTTGCCATTCGGGCAGGCATCAGCGACAAAACCGAAGTGCAGGTTTTCGTTGATCCTTACACGGTGGAAAAAGATTGGGAACAAGGCAGTGAGCCCGAGCGCCACGCAGGCTTCGGCGATATGGCCGTGCGGGTGAAACACAACTTCATCGGTGATGACGACGAAACCGAGGCCCTAGTGATAGCCGCCATTGGCTTTGTGCGGTTGCCTACCGGTGGCCGGGAAGGAGCAGGTGGCTATGAGTATGGACTGCTACTACCAGCCACGTATAACTTCCAAAACGACTGGCACATCAGTGCTCAAGCAGCTTCCCTGCTTAGCTACGACCGCGAAAAAGAAAAGCATTATGTAGAGCTAGCCCCTTCCTTTGCTCTCGACCACGGCTTCAATGAGTGGCTGGCCGTTTTCGCGGAGTTTTCAACCCGCCTCGATTTGGATAGCAAGCAGTGGAATTCTGCCATCAACGTAGGGCCTATCTTCCACGTTTCGGAACGGGTGCAATTGGACTTTGGGCGCCGCTTTGCCATTAGCCGCTTCTCCGACCGAGAATACTACGTAGGACTGGTGTTTGAACGGTAGCCCAACAGTTACTGAAAGAAAACCTACAAAGAGAAGCCCCTGCACATCCGTTATGCAGGGGCTTTTTCTTGTAAGGAGCTAATTGATTACCCATTGTCGGTCATCATCGAGCGAGATTGAAATTTCCAGTCGGTGATAAGCCATGTGACAACCGATACTGCGCCTAGCACCCAAGATAAGTTGCGCTCGGCGCTACCCGCCGGGAAGTGGAAAAGGAAGGGGGCAGCCAGCAACGCAATGCCCGTTAGCAAGTCAAGCCAGCCGTGGATGGGAAAGGGCACCAGGCGAATGAGCCCCATTTTGAAATCGGTTAGGAGCGTCAGAGCCAGGTAGCCGCCCACCATTACAAAACAGGCGGTATCAACGGCAGGCTCCAAATCGAACATAATGGGAGCCATGGCCAAGAAAGTGATGAACATTACATCAACGACACCGTGGGCGGTAGGTGACAGGATTTTCATACGCGGTAGAGTTGTGAGGTGAAACCATACTTTCTGTTACGGCTCGCGCAACACAAGGATATTGCTGACCTTCCGGCCTTTAAGGCTCATCAAAAAAGCCCGGCTGCACGCAGCAGCCGGGCTTTTTAATAGGAGTTACCCGCAATTAGTGCTGATGGTTTGGCATCATGGCATTGTGCGTGGCACTCGTATGAGTGTTGGCCTTCCAGTCAGTAAGCATCCAAGTACCCAGGAACAGAATGCCCATGCCCATGAAGAAATTGCGAGCTTCGTGGTTGTCGTCGCTGAAGCCAAACAGGAAGGGTGCGGCCAGCAGAGCCAACCCGCTTACCAGTTCCAAGCCGCCATGAATCGGGAACGGAATCATACGGGCCACACCCATAGGGAAGTCGGTTAGGAGCGTGATGACCAGATAGCCGGCGGCTAGGACGTAACAGACGGTGGCGTATGGGCCATCGAAATTGAAGATGGTAGGAGCTAATGCAAACAGGGCAATGGTGCCGTAGTCGAGCATGCCGTGCACGCGGGGTGATATTACTTTCATGATGGTTTCGTGGTTGGAGTGGAAAGGATGAAGTATGTCACTTTCTACGGTCAACATAAGCAAAGGATATTGTTGAGGTACTATAATTTAGTACTTAACGGATGAGCTTACTTACTGGCAGCGGCTTGTGCTCCTGTTCTCAACTGCTCGAATTACTTACCTGGAATGCTGCTGTCAATAGCTTCCAGCTAGTTGTGGAGCACGGTGGCGTAGAAATTAGGGTAGCGGTTCAACGTCATCGACGACCTACCATTTGCTGTTGCCGCACGCTACGCTTAGCAACCCAACCGCGAAGATTTCGTGCAGTGTAGCTTTCGGCTGTGGAATGGGCATGTGAGGAGGCGAAGACTAGGTGACAAGGATATCACCTCAAATCAGCTGAAGTACAGAGCAGAACCGGTACCTTACTGTCTTTCTGCTACTATCCTTGTCAACTATGAAACGCTTATTATTATTATGCGGCCTGGCCCTTGCCAGCGTAGGCGCCTGCCAAAAAGAGGACGACAACGACGCCTTGCCCCAACCTGAATATGCCGATTGGTACGCTCTCCGCTCTCCCGACGACCGCGACATTGAGGCTGTAGCTGGCGACATCGACGGGACGCTTGTCATTACCACCCGCTATGAAATTTACTCCACCCAAGACCGTGGTAAGACCTGGAAGAAAGGCGACTACCAGACTAACAGCGGACTATTTGGATTTTATCAGCAACAGGACACACTATTGACCCTCAACGCAGGATTAGGCTCTGCGCTGAACGACCAGATTCAGTATGCTACCTCCCCCTCTCACTTTAGTGTCGATAAGGGCCTGACTTGGCGGCCCTACCGCAACTGGCGCCGCGCTGATTTCGAACCGCGCGTGCCCCGCAACAAGGTTACGGCCGCCTCCGGTACGCTGTACAGTATCGAGTACTTGCTGACGCCGCTGGCACCTAACTCCAGCAGTTCGCGCATCGACTATGTCGGCATCCAGACGTCAACTGGCAAGCACCTAACATTACCGCAGGACCACCAGATTACGAGCATCGCCTTTGATACCAAGTCTCGGCTCTACGTTACAGCTTCTGCGCCACTATGCGGCGGGCGGGAAACATTCAAGTATTGCAACACATCAAACGGCACCTTGTACGTGTCGAAAGTGCCGCAGCTATAGCCCTACGACGGTTCTACACCAACCCTTTCAGCCGCTCAAACTCCTGGCCCAGAATAGCTTTGTCGTCGGCTTGCAGCCAGTCGTGCAGGATGGAGGCGTAAAGGCTACGGAAATCCAGTTGGTGGCGCAAGTCGCCGTCGAGCAGGTTTTCCAAGTCGGGCGCGTTGTTGAGTATTCCTTTTTGCCGAAGCCCACCCCCAAGTAAGAGCACGTTGTTGGCCGTACCGTGGTCGGTGCCGTTGCTGGCGTTCTGGGTTACGCGACGGCCGAACTCCGAAAACACCACGACCAGCGTATCGTTGAAGTTGCGGGCTTGTTGCAGGTCTTCGGCGAAAGACGCCAAGCCGTTCGACAAGTCGCCGAGCAATTTTCCTTGCTGCTCTTGCTGCCGTACGTGCGTGTCAAACCCAGTGAGCGACACATAGAACACCCGCGTTTCGATACCAGAGTTAATCAGCTCCGCCGTGGTTTTCAGGTTGCGGCCAAACTCGGTGGTGGGGTACGCCACGCTGGACTTGTAGACCTTAGACGTCTGGTAGAGGTAATCGGCCGAAGAAGTGGTTTCGGCCAGCGTCTGGTAGAGGTAGTCCAGTTCCGATACTGCCCCAGCCGGCTTTTCCCCGCTCACTTGCGCAAGAAATCGGTTCTGCGTTATCTGGTGAAACTTCTCGGGGTTCTTCAGCGCCAGCCCTTTGCGCAGCGCACCTTTCATGGCCAGGCTCAGCGTATCATCCACTTCCAGCCCGTTGTAGGGCACTTGGCAAGCCGGGCAGTTGGAGTCGAGGTAGCGGCCCAGCCAGCCGGTGCTCACGTATTGATCGGAGGCCGAGCCACTCTGCCAGATGTCCATGGAGCGGAAGTGTGACCTGTCGGGGTTGGGGTAGCCTACTGAGTTCAGCACGGCCACGTGGCCTTGGTCGTAGAGCCCCTTCAGTTGGGTCATGGCGGGATTGAAGCCCAAGTCTTTGTCGAGCGCTAGGATGCCGCTTTGTTCTTTGATACCCAGCGTAGGGCGGGCTTTGTAGTAGAGGTCGTTGCGAAACGGAATGATGGTGTTCAGCCCGTCGTTGCCGCCGCCTAGCTGCACCACCACCAGCCGGCGGCCATTGGCATCCGCTAGTTTCTGGAGGCCTTGGCGGTCTAGGGCATGCAAGAATTTCGGCACGAACAGCAAGCTGCTGGCCAGCACGGAAGTCTTTAGAAAGTCGCGGCGGGAAGTAGCCATAGTGCTATTTATTTAAACCGTCATGCAGAAGCGGAGCCGAAGCATCTCGCGTGGTGTCGTTGAGTTCCTAATTCTGCATCAGCACGCACAATGCTTCGGCTCTGCCTCTGCATGACGACTGTACCACACAGCTCATTTGCTACATCAGCTGGTACTCCGGCAAACTGAGCATGCTGGTTACCATGGCACGCAGGCGGCCTTCAGCGGGAACTGCATCGGCTGCTTTCTGGACCAGCGCTAGGTTTTCGGGTCGAATAGGTGTCTGCAACAACAGTTCGCTGAGCTTGGCAGCTTGCTGGTTGGGGGCAGTCTTGGCCAGCATCGCCTGTATTGGCGCCAGTTGCACAGTGGCTTTCACCTGCTGCCGAAACGTACGGTCCGACTTCGACACCTGCGGTGCAATGTCGTTTTCGTCTTCCTTCAAGGCCACTTGGAACTCGGCGTTTCGGAGCAGCACGGAAGGCAGCTGCAACCGGTAAAGCAACGACGACGAATCTATCCAGTTGCGGCCACCGGGCCAGCCCGCCACGTTTGGCGGCTCGAACAATGTCTGGCCCAGCGCTTTCTGAAACACAATCAGCGGTTTGCTATCCGCTAGCTGCAACCCTGTGGTGCGCTTAATGCCCGCTAACAGTTCTATTGGCGACTTGATGCGCGTCCCGACGTTGGCGGCTTCGTAAAACCATTCGGCGGAAAACATCTGCTCCACCAGCGCACTGATATCGTAGTCGCTCTTGAAGAACGCCTGGGCCAGCGGCTGAATATGCGCCGGATGGGGCGTATCGTTCACGAAGAAGCGATACATCTTGGTGGCAATAAACTCGGCGGTGCGCGGCTGCTCCAAGATGATGCGCAGCACCTGCTCGCCGGTGAAGTTGCCGGTGTGCCCCAGGAAGGTTTTCGGGTCCTCATCGTGCTGGTTGGCGCGGAACACAAATTGGCTTTGCCCATTGTACCCCCAGCCTGTGAAGGCGCGGGCCGCTTCTTTCACATCTTTCTCGGTGTAGTTGCCGCGGCCCATCGTGAAAAGCTCCATCACTTCCCGGGCAAAGTTCTCGTTGGGGCGCTGCTTGCGGTTTTGCTGGTTGTTGAGGAATTGCAGCATAGCTGGCTCCTTGCTCACCGCCAGCAGCAGGTCGCCGAATTTGCCTAGCGCCAACTGGCGGATGGTATTGTTGAGTTGCAGCGCCGCATCGGGCCGCCGTACGCGGCAGGCGAAATGGCCATGCCAGAAAAACGTGAGCTTCTCCCGCAATTGCGCCGGCGAGGTAGCCATCCGACCTAGCCAGCCAGTATTCATAGCGTAAAAAGCTTGCCTGATCCTGTCGTTCTGCATCTTGCGCTGCTGCGCCGTCATGCTCTCCCGGCGCAACAACGGCAGCGTATTCATGCCCTGCAGCAGTTCTCCCCTATTAGCTGGAGAGGCATCGGCAGGTGGCTGCTTGCTCCTCGAACCCAAGGCTGTTTGGTCTGGCGTCGTTACCATGCCGTTTTGAGGAGTACCCGCCCCCGATGGCAGGGCCACAAACGGGGTAAGCGGCTCCTGGTACTGCATGGCCGGATTGCCGAGCAGCTCCACCTTTTCGGAATCACGCAGGAGCTGACGCAGTGCTTTACGTGGGCTTACGCCGCTGGCCAAATCCTCGGGGCGAGGTCCAAACCCGGCACGCCAATACAAGTGCTGTAGGTGCTGTTGCGTCGTTGTCATGTTGCTTGGACATGGATGGCTATCAGGGGTTTAATAATAGTGCTGCTAGTTCCTGCCCTATGTAGTTGCATTGAATGCAGACTAATAGTATTTTTACAACCTATGCTTATACTATTTACATGAAGAAGGCTCTCGCCACTGTAGTAATACCCATTCATTTAGAAGAACCGTCGGAGCTGGAAAAGATTTCTCTCTCCCAAACCCTCTCCGTCCTACACAAGTATCCTATCGTGTTCATGGCGGCTACTGAACTGAATACCAAGTGGTATGAAGAGTTTTGCCGGGGAAAAGCGGAAGTAACCGTCGAGCGGTTTGAGTGGCAGGGCCGTAATGCTTTTGGAGAATTGCTAACCAACCCCGTCTACTATCAGCGCTTTTTGCCTTACGAATACATGATGATTTGCCACCTCGACGCCTTCGTGTTTCGCGACGAGCTGGAAAAATGGTGCTCCCTGGGCTACGACTACATTGGAGCTGTCATTTATAATCCCTCTTTTTTCAGTCCCGACACGCCGGTGCGGAAAATCCTGGGATTCAGCCAGCCGGAATATTTCGGCAACGGCGGATTCGCCATCAAAAAGGTTAGCACGTTCTACCACATTACGTCCAAATTCAGGGCGTATATCAACTTCTATCACTGGATAAGAAGGCTGCGGAAAAGGGGCTTTTTGGATGACATCTTTCTTACCAACCATTTCCCTAAACTCTTGCGCAGCTTCAAAATACCGCCCGTGGCGCTGGCCCAAAACTTCGGCGCTGAATATGTAGACTGGAAGGAAAGCGAGTTGCCATTCAATAACCACGACATCAACAGCCTGCCTTTCGGGGTACACGGCTGGATTCAGTTTCACCAGGATTTCTGGAAGCCCTGCATCCGGCATTTTGGCCACGCTATCTGAGGCAGCCCGGGCAAACGCTTAGCGGTGCTGCTGGTACGCTCTGGCTTCTAGAAACGTGTTCCGAGTACTACCGTCTTTTTGTATTGGTGCTTTTCGCCGCTATTGGGTTTGAATAACTCAATCAGCAGCACGTAATAGCCAATTGCTGCTTTCTGCCCGCGGTCGGTCAGGCCATCCCACTGAAAAAAGCCAGCGGTTGCCAGGGTTTCATTGCGGACCAGGCGGCGCGCTATGCGGCCTTGCGCATCGTATACAGTCACGCTGGCCGCATAGCCCGGGCTGTCTAGGCTGTAGTTGAGGGTGGTAAAATCCTGCTGGCCGTCTTCATCGGGCGTGAATACTTCGGGCGCTATGCTGAACAGTTTGCCGCCGCTGGGGTCCTCTTGCTGCTGTGAGTTGTGGCGGCCCGGAGTGGCATACCCAACAGCACTGGCCGCTGAGTGAAAGTTGCTTGCCGTACTTGGTCCTTCAGCCCGAATCCGCTCCAGCGACACGCCATTCAAGTCATCGAGCAGCTTCAGGTGGTGCTCCTCGGCGTAGGCATAGCGGTCCAGCAAACGGCCTTGCGCATCGTGCAGTACCACAATGCCAGCATCATCTGGGTAGGTAGGGAAACCTGCCATCTGCAAGAAAGTGGCGGGCTCGGCGCTGGTTGGGTACTGGCTCCTTACCACATCGGGGCGCGTGGTGAGCAGCAGCAACTGGCCGGGGGCCAGTACGTGGGGGCTACTATTCACGAGGTTCTGGTCGGTGGTGCCGTCTGGCTTTTCAGCTCCTAATTGCCACCCTTGTACATCCAGGTACTTAGTGGAGCGGTTAAGCAATTCCACAAAGTCCACGGCACTTGTACGGGGGTTGAACAGGATTTCATTGAGCACTACATCGCCAGCGGCCACGGGCACCGGCAGCGCAAAGGTGGCCGACGTGGTGGGGCCAGCCGCATTGCCCACGCAGTCGGTAGCAGCGCTGACGGCCACGGTTAGGGGCTGATTGGGTTGTAACGGGGCACTTAGCAGCAGGTCCACGCTCCGAAAATCGGGTCCGACGGGCGCTACGCGCACCCCAGATATGGCAGGCGCGAGCGTGTACAGAGCGGGATTAGCTGATGCCGTGCTGTCCAGCTTTTCCCCGAAGAACAAGCGAATAGTGGAAGCATTCAACGCTAAAGCGCGCTGGAGCAGGGGGGCAGTACGGTCGGGGTTGGTGGCACGGGCAGCGTTGGTTCGGCCGGGCGTGCCGCCGCTGGCGTCGGTACTGGCCATCCAGTTTTCAATACCTGCACACGGGTTGCTGGTATCTACTAGCTCCAGGCTCCATCCGCCCTCTTTTTTGCGGCTGTCTTTATACCACGTATCGGAGTAGTTCACCTCGAACAGCGTTTGGCCGGTACGCCCGCGCAGCAGCAGTTGGTCGCCGGAATTGGTTAGGCTAGGAAAGTTGGTTAGCCCGAACACCTTGCCGAAGGAAGTGAACTGCGCCGTTCGGGTGCTGCCGCATACCACGGCGTATTCGCCTGGCAACAGCACAGCCCCCGCGGGAAACACGGCCGGGCTGCTGGTGCTACCTGCCTTCAGTAGCCGTACCCCAGTTAAATCCAGCACCGCCGTAGCCGACGGATTGTGAATCTCCAAGTACTCGGCGGTGGGTAGTCCTACGGTTGGAGTTTCGTCGGCAAATATTTCCGTGATAAGCACCTGATTCGAGGTGGGCGCCGCAGCAAAGCCGTTGTTCTGGAAACTCACCGTCAGTGGCCCAGCAGCCGTGTTCCCGTACAGGTCCGTGATGTTGCGGATTTCCAACGTGGTAGTTCCCACTGGCAGATCGGCAGTTAGGGTTAGGTGCACCAGCGCAGGATTCGCCGCGTCGCGCTGGGCGCTTGCTACGGAAGGTGCTCCGGCCGCTACTAGGCGGTAGCTGCTGGCAGCCTGTGTGGTAACAGCCTCGTTGAACAGCACGTCCAACTGCCGAGTTGCAACAACGGTAACCGTGTGCGGAGCCGGCGCGGCAGTGTCCGCAACGCGAAAGTCGTCGAAATAGAAAGCGCGGCTGTTGGCCGACGAGTACGTTAGCTGGACCCCGAAATAGGCTCCACGCTGCAACGTAGCATCCGTGGCCGTGCCTTCTCGGACGTAGGTGGTGGTGCCGGCCAAGTCCCGCTCCAGCGTCCAGACGTCCTGCGCGGAGCGAGTTACGCGCACCCGAACCAGGTTACTGGTGGTGGAAGCCAGAGTGCCATCGGCGCCATTCACTACATATACCGGGCTGCCACTGGCGTCTTTTCGGAACAAGGCTACCTCATCAGCGGTGCCACCCAGGCGCACGAAGTACCCACGGTTGCCAGTGGCTTTTAAGTCCGCTTGCTCTGATGTTAGCCATACATCGGCGTAGTTGCCGCTGCTGGTAGCCAGCCGCAGGTTCGCCCAGAACTCCCAGGTGGTTCCTCCGGCGGCAGCCTGGCTTGGCGTTACGAGTTGCAGCGTGGTACCCGTAACGGCGGGGCCGTTGCTTTGGAGCTGCTGCGCGTTTACCTGGAAACTAGCTCCGTCGCCAGTCCAGGCCGGATTCTGGGTGAAGTTACCGTCGGCAAATGTATCGAGCAGCTGCGCACTAGCAGCAAACGGCGCTAGCAGGAATAGTAGTAGTAGTTTTTTCACGAAAACAGATAAGATTGCACGCCCTTGTATACCTGAATATTCCCTTTAGAAACGCGCCGCAACCTATTGAACAAAACCGTGGGCGGCTGCACTTTTTCACAACAAAGCACAGCCAGAAAGATAAAAGAATTTACTGGCCTTACCTTTAGGGAATCCAAACCTTAACAACCATGAAAGTAGCCGTAGTAGGTGCCACCGGTTTGGTCGGTGGCGAGATGCTGAAAGTGCTGGCCGAGCGTAACTTCCCGGTCACGGAACTCCTGCCCGTTGCCTCCGAGAAATCGGTGGGTCAGGAAATCGAATTCCAAGGCAAAAAGTACAAGGTGATTAGCATGGACGACGCCATTGCGGCCCGTCCGGCAGTGGCCATCTTCTCGGCTGGCGGTTCGATATCCAAAGAGCAGGCCCCTCGGTTTGCCGAAGTTGGCACCGTTGTTATCGACAATTCCTCGGCCTGGCGCATGGACCCCACCAAAAAGCTGGTGGTACCCGAAATCAACGCCAAGGAAATCACCGCCGACGATAAAATCATTGCCAACCCCAACTGCTCGACCATTCAAATGGTGGTAGCGCTCAACAAGCTGCACGACGCCTACAAAGTGGAGCGCATTGTGGTGAGCACCTACCAGAGCGTAACCGGCACCGGCAAGAAAGCCGTTGACCAACTCATGGAAGAGCGCGCCGGCCAAGCGGCCAGCAACCCTGCCTACCCCCACCCCATCGACCTGAACGTGCTGCCCCACATCGACGTGTTCGAGGACAACGGCTACACCAAAGAGGAGATGAAGATGGTGAAAGAGACCAAGAAAATCATGGGCGACGACAGCATCCGCGTAACCGCCACCACCGTGCGCATCCCCGTAATGGGCGGCCACTCCGAGGCGGTGAACGTGGAATTTGCTCAGGAATTTGAAATGGAAGACGTGTTCCGCATCCTGCGCAACACCGAAGGCGTGGAAGTGGTGGACGACGTGGCCAACAACCGCTACCCGATGCCCAAAGACGCCCACGGCCGCGACGCAGTGCTTGTTGGCCGTCTGCGCCGCGACGAAACGCAGCCCCGTACCCTCAATATGTGGGTGGTAGCCGACAACCTACGCAAGGGAGCCGCAACCAACGCCGTACAGATTGCAGAAGCTATGATGAAGATGGGGCTTCTTACCCAAGAGGCCGCCACCGTATAAGCTCGCTTACTTCATTCATTCCGTGCAGAGCCTTCCAAACTTGGTTTGGGAGGCTCTTTTGCTGTTTTCTCCTCTCTATTGCGGCGCCTTGGCAAACAGCTTATAGCAACAGAGGTAGTATACGCAGAAGCACTTACCTTGAATACGCAATTCCATATCCATACGGCCAGATTTACATGAACCCCACCACGAAAGCCTGCTGGTATAGTGCTCTGACAGGACTACTGCTCGTTGTTGCCACCGGCTTGTTTGCTCAGACCACTCCGCCGTCGGCTACCTCTACCACCCAGGTTTTCACGTTTGTAGAGCAAATGCCGCGTTACAACGGAGGTGGCAACGACTCCATTATAGCGTACCTGCGGCGTAACGTCCGCTATCCGGCCGAGGCCGTTCAGGCAGGTGCCAGTGGGAAAGTGTTTGTTTCGTTTGTAGTGAATGCGCAAGGGAAAGTAGAGCAGGTGCAAGTGGTAAAGCCCGTTGCCCCCGCGCTAGACCAAGAAGCCCTGCGGGTGGTATCAGGCATGACCGGCTGGCAGCCAGGGCAGCAGCAGGGCAAGCCCGTGGCCGTATCCTTAACGGTGCCCATCAGCTTTGCTATCCAGCCCAACCCATCGTCCGCCGTCACCACCGAACCGCAATATCCGGGCGGCCCCGACGCACTTCTCGCTTACTTGGGGGCCATTCCCTATCCAGAGGCTGCTCGCCCCGCAGGACTCGATGCGCGGGTATTTGTGAAGTTCAAAATCAACAAGGAGGGCAAAGTAACGGAGGCGAAACCCATTGGGCCACTCATGCGCAAGCCCCAGCAAGACCCTGCGCCCCGAGCTGAAATTGACGCTGCAAAGCCCGTACTAGAACAAGCCGCAACGCTCTGGATACAAGCAATGCCCACCTGGACTCCCGCCAACTTAGACGGCACGCCCGTGGAAAGCGACACGTTTGTAATGCCTTTGGTGTTCAATCCTGTTCCGTCATCAGCGCCCAAAGAGAAGATCTATCCTTACGCCGATCAAATGCCGGTGTTCAGTACGCCAAGCGACAAGTTTGACATCCAAACCAAAATACAGCGCTCCTTAAAATACCCAACGCAGGCCTTACGCAACCGCATGGAGGGCACCGTGTACCTGTACTTTGTGGTCAACGAAGCGGGCGCGCTAGAGCAGGCCCAGGTGGTGAAGTCGGCGGGACCAGAGCTGAACCAGGCCGTGTTGGACGCGGCGCTCAGCCAACCAGCAGCCCTCACGCCCGCCAAGCTGAAAGGCAAACCCGTGAAGGTGTTTTACGTGGTGCCGTTTACGTTCAGGATTAAGTAGAATGGCACAATTCAGCGGGCTGCTACTTACCCGTTTTACTTTGTCTAGCCACTGCTGGTAGAAACAGGTCATTCCTACAACCTGAGGCATTGAAGAGGTAGAGTCAGACAGCAAAGCTAGGTGCCGAGCTACCTAGTGGGGAGCAAGTACGGCCAGCTCCTATATTGACTTGTAATTAAACAGGATTCAACTACTATTATATTATAATTATTCAATGTTTATGCAGAGCCAGTTCCTAAGACCAAGCAGAGTGGTATAATTTTAGAAGTTCCACCAATATCTGTCTGTGGTCATCTACTCTTTTCTCTTTTCTACCTTATTCTTTTAAATATGAAAGTAACCTTACCGTTCGCCTTAGCAGCCACCTTGCTGCTTGGCAGTTGTGCTTCTATTGTAAGCAAGAGCCGTTATCCGGTTGTTATCAGTAGCGTGCCCGCTGGCGCCAACTTTACGGTCACCAACCGCGATGGTAAAGAAGTATTTAGTGGTGTGGCACCAACCGCCGTTACGCTCAAGTCAGGATCTGGTTATATGCGCCGCGAGATTTACACCCTGACGTTCAAGAAAGAGGGGTTTGAAGACAAGAAACTAACGCTCGAGTCTGACGTGAACGGGTGGTATTTCGGCAACATCGTTTTTGGAGGCCTTATTGGATTTTTGATTGTAGATCCACTCACCGGAGCTATGTACCGCATTTCCGACAAGGAAATTCAGGGAGCTTTGTCTCCTATTGGACAGGGCTTCAACCCAACCGACACGCATCCACTGCACATCATGTCGTTGAACGACGTGCCTGATGCTCTACGCAGCAAAATGGTGCCCGTGGAATAAGCGCATACAACTGTGTGGTTCAAAGAAAAGTCCTGTAGAATGTTCTACAGGGCTTTTTTTGGGTCATATACAGTCATCCGTGAATCACTTCTGCCTGCCAACCGTTGCAGTACTCACCTAGATGGCACCGGCGTTTTGGTGTGCACTACAGCAACTCCCTACCTGCCTTAGTATCTATAAGCAACAGTATCAGCGTCTGTACTTAGTGCTTGGGCTCATATACTGCGTCCGCAAAATTCACTATTGCCAAGCGCGTGAGTTCCGGCTCCTCGAAAAAGCCCAGGTGCCCAACATCACCAAGCAGCAGGGCGTGGCTTTGGGCCGGTAGCGCCAACTGTGGCAGCACGCTTTCCATTGATACGGCTACGTCCTCTTTGCCCACCACGAAGAGTACTGGAAACTTAGCTTCCTTTAACACCTTGGTGCGGTCGGGACGGTTTTTCATAGCCTCTAAGGCACCTAGCACGGTGGCTTCGGGCGTGGCCCGGCCAATATCCTCCAGAAATTCGCGCTGCTCCAGCAGTTGCTCCCGGTTGGCTGGCGCAAACAACGGCCGGATAAAGGATTCCATGAATTTCTCGACGCCATGGCGGCGCACAAACTCTATGTTTTTGTCGCGGTTCGCTTTTTTCTCGTCGGTATCAGGTAAGGCAGTGGAATGAAACAGCACCAAGCCTGCTACCATATCCGGATAGCGCTCTGCAAAAGCTAGCGCCACGTAGCCACCCATGCTATGGCAGACTAGCAGCGCCTTTTCCACTCCTTTCTGCCGCAATTGCTCCGCCACGTAGCGCGCCTGCGCCTCCATGCTATAGTCCCGAATGTCGTGTATGTTGGTGCCGTGCCCAAGCAGATTGAGCGTTAGCAACCGGTAGTTGTCGGGAAAGTCGCGGGTGAAATCGGTCCACACTTCCCGGCTTTCAGCAAAGCCGTGCAGGAAGAGGATGGTTGGTTGGACAGGCATAAGTAAATGCAAAAGTTCGTGCAGGAATACCGCAGATGGGTCGGAACAAGTACGCACATTTACCGTGCGTGTTCCTATCTACCTATTATCCCAATGGCCTCCGAGCATAATAATCTACACTATGTTATTGCCGTAGCGGCAGGCCTGTTCGTTGCCCTACTCGGCCGACTTGTTTTTGCCAATAGCACCTTCAATGGCGGCGGACTGCTTATGCTTTGCTTTCTGCTGCTCATCCCAATGGCGCTAGGAGCCGTTACCACGCATTTCACACCCGCTACTGCTTCCAAATCTTGGCGGACGGTATGGGGGCCTTTCGTAACGGTTATGCTGTTCCTATTTATGGCACTGCTGTTTCACTCAGAATGCATGATTTGCGTGCTGATTATCTCGCCGCTCTTTTTTATCACTTCCTACATAGGGTCTGTTCTCTACCTGCTGTTTACCGACGACAAACCCAACAAAGACAAAACCTACACCGTGGCCGTCTTTGCGCTATTGCCCTTCCTGCTGGCACCGCTTGAAAGCCAGTTTGCCACTCCCAACAGCCTGCGCCGCGTCGAGAATACTGTGCTTATTCAGGCACCCGCCTCCGTGGTTTGGCAGCAAATCGTCCGGGTACCGCCCATTCAGGCCCAGGACTTGGGACCAAGCCTAATCGACAAAATTGGCTTCCCGCGGCCCGTGGAAGCTACGCTCACGCATGAGGGCGTGGGCGGTGTGCGCCATGCTACCTTCGAACGGGGCGTAGAGTTCATCGAAACTGTTGATGTGTGGGAGCCACAACGGCGCCTGTCTTTCAGCATCGTTCCCAATACGGCTACCATCCCACCTACCACCTTCGACGAGCACGTAACCGTCGGTGGCCGGTTTTTCGACGTGCTACGAGGCACCTACGAGTTGATACCCGCTGGCCCTGTCCAAACTCGCCTTGTGCTGTACAGCCAGCAACGCCTCAGTACCCGCATCAACGCCTATGCCGGCCTCTGGACCGACTACGTAATGAGTGAAATCCAGCGGCGAATCTTGGAAGTAATTCGCCGGCGATGCGAGGACGAGGCTAGAAAAGCTGCTGCTAACAGCCTCAGCTACCAAAAGCACGCTATCTAAACCACTGTCTGCTCGAACTGCTGCATCATGCCACTGTGAGATTCTCAAGGCCATATGCCTAGCTTTAAATATCCTCTACTTCTCATTTCTCTACCTCCGCTCACATCTTGCTACTGACTTGCTATAACGCAAAAAAGCCCCGCTGGACGAATCCAGCGGGGCCTTTCTTTGCTCAAAGAGAGTTTACAATAGTACTGTTTCCACAACAGATTTGGCAATTACTTTACCGCTCAACTCACGTAAGGCAGCCGCAATACCATCGGCATCAAAGCCGCACTCTTTGTATAGTTCGTCTTGCGTGCCGTGCTCCACCACTCGGTCCGGAATGCCGAGGCGGCGAACCGGCATGTGATACCCATGGTCGGCCATGAACTCCAACACGGCGGCGCCGAAACCGCCTTGCAAGCAGCCATCCTCTACCGTCACTAACGCTTGATATTGCTGGCAGATAGTGTGGAGCAGTTCTTCGTCCAGGGGCTTGCAAAAGCGCATATCGTAGTGGCCGGGGTTGATGCCCTCACTCACGAGTTTTTGCGTTGCTTTCGTGGCGTAGTTGCCGATGTGGCCGATGCTGAGCACCGCTACTCCTTGACCCTCGCGCACCACCCGGCCTTTGCCGACCGTAATTTTCTTTAGGGGCTTGCGCCACTCCGGCATCACGCCTTCGCCGCGCGGGTAGCGGATACTGAACGGACCGGCGTTTTCGGGCAGCGTAGCCGTGTACATCAGGTTGCGCAGTTCTTCTTCGTTCATCGGGGCCGACACCACCATGTTGGGAATGCAGCGCATGAAAGCCAAATCGTAGCAGCCATGGTGCGTCGGGCCATCGGCGCCTGCAAAGCCTGCCCGGTCGAGGCAAAACACCACGTGCAGGTTTTGGAGAGCCACATCGTGCAGCACCTGGTCGTAGGCGCGCTGCATGAACGAAGAGTAGATGTTGCAGAACGGAATGAGGCCCTGCGTAGCCATGCCTGCCGAGAAGGTTACGGCGTGCTGCTCGGCAATGCCCACATCAAACGCCCGCTTGGGCATGGCCGCCATCATCAGGTTCAACGACGAGCCCGAGGGCATAGCCGGCGTCACGCCCATGATTTTGTCGTTCTGCTCGGCCAGCTCGATCATGGTGTGCCCGAACACATCCTGATACTTCGGTGGCTGGGGCGTCGAGTAGGTTTTCTTGCTGATTTCGCCCGTTACTTTGTCAAACAGGCCAGGAGCATGCCACAGCGTTTGGTCTTTTTCAGCTAGTACATAGCCCTTGCCCTTCACCGTCACGCAGTGCAGGATTTTGGGGCCCGGAATGCTCTTGAGGTCGTTGAGGATGGTGGCGAGGTGCTGCACGTCGTGCCCATCCACGGGGCCGAAATAGCGGAACTTCAGCGCCTCAAACAAGTTGCTTTGCTTGAGCAGCGTTGCCTTCATAGCCGACTCCACCTTACGGGCAATCTGCTGCGGGTTGGGTCCGAATTTCGAGAGCTTGCCTAACACGTTCCACAGCTCATCGCGCACTTTGTTATAGGTGCGGGAGGTGGTAATGTCGGTGAGGTATTCTTTGAGCGCGCCCACGTTGGGGTCGATGCTCATGCAGTTATCGTTGAGGATAACCAGCAGGTTGGAATTGGTGACGCCAGCGTGGTTGAGGGCCTCGAAAGCCATACCAGCCGTCATGGCACCGTCGCCAATAACCGCAATGTGCTGCCGGTCGAATTCGCCTTTGTAGTCGGAAGCTACGGCCATGCCGAGGGCGGCACCAATGCTGGTACTGCTGTGTCCTACACCAAAAGCATCGTACTCACTTTCCTTGCGCTTCGGAAAACCCGACATGCCATTGTAGCGGCGGTTGGTTGGAAACCGGTCGCGGCGGCCCGTCAGAATTTTGTGGCCGTAGGCTTGGTGGCCCACATCCCACACCAGCTGGTCGTAGGGCGTATTGAAAACGTAGTGCAGTGCTACGGTTAGTTCCACTACGCCAAGCGAAGCGCCGAAGTGCCCCCCGTAAATCGAAACCGTATCAATAATGAACTGACGTAGCTCCTGGCTCAGTTGAACCAACTGATCGTGGCTGAGCTTTTTCAGGTCGTCGGGCGAGTCTATGGCCGCCAGCAATTCACCAGGTTCGACAATCATGTATAAAGGAAGCAGATGGGAATAAAGTAACAGCCAATAAGCTAGAAAGGTTAATATACCCCCGGCTGCTCGTTGCGTACGATACCCAAAGTTACGGGTTTTCTGTTTGAGCGGTTCAG
Organism: Hymenobacter tibetensis; assembly: GCF_022827545.1. Taxonomy (NCBI): domain Bacteria; kingdom Pseudomonadati; phylum Bacteroidota; class Cytophagia; order Cytophagales; family Hymenobacteraceae; genus Hymenobacter; species Hymenobacter tibetensis. The sequence goes on from NZ_CP094669.1 coordinate 5,008,491, forward strand.
CTCACATGTGGTTTGTAAACTGGGTCGACCCGCAACTAACACGCCAACACAACAACTTTCCGTTAGGTACCTAGCAAAAGCACAGCGCGTAAATCGTTCTTAATTACCGCTTCTTTAACGCCCTGCCTGCTATAATACCTACTTTTGACCTACAATTCCTGCGCATTCCCATGCCTCATCCCTCTGCTGAGCAACAAACTGAAGACCAACAACTCCTGGATAAGCTTCGCCCCTCGCGGATAGTCTTGCCGGTGCTGATTGGGCTGAGTGTGGTTGGATTTATGTTCTGGCGCAGCTACAAACCCGGCGACTTGGCTCCCTTAGCCAACGCCAAACCGCTCTGGCTTCTCCTGATGCTGGTGGTGCTGGTAGCCCGTGATGCTGGCTACGTTTACCGCATCCGCTACCTCACCCAACGCGTGCTTAGCTGGCGAGCATCCCTAGACGTCATTATGATCTGGGAATTCTCGTCCTGCGTGCTGCCGTCGGCGGTGGGCGGTACTGCCGTGGCTCCCCTGCTCTTACATAAAGAAGGTATTCCGCTCGGCAAATCAGTGGCCTACATCATGGCCACTGCCATGCTCGACAACATGTACTATATGCTGACCGTGCCGCTGGTGGTATGGATTGGGGGTGATGCCCTGTACCCGCACGAAGCCCTGCAAGGCGGCTTGGTAACCACGCTTCGTATTGGCTTCATTACCAGCTACGTATTCGTGAGCTTGTACGCGTTGCTGATGATGTATGCCATTTTCTTCAACCCGCAGTCGGTGAAGCGGCTGCTGGTACGGCTGTTCTCCATTCGTGGCATTCGTCGTTTTCGGAGCAAGGCCTACAAAATGGGCAACGAAATGGTGCTGGCTTCTGCTGAGCTACGCGGCAACGGCTGGGAGTATTGGCTGCGGGCATCCCTGAGCACGGCCTTTGTCTGGACCGCTCGTTACCTGGTAATTGGCTGCCTGATTTCGGCCTTTATTGATGTGACGTGGCCGGAGTTCTGGCTGATTTTTGGCCGAAACCTGACGTATAAAGTTATTCTGTTGATTGCTATTACGCCCGGCGGCGCGGGCATTGCCGAAGGGGCTTTTCCTACTTTTTTCGGCAAGTTCATCGGCACCCCCACCATGACCAACTTCATGGTACTACTCTACCGCCTCGTTACGTACTATATGTACCTAGTACTCGGCGCCGTGTTCTTGCCCCGCTGGATAGCGCGGATATTCGGTCCGCGCAAAGCGGAAACAGTTATGCAGTCGTAGCGGGCAGCCCTAGCTCACGGTGCTTGTTACCAACAGTGCTACCGGAATTCATAGTCAATAAAAAAGCCTTTCCACCGTGGTGGAAAGGCTTTTTGTTTCTACTAAAGTGTAGCGGCTGTCAGTGTTACTCTTTTTCGAGGCGTAGTTCAGCACCTTCAGCACTTTTCAGCGTCAGTTTGTCGTCCGTGAGGGTAACTACGCTGAACGAGTTGCTGGTAGTCGAGCCATCGGGAGTCATGGCAATGGTTTTGCCGGCCTGGTCGAAGGTGTATTTGCCGTTTACGGCACCCTGGGGCGAGGTCATATTGTACTGGCCGTTGGCGAAGAAAGTGATACGCTCGTCTTCCTGAGTATCGGTTTGCTTCACTTTGTCGCCGGTAGCATCCAGTTCCTTGTCTGTTTTCCAGATCTTGCTTTCTGTGCCGTACAGCATATTTACGCCTTCTACTTTGCCTTCTTTGCTACCGCAGGCAGAAGTGAACAGCACCAGCAGCATCAACAGGCTGGCCAAATAGCGAAAGGGAGAGGGCATCGTTTTCATGAGATGTGCGAATTGGTTGAAATTGGGAGAGAGTACAACATCACCGCAAGGCACAAGCCTATGCGGTCTTGCGCCTCTTACGGCGGGTTTCTGTAAGATGTTCAGCTTTACTACGGTTAAGTTAACCTAGGCAGAACTTCTTGTCTGCACCAGCGTATGAGGCCTGACACCGTGGCCATCAACTGCACACAGATGAGCTGCGTTCTGCTTTCACCATTAACCAACGCACGACCATGGGACTGTTTGATTTTCTCTCGAACGAAGGCGAAAAAAAGCCCGTACAACCTGCTGCTGCGGGCGGAGCTACCGATTTCTTTGGCAACCCTGCCCAAGCTACGCAGCCCGCTGCTGCCCAAGGCCAGACCTACACAGTGGTAAGCGGCGATTCGCTGTCTAAGATTGCCAAGAACCACTACGGTGATGCTGCCAAGTGGCACCAGATTTACGACGCCAACAAATCCATCATTGGCTCCAACCCCGATCATATCGAAGTAGGCCAAGTGTTGACCCTACCGAAAATCTAGAGCATTTCACTCTTGGATATATTATAAAAGTCGCTCCACTTCAGGAGCGGCTTTTTTTACGCCTTTATTTTCCGGAAATAAGCTCCTGTATGAAGCACTTAGCATAGAGACAAGGCGGAGCAATAGTATCTCCTAGTCGCTCGTTATTTATTCGCCATGCGTTTATGCAACTGATTTTCAACTATATCAGCCATTGCATTCATCCAATTTCATCTAGTAAAAATCAGCTGATCGAAAACAAAAAATAGTTTGCGTTTGTATTGCGTATATCAAATCTGGTTTTACATTTGCATCACCAACCAGGTACTCCCCCGCTTCCGGTGGGGCAGTTTTTCAGAATTTATACAGAAGTGGCGAGAGAACAGGCTCCCTGACCCACTGGCAACCTTCGTTGACGCGAAAGGTGCCAATTCCTGCCCGACCCGGTATTTACCGGCGGGAGAGATAAGTTGAGTACCATGAAAAATAACTCGAATTCCGCCTTCTTCTCCCCATCTGCTCAAGCCGCCTCACGCGCCGGTTTGCCGATGGGTTTTCGTGTTTCGTCTGCCGCAGCTCCGGCCCCTCGAATGCGAATGCGCTGCTGTTGTAGCGCCTGTTGTTGCTGTTGTTAGTCGTCTGACGGCTCCGGCACCCCTCCCCTTTTTGTTGCCCGCTTAGCAGCACCGGTACGCCTTAGGCCCCTGTGCTACATTCTGCCACCCCTACGCTAGCGCGTTCGGCTGGTGCAGGGCACACCTCACCGCACGTTTTTGTGTTGTTGATCAGCAAGTTACATCTCCCTCTTCCTACCATACACTCTCAAATCAACAGTATCATGTCTGCTCCAACTCCTCATTTCGAGACTCTGCAACTCCACGCTGGCCAACAGCCTGACCCCACCACCGGCTCGCGTGCTGTTCCCATTCATCAAACCACTTCCTACGTCTTCAAAAGCGCAGAGCACGGGGCCAACCTATTTGCGTTGAAGGAGTTCGGCAACATCTACACGCGGTTGATGAACCCCACCACCGACGTGTTCGAGCAGCGCATTGCGGCCCTCGAAGGTGGTGTCGCGGCACTGGCAGTATCATCGGGGCAGGCGGCGCAGTTTATTGCGCTCAACAACATTCTGCAGGTTGGCGACAACTTTGTGAGCACCTCGCACCTGTATGGCGGCACTTATAATCAGTTCAAAGTAGCTTTCAAACGCTTGGGCATTGAGGCCCGCTTTGCCGACGGCGACAAGCCAGAGACTTTTGAGGCGCTAATCGACGAGAAAACCAAGGCCATCTACTTGGAGACTATCGGCAACCCAAGCTTCAGCATTCCGGATTTCGAAAAAATTGCAGCCATTGCTGAAAAGCACGACTTGCCGTTGATAGTAGACAACACGTTCGGCGCGGGTGGCTACTTGTTCCGCCCGTTGGAGCACGGAGCACACATCGTAGTGGAATCGGCAACGAAATGGATTGGTGGCCATGGCACCAGCATCGGTGGCGTGATTGTGGACGGCGGCAAGTACGACTTCGGCAACGGCAAGTTCCCGCAGTTCACGGAGCCGAGCGAGGGCTACCACGGCTTGGTGTTCAACGATGTGTTCGGCAAAGGCGGACCGTTTGGCAACATTGCCTTCATTATTCGGGCCCGGGTAGAAGGCTTACGTGACTTCGGTTCGTCGCAGAGCCCGTTCAACTCCTTCCTGCTGCTCCAAGGTCTCGAAACGCTGAGCTTGCGGGTGGAGCGTACCGTGGAAAACGCGTTGCGTGTTGCCACTTGGCTGGAGCAGCACCCGCAGGTAGAAGCCGTTAATTATCCTGGCTTGAACAGCAGCCCGTACAACAAGCTGGCCCAGAAGTACCTGAAGCGCGGTGCGGGCGGGGTCCTCACCTTCGCCATCAAAGGCAGCAAGGATACGGCTACGCATTTTATCGATAACCTGAAGCTGGTTAGCCACTTGGCAAACGTGGGCGATTCTAAGACGCTCATCATTCAGCCTTCGGCCACTACACACCAGCAGCTGTCTGAGCAGGAGCAACGCGCGGCGGGCGTAACGCCAACACTGCTGCGTTTGTCGGTAGGCATCGAGCACTTCGAAGACATTCAGGCTGATTTGCAGCAGGCCTTCGATGCGGTGCGCAATGCTGCGTCGGTGGATTCGGCTGACGCTTCGGGCGACAAATTGCCGGAACAGGAAGTGGAACACGCTGCCGTGCTGGAAGTCTAGTGAGAGGGTAGGCCCTGCCGGTCGTGAGAGGACGGCGGGGCACTTCCAGCAGGTGCAGTACGTGGGTGGAACAGCGGTTTTTTTGTGAGAGAGGGAGCCGCTCCTTCCATCCCACAATAGCGCGGGTTGAGCTGTTTCGGCTCAGCCCGCTAGCTATTTGTAGTGATGCGCTGCCGGCCCATTCACTTGCTGCAAAGTCTATATAATCATCCCGTAGCACTACGGGCCTTCCACCTAGCGTGCTACCCTCGAACAGCAACCAATGCCTGACCTTGAAAGCTTCCGCCTACCTAAGCCTCTGCCGCTGGAAAGCGGCGAAGTGCTAACCGGCGTGGAAGTCGCTTACCATACCTTCGGCACGTTGAATGCCACGCGCGACAACGTGGTGTGGGTATGCCATGCCCTTACCGCTAACTCCGATGTGCTCAGCTGGTGGCCGGGGTTGTTCGGACCCGAATGCCATTTTGATCCGGCCGATTGGTTTATTGTGTGTGCCAATATAATAGGCTCTCACTACGGCAGTACCAGCCCCCTTTCGCCGGCTCCCGAGACGGGTTTGCCCCGCTACGCACAATTTCCGCTGCTCACCATCCGCGACATGGTAGCTGCGCACGAAGAGTTGCGCCAGCACTTGGAACTAACGCAGATTCACACGCTGATTGGCGGCTCCCTGGGCGGCCAACAGGCGTTGGAATGGGCCATCCAGTTGCCCAACGTCTTCGAGAACTTAGTGCTCTTGGCTACCAACGCACAACACTCGCCTTGGGGCATTGCCTTCAATGAAGCACAACGCCTCGCCATCTTCGCCGACCCTACTTATCACCACGCCACACCCGAAGGCGGAGCCGCAGGATTGCGAGCGGCCCGCGCCATGGCCTTGCTCAGCTACCGCAGCTACGGAGCTTATGCGGAAACCCAAGCGGAACCCACCGACGAAAAGCTCGACGACTTTCGGGCCAGCGCTTACCAGCAGTACCAGGGTGATAAGCTAGTAGCGCGCTTCAACGCTTATACCTATGTGGCGTTGTCGCGGGCCATGGACTCACATAACGTAGGGCGCGGACGCGGTGGGGTTGCAGCAGCGTTGCGCCACGTACGTGCCCGCACGTTGGTGGTAGGCATCAGTTCTGATGTGCTGTTTCCACCCGCGGAGCAGCAACTGATAGCCCGCCACATTCCGGGCGCCCTGTACGCCGAAATGGACTCTCGCTTCGGCCACGACGGCTTCCTGATTGAAACAGCTCATATCACGCACCTATTGGAGCGCTTTCATGCCTACACGTTCGCGCATTAATTCTGTCCGCGACCAACACATACATCCCTAGCGACTTTCTCATGAACCCTACTGTCCCCCGTTCTACTCACCCTACCCGCTCGTTCTCCTTTGCGGGAGGCTTGGTGTTGCTGCTATTGCTGCTGGCCGGATGTGGAGGCGCGGGCAGTGAGACCAAAAACACACAGCCCGACACCATTCGCCTGGACTACGCCTATTACAATCCGTTGAGCCTAGTGCTGAAAGAGCAAGGCTGGCTGGAGAAAGACCTAGCCAAGCAAAACATTAAGGTGGAATGGGTGCTCAGCCAAGGCAGCAACAAGGCGTTGGAGTTTCTGAACGGCAGCAGCATTGATTTCGGCTCGACAGCTGGCGCGGCTGCCCTCATTGGCAAAGCCAACGGCAACCCATTGAAGGCCATCTACATCTACTCGAAGCCTGAATGGACGGCGCTGTGCACCGGCCCAAAATCCACCATCAAGTCGGTGGCGGATTTGAAAGGCAAACGGGTGGCCGCCACGCGTGGCACCGACCCGTACATCTTTTTGCTACGCGCCCTCGACCAAGCGGGGCTGAGTGAGAAAGACATCGAGTTGATTCCGCTGCAACACCCGGACGGCCGCGCCGCCCTCGAAAAAGGCGACGTAGACGCCTGGGCCGGCCTAGACCCGCACATGGCCAAGGCTGAACTGGAATCAGGCGCTCAACTCTTCTACCGCAACGCCGACTTCAACAGCTACGGCGTGCTGAACGTGCGGGAAGAGTTTGCCAAGCAGCATCCGGCCCTGGTAGACCATGTGCTAGCTGCTTACGAACAGGCTCGCCAATGGGCCGTTGCGCACCCCGCTGAACTTAAAAAGACGCTGGCTACCGAAGCCAAACTCAGTGAAGCCGTAGCGGCCAAGCAACTAGAGCGCACCGATCTTACTAGCATTTCCTTCGGCCCGTTGCAGCGCAACACCATTTCCGCAGCCGGCGACGTGCTCAAGAAAAGTGGTGCCATCGACCAGAATGTGGATATCAACCAAACCGTCAGCAACCTGATTGATACCCAATTCGCCGACAAAATAGCACCAACCAAAGCCAAGGCTACTGCAGCCAAGTAACCGCTCTTGTCGTTCAGCCCTTTCGCGCATCAAGTGAGGCTAGGAGTGACAATGCCCAACCACCGTTCATGTCTGATTCTTCATCCATTTACGCGCCAACAACTGCTGCACCTACCCCAGCCGTAGTTAGCGCCCCTGTTGAGCAACCTATTGCCGCACGTACACCGGGCCGCTGGGGGTGGCTGCGGGGAGCCGTACTGCCAGCAGTGTTACTGCTGGTCTGGGAGACTTTGGCCCGTACCGGAGTATTGCCACCCAACCTGCTGCCGGCGCCCTCTCGTGTGCTGGCTACCATCTGGCAGATGGCTCTCACCGGCGAATTGTGGGAGCATTTGGGTATCACGCTATGGCGTGTAACGCTGGGGTTTGTGTTAGGTGGTGCCTTAGCCACTGTGTTTGGAGCCCTCACCGGTTATTCACGCACCCTCAACCAGTTGCTCGACCCCTTGCTGCAAGGCATCCGCAATATTCCGTCGTTGGCTTGGGTACCGCTTTTCATTCTTTGGATGGGCATCTACGAAACCTCGAAGGTGGTGCTAATTGCCGTGGGCGTGTTCTTCCCAGTGTACCTCAACTTGATGAGCGGCATTCAGGGTGTGGACCGCAAATTGGTGGAAGTGGGCCGGGTGTATCGGTTGTCGGGGCTGCAACTGATACGGCGCATCTTTATGCCTGCCACACTACCTGCCTACTTTGTGGGGTTGCGTAGCGGCTTGGGCCTAGGGTGGATGTTTGTGGTAGCCGCAGAAATAATGGGCGCCAATAAAGGCCTCGGGTTTCTGCTGGTTGACGGCCAAATGACGGGCCGCCCCCAAACCATCTTGGCCAGCATCCTACTCTTCGCGGTGCTCGGGCAGCTTACCGACGCCCTTCTATCCTTGCTCAGCCGCCGCCTGCTCCGCTGGCAAGATACACACGGGAGGTAACGGGCGTCCCTAACGCCCCTATTATTCCTCATTTTCTTACGCCTACCTCCAGCATGTTACGCATCGACCATATAAGCAAGCAGTTCGGGCCAGTAGTGGCACTCGACAACGTAGGCCTGCATGTGCGGCCAGGCGAAATCGTGACTCTGGTTGGGACGAGCGGCTGCGGCAAAAGCACACTTCTGCGCATTGTAGCGGGGCTTGATGTGCCCACCAAAGGCCGGGTGCTAATCAACGAAGAGCCCATTACGGCTCCTCACCCTGCAGTAGGCGTCATTTTTCAGGAGCCCCGCCTGATGCCGTGGCTAACGGTGCGCCAGAATGTACGGTTTGGTATTGCCAACCTACCGGACGCCGAACAGGAACAACGTACTACGGCCGTGCTGGAGCGGGTAGGCCTTACAGCCTTTGCCGACGCTCTGCCCCGGCAGCTTTCCGGCGGCATGGCACAACGGGTTGCCATTGCGCGGGCCTTGGTAGCCCAACCGTCGTTGCTTTTGCTCGACGAGCCATTTAGCGCCCTCGACCCGTTCACGAAGATGAAGCTCCAGGACCACTTGCTGGAAATATGGTCGTATGACCGGCCGACTCTGCTGCTGGTCACGCATGACATCGAGGAAGCCTTGGTGCTCTCCGACCGGGTGGTCGTGCTACGCGGCCACCCCGGCCGCATCCACCAAACCCTGAGCGTGGACCTACCCCGTCCGCGGCGCCGCACCGACCCCGATTTCCAGCAGTGGAAGCAACGCTTGCTTGATGCCCTTGATGTAACTACCGACGAGCCGTTGCTTGCTCATCACGCCTAACAGTTCTTTTTGAAATCCTCTCATATGATAGCTGACAAACAAACCCTGCGCATTGGCCTGATTGGTTTTGGCTGCGTAGGGCAAGGCCTCTACGATATTCTAGAACAACGCCCAGAAGCTGGTTTCGAGGTAGCCCGTATTGCGGTTAAGAATCCGACGAAGGAGCGCAGCCTGCCTCTGAGCCGGTTCGATTTCCACGCCGACGACTTATTGCAAGACCCAACGCTGGATGTGTTAGTAGAGGTGATTGATGACCCGACAGAAGCATTCCGCTTGGTGAGTGAGGCGCTGCGCCAGGGGCGGCGGGTGGTTACGGCCAACAAGGCCATGCTGGCCCGCCACCTACCCGAGCTCGTGCAACTGCAGCGGGAGTCGGGAGGCAAGTTGCTGTATGAAGCGGCCGTCTGCGGCAGCATTCCCATCATCCGGACGCTGGACGCGTATTTCGGTGAAGAATCGTTGCGCAGCGTAACAGGTATTCTCAATGGGTCGTCGAACTACGTGCTGACGCGTATGGGCGAAGAAGGCTCCGACTACGCACCGGCGCTGGCTGAGGCACAAGCCAAAGGCTTTGCCGAAACCGACCCCACGCTGGATATGGGCGCGTTTGACCCGCGCTCCAAAGCTATTATTCTGGCCGCGCACGCTTATGGCACGTTCTTGCAGTCCGAGGAGGTACTAAATCTGGGCATTGAGCACATCAGCGCCGTAGATATTGCGTTTGCCGCTGCCTTAGGCCGCAAAATAAAAGTGGTAGCTGGTTTGCAGCGCTTGTCTGATGGCCGGGTAACGGCCTTGGTTACGCCGCTGATGGTAGCGCCTACCTCTCCGCTGTATTCCGTGGACCACGAGTTCAATGGCGTTTTAATTGAGGCCGACTTTGCAGGCGAGCAGTTCTTGCGTGGCCGGGGTGCCGGCGGGCACCCCACTGGCTCGGCCGTTTTGGCTGACTTGGCCGCTATTCGGCAGGGCTACTCCTATCAGTATCCCAAGCTAACGGCTTCACCCCTCACGTATGCCACTGATTTGGAGTTGGAAATCTACCTGCGCACCGACGAGGACCGGTTGATTGACGCACTCGACTTCAGTGAAATTTCCGAGGAAGCTGATGAGGATGGCTACGTAGTAGGCTATGTTGCCCTTTCCAACTTACTGCGCGTGAAAGACCTAATTCGCAAGTTCGGGGCCTTTGTGGTGCGCACCGGCGCGGTGCGGCCTCTCACCTCGGCGGCTTCCGCCGTAACTCAGGAAGCTAGCCTGTAGTAATAAACAACTTGCCCAATAAAAGCTCGGCCTCGTAGCGGGCAGATGACGTGTAAAGCCTGTCATCTGCCCGCTACGAGGCCGAGCTTTTACTGGGCAAGTTGTTCTATAGCTGGCTCCTATTCGAACAGCACCCGAACAGTGGGCAGGCTTTTAGGTTTCAGATAATACACACCTGCTCTCAGGTCTTCGCGGCGCACCAATTGGGTAGCTGTTTCCCACCGGAAACGCCGCACCACTCTGCCCGTTGCATCAAGCAGTTCAACTGACTGTGGTTTGAACACCGTGCCGGCGGGCGTTTCAAGGTACACTTCATGGGCAGCTGGCACCGGATACGCCTGCAAGGCACTGCGTTTGGTTGAAGCGGCGGCAGCGGCACTCAACACAGTACCGGGCTGGCCTAAGCTGGGTCGTAGAAAGTCGCGCATGGTCCAGAAAGCGGTGTCAGCGTAAGCCAGACCAGCGGCAGAGGTGTTTTCGAACGGAATATGGCCGGCGCCGCGTAGGGTACGCAATGTGTTTCGGACGCCTACTGCGCTAGCACGTGGGTTTAGCAAACCACTGCCCACCACGTATTTCGGTGGTAGCGAAGAGCCAATCCGGCCTTTGAAGTAGGGCACTACCGCATCAAGGGTGCCATGTACGCTGCACAGCGGCACATTGCCGGGCTCGATGTAGGTAGCACTTTCGGTGGCACCACTCAGGTTGAGTACCGCCAGCACCGCGCTGCTGTACCCTGGGTTACCGCTTTGGCCTTCCACCCCACCCATAGCCGCAATATCTACGTAGGCAGGCACTTCGCTGTCTTTGTCAAGGTAGCCAACTTGCAGCGCCGCAAAACCTCCCGCCGACGAGCCGCCGACTATAATGTAGCGAGGATCAACGCGGTACTGACGCGTAGTAGCCGCGTCTCGGCGGAAAAAACGCACGGCAGCTCGCATATCCTGCATGCCTCGGATGGCAGCTCGGGCGATGTTCACAGTGTCGTACGGCAAGAACAACAGGCGATAGTCGATACTAGCCGTAACGTACCCAAGACGGGCCAGGCGCCTGCATACATCAACCATGTACTGGTCGGTGCGGGCGCCCGCAACGAAGCCGCCCTGATGCGCAAAAATGATAACCGGGCGCCGACTCACAGTATCGCCAGTGGGCTGGTAGATGTCCATGGCCAGCGCCTGCGTGTTGCCCGTGAACGTGACGGCAGAGCCATACACCACGTTGCTCGTGACCGTTACGTTCGAGAAGATAGGCTGGTAGTAGCGGCCGCGGGTGGTATCAATCTGACCAACGACGGGCTGTACGAAGGCGAGCAATACCCCCAGGAAGATGGCAGCTTGGAAGAACTTTTTCATATGCTGAGGTTATAGAAGTTGAATTCAAAAGCGGGTGCTACTATAGTATGTTTCATTGGCTGGCCATTAAGCTGCTCTTGCTTTGTTGGATACACTTCGAGACTCACTTCTACAGCTCCCATATAAGCACACTGTCTTCGGCTTACGAACAAAACGAAACTCACGACGCTCTGCATCTCAGCAAGAGTATGCTGCTTGCTGAGGTAGCCGCCCAGCTTTAGTCAATACCAGCACATCAAAGCATCGAACCACAAACGACTGGTTTTCAGCATTCTGCTATTGCATTACGCGAAAATTTTATTGACTGAGTTCGATTATACCTTATTGCAAGAAGACACCAAGAGAAGTAAAGAATGACAAGCTCTTGCACTGAAATTGATTATCCATATACTGGAATTTGAAACGCATTTTAGGGCTATCTTGGAGAAGCGTGGCCAGTAATTTCTACTTACTTTCTTTTCTGTTTAATCTTCAATCGCCTTTCTTTTTTTATATTTGACCATGCTTGCTTTTTTTCGGACTTCTCCTGCTTCTTGGCTGTTAATTCTCTTTGGCATTTTGCCATCAACTGCTTTCCAGTCTGCCGGGGCCGAAACTGTAGCTGCCGACTACCAAACGTTGGTAGAGGCTCAGCAGAAGTTTGCTGCGTATGGGCGGGAGCACAGCATTAAGGAGTCTTTCACTAAGTTTTTGCCTGACGCGTACCTGTTCCGCGACGACAAGTTTGTGCTTGGTGGACCTTTCTACGCCGCTCAATCCGAACGCCCCGGCCGCCTAACTTGGCGGCCCACGTACGCACGTATTGCAGCTAGCGGCGACTGGGGCATCACAACGGGACCAGTGGAATTTCATCCAAACACCGCAGCCGAACCGCCAGTGGGCTACGGCAACTTCGTGACGGTGTGGCAGAAGGATGCGTCGGGAACCTGGCAGGTAGCCTACGATGGGGGCATCAGTTATAGCACCCCCGCAGTCAACCCAGATATCGTGCATCCGAAAAAGTTTGCCGTTAAGCTGCGGACAACCGCCGACACAGCCACCCTCCGCAGCAGCCTGCAGCAGGCCGAAGCGGCCTTCACTGCGCGGGCCCAAAGCGGCATGCAGCAAGCCTATACCACAGTGCTGCCCGAAGCAGGAAGTGACTTGCAACTGCTACGCGAGAAGGTGGTACCCTACGTAGGTCCCGCGGCGCGGCGCCTAGCAACCGAACCAGGACCGGCAGTATCTTTTCGGCCGTTTCAAGCGGGGGTAGCTGCTTCGGGAGAAGTAGGCTACACGCTGGGTTATCTGGACGTGAAAGAACAACACGGGCATTACCTGCGCGTGTGGCAACGGGAAGGCCGACAGTGGAAGCTGGCGCTGGAGCTACTTTCTGCGGAATTGTAGCCTACTCCCCTACTCAGTATATGGCCTGGAGGCGCTATGTTTGCGGCCTTCTTCATAAGCTGCCGTATGCCTACCACCGCTCCCGCTCCACTCCGCCCCGGCGACCAGATTGCCATTGTGTGTCCCGCTCGAAAAGCCTCACACGAAGAATTGGCTCCTGCCGTAGCGATACTGGAAAGCTGGGGCTTACAGGTTGTCTTGGGTGCTAGTACCAACGTGGCGCATCATCAGTTTGGCGGCGACGATGAAGTGCGCCGCCAAGATATCCAAGCTCAGCTTGATAACCCTGCTATTCGGGCCATTATAAGTGCCCGCGGCGGCTATGGCACCACGCGCATCATCGACGCACTGGATTTTTCGCGCTTCGCCGAAGACCCGAAATGGGTGGTTGGCTTCTCTGATATCACTGCTCTCAATTGTCATTTGCTGGCGCTTGGCCACCAAAGCATTCATGGGGTGATGCCGCTATTTTTTCAGCTGCCCGGTGGCGAGTACTCTCTGGAAAGCTTGCGACGAACGTTGTTTGGTGAGCGTATTTCCTATCAGATACCCCCCCACGCTCTCAACCGTTTTGGTACTGCTACCGGCGAACTAATTGGTGGCAACCTGAGCCTGCTTCAAACGCTCACCGGTACGCCGTCCGACGTTTCTATGGCTGGGCGCATCCTCTTTATCGAGGACATTGACGAGTACCTGTATGCTATTGACCGCATGATGGTGCATTTGGAGCGCACGGGCAAGCTCCGCCACTTAACCGGGCTGCTCGTGGGCCACTTCACCAATCCGCAAGACAACACCGTTCCTTACGGCCAAACGCCCAACGAAATCATTCAGCACTACGCCAACAAGTACGCTTTCCCGGTCGCCCACAACTTTCCGGTTGGGCATGAGGCGCAGAACGTAGCGCTAATATGCGGACGCGAAGCCCGCCTGACAGTGAATGCGCAGGGGGCACACCTGGCATACGTGTAGCCACCAGCACCCCTGCTAGCCTGTGCCGCGGACTGGTACTGGCCCTGGCTACCGTGGTTCCAGCAAGCTATTCAGGCCTTCCCTTTCGAACAGCAGCTTGCCTATTTTCAAGCTCGACCAGCCCCGTTGCAGCCGGTAAGAAAACACCGGTAAGCCATCCTGCAGCACACACTCGATGCAGTAGGTGCTGATGCCGTTATCTTCGGGAAGTTGCTTTTCCAGCTGAAGCAAATGAGTGGAAACCAGAAACGAGGAGTGGTGGAAGCCTGCCAACCCCCGCACGGTGGCACTGGTGATTTCCAGCGCGTCGTCCACGTTAGTACCCCGAAACAGCTCGTCGAAGATGGCAAACGTGCGGCCGACACCGTGTGCAGCGTGCAACACCGACTTCAGGTTCTGGATTTCGGCCATGAAGTGGCTGTACCCATCTCGCAGGCTGTCACGCAGGTTGATGGCAATCAGGATGGAATGAAAGAACGGCAGCGAGCAACGAACGGCCGGTACCCCTATGCCAGCGTGGGCCAAGTACACGCAAACACCTACTGCTTTCAGCAAGGTGGATTTGCCCGACATGTTCGGTCCGGTGAGCACCACCACGTTTTCTGTGGGGCTCAGTATCAGTGTGTTGGTAACTGGTGCTTTGAGCAGCGGGTGGTAGAAGTCTTCTAACAACAGGCCTTCTTCCCGAAAATTGGGAAAGGTTAGCGCGTGAAGCTGAATACCTTTTGCTATCGACCAATACGCTTCAAACAAGTGGAAGGCTTCCCAAAACTCGGCTATTATCTCTGGCCCAACCGCCTGAAGCTGCTGCGCAAACCGCACCATCAGGGCCGTTGAAAAGCTATCTTCCTGAATAGCCCGGTTGGCATCTTCCAAACTGAAGCGTTCCATAAACCGCACGAGTACCAGCAACTGAGGGCGAAAGCCAACAGGAAATGCTTGGGGGTCGAGTTTGTGAAGATAATGTTGCTGTAGGCGATGCAGAAACTGAATAACCTGCACGTACCGCGCACGGCTCTGATAGCGCGCCTCTTCGGAGAGCAGCATGGTTACAGATGCCCGCAGCCGGTTGACCTCGAGCGTAATTCGGCCACTGCTCACGTCCTGTAGAAAGGCTCTGACCTCTCGAAGCTGAATTTTTGGGTAAGAGAAGTTTTCTAGTACCGACCAATTTGCCAGGAAGCCCCGCAGGATGTCTTGCTTTTCCACCACCAGGGCCGCAGTAGGCGGCAACTCGTACAACAAACGACAAACGGCAGCTTCCGCTTCTGCACTGTGCGTGAAGTTGAACAGCGGCAACAGCTCCGCTTCAATCTGTAGATCCTCAACGTGTAGCATAGAGCAGGCAGCAAATAGACAGGGCTTCTAAACGCAAAAAGCCACAGCAACTTGTATTACTTGCGCATCATATTGCAGCCACGGCTTTTCTGTAGTGAGTTGCCTTAGATGTAGGTTAGCAACTCACTATCCTAGACTTCGGCAGCGGCTGGACTACGGCTTTGCATCCATTTGTTTAGGCGCATTTTTCTCGGCTGTAGCGTGCAGAAAGCGCAGAACCGTTTCGTTGAACAGCGCTGGGTTTTCTTGGGGAGCATAGTGGCTGACCTTGGGCAGAATAACCACTTGTGCGCCCGGAATGCTTTCAGCTAGCAGCCGGGTATGGGCTTCTTTGATGATGTCTTTCTCACCGGCTAGCACCAACACGGGCGCTTTGATGGCGTGCAGTTGGGTAGGTGTTAGCTGTGGATAGTGCAGCAGCATGGCTGTTAGCCGGTGTGCTCGTTTGAACTTGCTGCTAAATGGGGCCACTAGTGCTGAGAGGTAATACATCTGCCGCACTTCCTTCAGCATTTTGGCATCTATGGAAGTGGTGTCGGCGTACAGATTGGCGCCCATGGTAACTAGACTACGCACCTGCTGCGGATAGCGTAGGGCCATACTTAGGCCGGTGTTGCCGCCGTCGCTCCACCCCACAATGTGAGCGGCCGGCAAGCCTAGCTTATCAAGTAGCGCGTGCATGTCGTCGGCAAACAAATCATAGGTAAGCTTACCGCTCGTGTGCCCCGACTGGCCCTGGTCGCGCGTGTCAACGGCAATGACGCGGTACTCTTTCGCTAGGGCTTCTATCTGGTTCATGAAGCTGCTTATTGATTCGCCGTTGCCATGCAAAAGCAAAAGCGGTTCTCCCTGGCCGTAGGCTTCGTAGTAAAGCTTCACGCCATTCACGGTGGCATACTGCCCAGCCTTCGGGTTCCGGCCGTAATGAATGATACCGCGGCCTTGTACTGCCAGAAAATGGTTGCCACTAGGTTCAGTTCCAAGTTGGCGCGTGAAAGCAGGTACCGGCGCGCTTTGCTGCCACCCCACGGGCAAGCCGGTGGCGGTCAGCGGAGTCGGGTCTTCGAAAGTGGCATTAACCAGCGGTACGGTTTGCCAGTCGTCTTTTGAACGGGCTACCTCCAGTTTGAAATCGTCAAGCGAAAACTTCCCGTTCATGTAGTAGCCCGCAAATACGGTTATGCTATCGGCTTGCTTGTCTAGCTTTCCGGCTACCGAGTAGGTTCTCCACTTGTTGGCCACGGCGTTGTCGCGCATGTACTCGAAGGAGCCGGAGCGTTTGTCGGTTCTCTTTACCGACGCTAACAGCCACGCATGCGCCTTATTCGACTGGACCGTATCCACTTTTATGCGGGCTGATAGCCGGTAGGGCAAACCCGCATACGGTTTCACATCAACTTTCTGGTATATCCCCTGCGACACAGACACCTGGCTACCTACTTGTGCCGATGCGGTTAGGCTCATCAGCAAGGCCAGCAACATAAGTACGGCACCCTTTTGTATATCCATAATGCTACCTATAGAATACCAGTAACGCAAAAAGCACCAGTAACTTATGTTACTGGTGCTTCTTTGTACGATGCAGCTGATACTTTTTGCAGGTAGCGCCGCTACTTACTCGCCGTAAATCGTTTGGAGCACGGTTTGGCCTACCGCTTTGAGCGTGCGTTTGTCGATGACGCTCATGTTGTCTTGGGTGGTGTGGTGGTAGGCCGGGAAGGTTTCGTCGCCGACCGGCATGGTGTCGATGATGTCGATGGTGCGCACGCCAGCGTTGTTGGTGAATACGTGGTCGTCGGTGATGCCGCTCATGTCACGGAACAAGAAATAATCAGAATAGCCGAGTTGCGCGCCCAAATTCCACACCTTGTTCACCACGTCGCGGGCCTTCTCCAACGACTGGCCTTCACGGCTGAACTTTGCGCCTTTGGCTCCCACCATATCCAGCAGAATCCCGAAGTTGGGTTTGTAGTTGGCCGGCATCGTGTTTTTAGCCCAATACTGAGAGCCCAGGCACCAGCTAGAACCACCTTGCGCCTCTAGGTTAGCGAGCTGGTTTTTCAGCTCGCCTTGGGTGCTGGAGTCGTAGCCGTAGTCTTCGGCGTCAAACAAAATGAAGTCCACCCCCACGGCGGGCGTTAAGCTGTCGGGTTGGGCGGCTAACAGGCGAGCCATTTCCAGCGCAATGCCCACGCCGCTAGCTCCATCCGAAGCGCCATCCAGGGGAGCATTCTTGTTGGTTTTGTCTTTGTCGGCGAAGGGACGGGTATCCCAATGCGTGAAGATGGAAATCCGCCGCACCGCCGCCGGCTGAAATTGGGCCACAATGTTGCGGCCTTTCAACATTTTGCCATCAAAGGCCATGGCCTCAAATGGCTGCTCCTGCACCGACAACCCGTAGCTCTTGAACTCGTCGATAATCCAGTTGCCCGTTTTTATGTGAGCGGGCGAGTTAGGTACTCGGGGGCCAAAAGACACTTGCTTGGCCACGTAGGCGTAGGCTGAATCGGCGTTGAATGCTGGAGCAGCGGTTAGTGGCTCTTGCTCCGGCCCGGAAGTTTCGGTGGTGGTATTCTTGTTGTCGAAGCAGCCAGTGAGAAGCAGGGCCGCCAGCACGGCGGGAGCAAAACGAAAGAGTTTCATTGAAAAAAGACTGGTAAGGCAGTAGCGCGAAGCTCCAGCTTCGCGCCTCGTTGAACGAGTCCGGTTTGCATCGTTGCCACGTCCACCGTTCAACGATACGCGAAGCTGGAGCTTCGCGCTACTGCTCTAGCGCCTCTATTCCTCGCTGTAGGCCCACTCGACACCCGCTTTGGTGTCTTTAATGACGATACCTTGCCCCTTCAGTGCGGCTCTGATTTCGTCTACTTTGTCGTAGGCTTTGGCAGCTTTTGCTTCGGAATAGAAAGTAAGCGTCAAGTTAAGAAGCTGCTCGGCATTGGCCCGAGGCTCATCCACCAAGCCCAACACATCCGTCACCAGCGTGCGGTAGGCAGTTATGGCTTCGGTTAGGGCAGCTTCACTTATTTGCGCTAGTGTGGCGGGGTTGGCGGCATAGCCATTGAACTTACGTAGCAAGTTGAACAGGCCAGCCACGGCGCGAGCGGTGTTCAAGTCGTCGTTCAACCCGATAAACGTGTCCGTTATCAGCTTGCGCAGTTCTGCATCGGCCTTCTCGGTGTCGGTGGCGCGCTCGGTGTTCTCAGGCAGCGCCAGCTTTTCCACTTGCCGCAGGCCGTTCATCAGCTTGCGGTAGCCTTTGCGCGCCGCTTGCAGCGCATCATCGGTGATATCAATGGTGCTCCGATAGTGGGCTTGCAGCAGGAAGAAGCGCACCGTCATGGGCGAATAGGCCTGCGGCAACGAGGCGTTGCGGCCCTCAAACAGATCGGTGATGGTGATGAAGTTGCCAAGCGACTTGCTCATCTTCGCTCCGTTCACCGTAATCATGTTGTTGTGCATCCACACCTGCGCTTCGTTGGTAGGATGGTTGCAGGCTTGACTTTGGGCAATTTCGCATTCGTGGTGCGGGAACATTAAGTCCAAGCCGCCGCCGTGGATGTCGAACTCGGCGCCGAGGTATTTGCGGCTCATAGCTGAGCACTCCAAGTGCCAGCCCGGAAAACCTTCGCCCCAGGGAGAAGGCCACCGCATAAGGTGCCGCTCATCGGCCCGCTTCCAAAGCGCGAAGTCTAGGGGGCTGCGCTTTTCCTGCTGCCCCGCCAAGTTGTCGCGCGAGCCAGCTAGCAGTTCCTCCACCACGCGGTTGGAGAGCTTACCGTAGCCCCGGCCGGCTTCATTGTAAGCGGGCACATCAAAGTACACCGACCCGTTCACTTCGTAGCCGAAACCATTGGCCACGATTTCCTGAATCATCTCAATCTGCTCGATGATGTGGCCACTGGCGCGAGGCGTAATATCAGGTGGCAAGCAACCGAGAGCTTCCATGTGGCCCTGGTAGAGGTTGGCATACTGCTCGGCCACTTGCATGGGCTCCAGCTTTTGGGCGCGGGCCCGCTTGCTGATTTTGTCTTCGCCCTCGTCGGCGTCGCCTTCCAGGTGGCCTACGTCGGTGATGTTGCGCACGTAGCGCACGGTGTAGCCTAAGTGGCGCAAATAGCGCGTCAGTACATCAAACACCACCGGTCCGCGCGCATTTCCAACGTGCGCCTCGCTGTACACAGTTGGTCCGCAGAGGTAAACGCCCACGAAAGGCGCGTGCAGGGGTTCGAAGGTGGCTTTGCGGCGGGTAAGCGTGTTATAAAGCGAGAGTGTGGGCAGCATTCAGCAAAAGTATCACGGATTTCAACGGATTTATTGGATTACGCGGATTTCCTGCACGTAGGCTGTTCCTGGTAGCAGTAATGTAAGCAAGCTGAAAACCGCTTTGAAGGCCTGAATTTTAGCGTTTTCAGCTGATTTACTACACAACTAAGTTTATAACCCAATTCTAAAAGCACAAAAGCTTCCCAGTACAGTATATAAAGTTCAATCGGTAGTTTTAGATGTACAGGTTGTAGTATAAAACCTTAGCTAGAACAGCCAAGATGGTGAATCTAGGCCGGGCCCTTTGCGAAAGCATGCCACAACATCACATGCGTCTTGCCAGCACGAAGTAAGAGCAGCCCGAGTACTACCAAAAGTCAGGTAGGAGACTACACTATATGCAGCTACTTTGTCTTTGCGGGCAAGTGATAAGTAGCCGTGGTAGGATAGTGGTCGGAGTACGGAATTTCGTAGTGCACCCAAAAGTCATCTACCTGCCACTCGGGGCCAGCAAACTGGTTATCGATGCGCACGAAAGGCAGCTTGCCGTTGTAGGTGGGCCCGACACCGTTGCCCACAGTAGCCCAGGCGTTCTGGAAATCGTCGGCGAGTTGGTCATAGCTGTAGCTGTAGGGCAGGTCGTTGAGGTCGGCGCACAGCAGCAGTGGGTACGGACTGCGCTCGAAGCGCCGGGTAAGCGTATCGACCTGCCAGCTGCGGGCTACCATGCCGCGCTTGAAGCGACGCAGAAGACCGAGCCCTTTGCTGCGGAAGCCGGCTTTGCTGGAGTAGCTGTCCACGATGTCTTTCTCATCGAGGCTCATGCTTTGCAAATGGAAGTTGAATACCCGAATCGTATCGGCATTGGGTAGGCGCAGGTCAACCCACATAGCATGGTTTTGGGAGAGTTTGCCAAACTTAACGGTACCCCGCCGCAGGATTGGGTAACGCGAGAAAATAGCCATCCCGAACTCTGCGCCTATGCTGTTGGTAAGCGTTCTGGACAAGAAGCCTTGCCGCCCACTTCGCGCTCCTATCCGCTCGAAGCTGTTGAATACGTCTTTCTCCTTGCCGGTAGAGGTGCGCGGCTCGTTGTAGAACTCTTGCAAACAAATGATTTCCGCTGGGCTTTCGGCTACCCATTGAATCATACTGCGGGAAGAGGCCAAGCCAGCGTTGCGCAATTGCGGGTACACGTTGAAAATACGCACGTTGGCCGACAGCACCCGAACCCGCAATCCGTCCTCTTTGGCGGCGGGTGCCACGCGTAGCGGGTGCAGCGCCACGCCCCGCTGGAAATGGGGCCACGTGAGCACCGCTACCAACAGCGGCAATGCCGCCACCCGCCAGTTGCGCAACAGCCAGTACGGCACGGCCAGCAAATTCAAGCCTAGTGCAACGGGCAGCGTGAGGGCCCCAAAAGCTGCCGGCCAGAACGTGTAGGCGGGCACCTGCACACAGGCAATGGCTACAAGCAGCCACCCGATAATTAGCAAGGTGCAGGTAAAAGCAAACGAACGACGCACAGCAGCAATAATACGGCTCTAAGCCGCGAGTGATAGGCAAAGGTAAGGCGTAACTAGCCAAGGCATTGGGGCTTGATTGTTGCGCAAGAAGTAAGCCTTAATTTCGTTGTAATTTTAGATTCGGTTTTTCTGCATTGCAAGGCCTGGAAGCTGGGGTTGTGCCGTCAAGTAATCCGCTGATTGTCAAGCATTGCACTATGTCCCATATCCACACCCTATTGTTGTTCTAGCTCTACATCTATGCCCTTTTCTACTGTACGCTTTTTCTTTTCCAGCTTGCTGCTGCTTGTGGCCCCGCGCCTCGTAGCCGCCTCTCCCCCTTCTTCCTCCAGCCGGGCGCTTCCGGAAAAGGCGTCGCTGGAATTCGTTGAAAACAAGGGCCAGTGGGACAGTAAAGCCCGCTATGCGGCGGCCTTACCGGGCGGGCAGCTTTTCGTAACGCCAACGGGATTTACGTATAGCTTCCTCGACCCTGTTGCGCTACGCAGCCGTTTGCACCACGGCGTGGAAGACATTCCGGGTGCTCCCACATCCGACGTATTGCGCGGCCACTCCTACACCGTCACGTTTGAGGGAGCAAACGCCAACCCGACGCTAACCAGCGAAGAGCGGACCGAGGCACCCTACAATTACTTTCGGGGCAACGACCCGAAGCGCTGGGCCAGCAATGCGGCCGGCTTTCGGCGTCTGCGCTACGGCAACCTCTATTCTGGTATCGGGGCGGTGGTGTATGAAAACGCCGGTCAAAATTTGGAGTATGATTTTCTGGTACAGCCAGGCGCCCGGCCTACTGCCATCCGCCTCCGCTACGCAGGGGCCGACAACCTCTCGCTTACGCCCGAAGGCAGCCTGCTAGTGGCTACGTCAGTGGGCAACGTTACCGAGCAAGCCCCCAGGGCTTGGCAGGATATAAAAGGACAGCGGGTAACCGTTCCCTGCGCTTTCACCTTACAAGGCAACACCGTTAGCTTCCGAATAGAGAAATACGACCAGCGCTACGCTCTTACTATCGACCCAACGGTTATTTTTTCGTCGTTTACGGGCTCCACAGCCGACAACTGGGGGTACACCGCTACCTACGATGCACAAGGCAACATGTACTCAGGCGGCACCGTCTACGCCAGTGGCTACCCTACCAGTTCTGGGGCCTTCCAAACCACTTTCCGGGGAGCTACCGATGTTGGTATTATCAAGTACAACACGGCGGCAAGCGGTTCGGCCGCACGGCTATACGCTACCTATATAGGTGGCCGTGGGGACGACGCGCCGCACAGCATGACGGTCAACCCGGAGGGCGAGCTGGTGATCATCGGCTCCACTGACTCCAACAACTTCCCTACTGTATCGGGCTCCTTCGACACCAGCTACAACGGCAATGTGGATCTGTTTGTAGTTAAGCTGTCCGCCAACGGCAGTGCCCTCACGGCGGGTACGCTGGTAGGTGGCTCCGGCAACGACGGCGTAAGCGCCAGCGACCGGCTAGGCGACTCCGATGTCTACAACTACGGCGACCAGTACCGCGGCGACGTTATCACCGACGCCGAGGGCAACGTGTACGTAGCTACCTCATCGAGCGGCAGTTTTCCAACTACTAACGGGTACCGCAACACGTACCAGGGAGGCCCCTCCGATGGGGTAGCCCTCAAGCTGTCGTCTAACCTGCGCACGTTGGTTTGGGCTACCTATTTGGGGGGTACCGGGGCCGATGCGGCCTATTCGTTGCAGCTCGATGCCACGCGCGGCGTATATGTAGCAGGAGGCACTACGAGTACCAACTTCCCTACTACTACCGGCAGCCACCGCTCCACCTCCTTGGGCAGCACCGATGGCTTCGTGACGCACCTCAACAGCGCGGGCAATGCGCTCTTGCAATCCACGTTTGTAGGCACTACTGCCTACGACCAAGTGTTCTTTGTACAGCTTGATGCCGCTTACAACGTGTATGTATTGGGGCAAACGCAGGGGGCAATACCAATCAGCGCTGGTTGCTATGGAGTGGCCAACGGCCGGCAGTTCATTCAGAAATTCAATCCAACGCTAAGCACCAGCCTCTACAGCACCCGTTTCGGTAGTGGCCGTACGCTCTCGCCTGATATTTCGCTTACCGCTTTTCTGGTCGATGAGTGTGAGCGAATCTACGTCAGTGGCTGGGGTGGCCAGGTGAACCGCCGCACCGGTTCCACTGGCAGCACCACTGGCTTGCCCGTAACGCCTAATGCCATTCAATCGACCACCGACGGCTCCGACTTCTACTTGGTTCAGTTTCGGCCCGGCATACAAGCCATTGAATACGCTACCTTCTACGGCGAGCGAGGCGGCGACGAGCACGTGGATGGGGGCACTTCGCGCTTCGATAAAAAGGGGGTCGTGTATCAGTCTGTTTGTGGGGGCTGCGGCGGCACATCAGGTTTTCCGGTGCCACCGGGTGCCAACACCTTCTCAACCCGCAACAACAACAGCAACTGCAACAACGCCGCGTTTAAGATTGATTTCGGCATCATCGTGGCCGACCCAGGCCCTAACCGCTATATATGCATAAACAACGGTCCCATTCAGTTAGGCGGCACCCCAAGCGGTGGCACCTGGACCGGACCCGGTGTAACGGCAGTAGCGGGCGGAGGCTTTCAGTTTACCCCTTCGCCGGCCCGCCTAGGTGCCAACATCCTAACCTATTCGGTGGCTAGTACTGGCACCTGCGTCAGTGTCCGGTCTTTGCGGGTGACCGTGACGCCTGAACGCGCCATGACCTTTGCCCCCGTTTCGCCGAAATGTCTAACGCCGGGCAGCGTGACCCTCACGGCCACGCCCGCTGGCGGTACATTCAGTGGGCCGGGCGTTTCGGGCAATATCTTCAATCCGGTTGTGGCTGGCGCGGGTACGCATACGCTCACCTACTCTCTGTCCGATACGCTTGGCTGCGGAGTCATCACGCAAGTAGTGCCGGTAACTCCTTTGCCGCAGGTGAGAGTCGGCCGCGATACCACGCTCTGCTCCGACCAGACCCAGCCGTTTCAGTTGCGGGGCATGACACCAGCAGGTGGCACGTGGAGTGGCACTGGGGTTACACCGAGTGGCATGTTTACGCCTCCCAACACCAACAACCGCGGCGGAATTTTTCCGCTGCGCTACACCATCACTACCAATGGGTGTTCCACCGTGGCGACACGCACCGTGGTACTGGCCCCCACCACAATGGTGGACGCTCCGCTCAATTTGCCTGATTGCTCAGCTGACACGCGCTACACCGGATTAGCCCCCTTCGCTTGCCAGTTCGAACCAATATTAGCGGGTGGCACCTATGATTGGGATTTTGGCGATGGCAGCCCAATCTCTCAAGAAGCCAGCCCAAACCACCTGTACGCCAATCCGGGCTCTTACCGGGTGAAACTGGTGGCGCATTATGCCGCCTGCGTAGTGGAAATAGCTTTTGTAAATGTGGAAGTAGGAGAGGTAATCGTACCTAACATCATCACGCCCAACGGCGACTCCCTCAACGACTCCTTCAAGCCGTTGTTCAGTTGCAAGCCTACCCGCCTCCAGGTGTTCAACCGCTGGGGAAGCCTTGTGTATGAAACAAAGGACTATCACAACAATTGGCAGGGCAACAGCCTGCCCGACGGCGTGTACTACTACCTGCTCCGCGACACCGACGACCGCCGAGCCAAGGGTTGGTTGGAAATAAAACGCTAGCCATCCTAATCTACCAAGCGCCCCATCTCACATGTAGTGCAGATGGGGCGCTCTTCCTTTACCTACACTCGCAGTACACCGCTTGACTTGCCTATGTATATCTATTCATTGAACTCATTACCTATGGGGCAACTACTCAGCAAAGCTGCCCCTACCTCTTATTATATATATAATGAAACACTATGGTAGACTTACTATCATTACCCTCAACGACGACAGTAAGAACAATTACTTTAAAGCCACTAACGTCTGCACATCTCTTCTATAGGTATGCTCTCGCGGAGGCAGCAAAGTGCCTGAAGCGGGCAACTACCGTAGCGTTAGGAACGGCGGCTAGCTCCCTACTGGCGTTTGTTGTCATCTCCTTTAAAAGCCTGACGGTACTTCAACCAAAAGCTGACTAGGAATAAAGTGGTTAAGTACGTGTATGAGGTTGGTAGCCTGCGCACCATTAAACTGCTGCGCTTGCTGCCTTATTGTCCTAGTGCTGCTTCTCGGTGTTGTCTGCTACAGTGCTGGCTTGCTTTCGGCAGTTTATAACCGTATATTTGCGCAGTATTCTGATTCTGAAGAGGGGACGTAGCGTCCCCTCTTTCTTTTATCACCCGGTCCAAGCCTTCATGAATTTCGATCAAAACCGCATTGCAGAAATGCTGCAGGACAGCCTCACCGGCTTCGAGCTGTTTGTGGTTGACCTTAGTGTATCCGACGCCGTCCGGCCCAAAATCACCGTCACCCTCGACAGTGAGCAGGGCTTGGGCATTGATGAGTGCGCGCAGGTGAGCCGTCGGTTGGCCCGCCGCATCGACGAAACCTACGGGGAAGATGCTACCTATTCGTTAGAAGTCACTTCACCCGGTGCCGACCAGCCCCTCTCCGATCCGCGCCAGTACACGCGTCACGTAGGCCGCACTTTTAGCTTGAAGCTGAAGGATGGCACCGAAAAGACCGGCAAACTGGAAGCCACCGAACCCGATGGCATTCAACTGGCAGAAATAGTTAAAGAAAAGAGCAAGCAGAAAACACTGCCTACTGTCCTGGTACCGTTTACCGACATTGAAGAGGCCCGGGTGGTGATTTCGTTTAAGTAAATAGTGTATTGCTGGGTGTCTTTTGTTGATTACTACCCCAATAGCCTTCAACAAGTATCAAGCAACACCCAGCAAGTAGCAACTAACAATTCAACAAGTAATCAGATGAACAGCAACGTTCTGATTGAATCGTTCGCCGAGTTTGCCCGGAGCAAGAACATCGACCGTCCCACGATGATGAGCATCCTCGAGGACGTGTTCCGCACCATGATTCGCAAAAGATACACCGACGATGCCAACTTCGACGTCATCTTGAACGTGGACAAAGGCGACTTGGAGATCTATCGTAACCGTGAAATCGTGGACGACAACTCCGAGGATATCTGGGACAACGACAAGATTCCGCTTGCGGAAGCGCAAAAAATCGAGCCCGATTTCGAAGTTGGTGAGCAAGTAACCGAGGAAATCAAGTTGGAGGACTTCGGCCGCCGTGCTGTGTTGATGGCCCGTCAAACCCTTATTCAGCGGGTGAAGGATTTAGAGCGTGACAACCTCTACCAGACGTACAAAGACCAGGTAGGAGAAATCATTTCCGGGGAAGTATATCAGGTGTGGAGCCGCGAGGCCCTTATCCTCGACAAAGAGGAGAACGAGCTGGTATTGCCCAAAGCCGAGCAAATCCCGAAGGATCGTTACCGTAAAGGTGACCCCGTACGCGCAGTAGTGCACCGGGTTGAAATCATTAACGGTACGCCTAAGATCATCCTTTCGCGCGCGGCGCCCGCTTTCCTAGAGCGGTTGTTCGAGCAGGAAGTGCCTGAGATCTATGATGGCTTAATTACCATCAAGAATATAGTGCGTGAGCCGGGCGAGCGGGCCAAAGTAGCGGTTGAAAGCTACGATGACCGCATTGACCCAGTAGGTGCTTGTGTAGGTATGAAAGGCTCCCGGATTCACGCAGTCGTACGGGAACTTGAAAACGAAAACATCGACGTTATCAACTATACTGATAACCTCGAGTTGTACATCGCCCGGGCATTGTCGCCAGCAAAGTTGACTTCGATGAAAATAAACGAACAAACTGGGCGGGTATCTGTGTTCTTAAAGCCAGACCAGGTTTCCTTGGCTATTGGGCGCGGCGGAGCTAACATCAAACTAGCTAGCCGCCTCGTAGGCATGGAAATCGACGTGTTCCGGGATGCTGGTGATTACGACGAGGATATTGCACTTGACGAATTCTCTGACGAGATTGAGTCGTGGATTATCGCTGAGCTCAAAAAAATCGGCCTTGACACCGGTCGAGCCGTATTAGCTGTGAGTAAGGAAGATATCGTACGCCGTACTGAGCTGGAAGAAGAGCACGTAGATGAGCTTTTCCGGGTCATTAAACAGGAATTTAACGAGGAGGAAGAAGAAAACGACCAAGCACAAACTCCCACCGTCAGCGACGACGCGCAATGAGCGCGCGGGCTTCGGCCCGGCAAAGGCATTAAATCGGGCCAGCCGGCCGGATTTAACGCCGGCTGGCACCATTTAAAGTAGTACCTTTGCAAATAGATAAGAGTATCGTTCGCGAGCATAGAATGGCGGAAGCAGCAACCAAACGGCTAAGTCAGGCAGCCAAAGACCTGAACGTTGGGATGAACACCCTGGTGGACACCCTAGCGAAAAAAGGATTTCAAGTAGATAACAAGCCCACCACCAAGCTGACATCAGATCAGGTTGCGCTGCTGGACAAGGAATTTGCGTCTTCAGCCCAAGACAAAGCCGAAGCCTCCAAACTCAGTCAGGCCAAGCGCCAGAGTGAGTTGGATGCTGCTGCTCTAGCCCGGCCTGCCGAACCCGTAGCTCCTAAAGCTCCGGTGGCTCCAACGCCTGCGCCCGCTCCGGTTGAAGCTCCCAAGCCTATTCCAGCACCTGTAGCAACCGCTCCGGCGGCTCCCGTGGCTCCGGCCGCGCCCGCTCCTGTTGCTAGCCGGCCTGCTCCTGTGGAGGAAGCACCCAAGGTGCCCGGGCTAAAGGTATTGGGCAAAATAGAGCTTGACGCAAAAGGCCGTCCGGTACCACCACGGCCTACCCCTGCTCCCACCCCGCCCGCACCCGCTCCGGTGGCTGCGGCAGTAAGCGAAGTGAAAACTCCGCCCGCACCGGTTGTGGAACCCAAGCCTACTCCTGCGCCTGCACCTGTTGCTCCGGTGGCAGCAGCACCTGCCCCGCCTGCTCCGACTCCGGCCCCCGTCGTAGCGCCTGCTCCAGTAGCACCAGCGCCAAGCAAGCCGGTTGAGCCTGCGCCAGTTGTTGCAAAAGCTCCTGAGCCCAAGCCAGCCCCAACTCCGGTTGCTCCTCCAGCGCCGGCGCCGGCACCTGCTCCAGTAGCTGCTGCGCCAGTTCCAGCAGCACCAACTCCACCCCCAGCACCTGAGACTCCTGCTCCTGTAGAAGATGCTGGCACCATCACGGCCCGTGCAGACCAATTAAAAGGACTGACGGTATTGGGCAAGATTGAGTTACCTGTTGACTCGTCGAGACGCGGAAACGGTGGTCGTGGTCCTCGGCCCGTAGCATCTTCTGATGTGCGCAAGAGTGGCCTCAATGCTGACGCCAAAAAGCGTCAGCGTCAGCGGATTCCTGGTCAGACGGGTGCTCCGCAGGCTGGTCAGGGACAAGGCCAAGGTCAAGGCCAGGGCGGTGCACGTCCTGATCAGGGCGGACAAAGCACTGGTACTGGCTACCAAGGCAACCGGCCTACGGGCACAGGCCCACGTGGCAACAATGCTCCCGGGCAGCGCACCCCCAATACTGCTCCCCGTGTTACGGGAACAGGTCAGGCAGCTCAGCGTCAAGCGCCTGCTGTCCCATTGACACCCGAGCAAAATGAAAAACAGATTCAGGAGCAAATCAAGGCTACGCTGGCCAAGCTCAGCGGTGGCCGTGGTGGCAACCAGAACAACCGGGCTAAATACCGTCGTGACAAGCGAGCTGGCGTAGCAGAAGACCGCGAAGCACAGCGCGCTCAGAACGAACTGGATGCTAAAATCCTGAAAGTAACCGAATTCATCTCGGCCAATGACCTGGCTTCGCTGATGGACGTTTCGGTGAATGAGGTAATCAAAATATGCCTGAACATGGGCATGTTCGTGTCCATCAACCAACGCCTCGACGCGGAAGCCATTACTGTTATCGCCGACGAATTCGGTTATGACGTGGAATTCCTGAGTGCGGAGGAAGAGGATACGGCAATTGAAGTTGAAGACAACGAGGAAGACTTGCAGCCCCGTGCTCCTATCGTGACCATCATGGGTCACGTTGACCACGGTAAGACGTCGTTGCTTGACTATATTCGGAGTGCCAGCGTGGCTAAAGGTGAAGCCGGCGGTATCACGCAGCACATCGGTGCCTACGATGTACTGACCAAGTCAGGCAAGCGTGTAACCTTCCTTGACACACCGGGTCACGAAGCATTTACCGCCATGCGTGCTCGTGGTGCCAAAATCACGGACATTGCCATAATTGTGGTAGCAGCCGACGACTCGGTTATGCCGCAGACCAAGGAAGCTATCAACCACGCGCAGGCGGCCGGTGTACCAATAGTTATTGCCCTCAACAAAATTGATAAGCCAGGCGCTAACCCCGACAAAGTCCGTGAGGAGTTGTCGGCCATTAACGTGCTGGTGGAAGAATGGGGTGGTAAGTATCAGTCGCAGGAAGTGTCGGCTAAGTCTGGCTTAGGTATCGAGGATCTTCTAGAGAAAGTGTTGCTAGAAGCCGAAATCTTAGAGCTGAAAGCCAACCCGGATCGGAGTGCAATAGGTGCCGTTATCGAAGCATCGCTGGACAAAGGCCGTGGCTATGTAACGACTATTCTGGTGCAGACGGGTACCATGAAAGTGGGCGATGTTGTGCTGGCTGGTCCGCACTACGGCCGCGTGAAAGCCATGACCGACCACCGCGGTAAGAAAATGAAGCAGGCAGGTCCGGCTACTCCCGTGCAGGTACTCGGTTTGACTGGTGCTCCACAGGCTGGTGACAAGATTCAGGTGATGGAAACCGAGCGTGAAGCCCGTGAATTGGCAACGCAGCGGCAACAGCTTTCTCGTGAGCAAACTATGCGCACCAAGAAGCACATCACGCTCGATGAAATTGGTCGTCGTCTGGCTCTGGCTTCGTTCAAAGAACTCAACATCATTGTAAAAGGTGACGTGGATGGCTCGGTGGAAGCACTGGCTGACTCCTTGCTGAAGCTAAGCACGCCGGAAGTATCAGTGAATATTCTCAGCAAAGGCGTAGGTGCCATTTCTGAATCTGATGTACTGTTGGCTTCGGCTTCTGATGCCATTATCATCGGCTTTCAGGTGCGGCCTTCGCAAAGCGCGCGGAAATTGGCTGAGCAAGAGCAGATTGATATCCGCCTCTACTCTATCATCTACAATGCTATCAACGAGGTGAAGGATGCCATGGAAGGCATGCTGGCCCCAACGGTACAGGAGGTGGTAGTAGCCAACGCCGAAGTTCGGCAGGTGTTCAACATTACCAAAGTCGGCACTATTGGTGGCTGTATGGTAACGGAAGGCACCTTTACTCGCAAAACCAAAGTGCGGCTCGTCCGCAACGGGATTGTGGTATACTCCGGTGAAATCCAGGACCTCAAGCGCTATAAAGACGATGTGTCTGAGGTGCGCCAAGGCTATGAGTGTGGTATCTCCTTGAAAGGCTACAATGACCTACAAGATGGAGACAACATCGAAGGCTTCGAAGAGAAGGAAGTGAAGCGGACGCTGTAATTTGCAGTTCCTCCCACGTAAAACGCCCTGGCTATCAACAGCCAGGGCGTTTTGCATTAAAGGCTAACTGAATACGTTCTCTCACTCGCTTCCACCAGGGTGCAAGGATATGACTACCCTAGTGTACAGTATCTGTATGTGCTATGACGAGCATTATTCATACTGGACATGCACTAGAGTAAGCAAGAAGTGCGTTTTGTATATAGTAAAGCCTATTTATAGAGCAATTCAACTCTTATTCTCTGTTCTCACATCATCATGTTATTGACACCTAGTAGCTTTAGAAATAGCTTTGCATCACTTCAAGATCAAATAGTATTAATTTACCAAAATCACATGAAAGTAACTTTGACCCTTGCGCTGCTAGTTGCCGGACTATCAACCACTTCTGTTAAAGCTCAAACCAAAGCAGCAGCCAAGCCGACAAGACCAGCCACAACAACTACCAAAGCGGCTACACCTGCTGCCAAAAAGACTACTTCGCCCACGACGTCTAAGCCAAGCAGCACAACACCTGGTACTCGGGTGGTAGCAAAACCAGCTGCCAAGCCTGCCTCCCCTACCACTTCTACCTCGACGGCACCTGCAGCACCTGCCTCTGAAGCACCAACTGCGCCAAGAAGGCTGGATATACCAGGAGTGGCCGCGCAACAAGCCCCTTCTTTTGCAAAGGGAGATATTGCTGTTAATCTAGGAATTGGCTTAGGTATAGGGTACGGTTACAGTTCATTCGGTTTTGCTGGCAACTCCAGCTCCTCACCCGCTCTTAGCTTGTCGGTGGAAAAGGGAGTGGTTGAAGGCATAGGCCCTGGGGTAATCAGTGTGGGAGGACTCATTGGATATAAGTCGTATACCTACAAATATTCTGTCCTCAACGACTCCTATAAAGCTACCTGGAACAATATATATGTAGCTGCTCGTGGTGCCTACCACTACAATTTCACAGCTAACCCGAAGGTAGATACATACGCCGGCGTCAGTGTCGGTGCTCGTATCGAGAACTACTCCAACAACTATAGCGGTAGCTCTACTACTGACTCCTATGGTGGCATGAGTATCGAGGGAGGTATTTTCTTGGGCGGCCGCTACCTGTTCACTGACAGAATTGGTGCTTTTGCCGAGCTAGGCTATGATATGAGCTACCTCAAATTAGGGCTAACTGGCAAGTTCTAACTGCCTTTCCCATCTCGAGGTAACTCGCACTTATATCTATTACTCGCCTCGCAACGGTAGGCTCCTTATAGCATTCACCGATTTTATCCGGGCATTAGTCTAGAAAACAATTGGGCATTGCAAGCTTTCCTACGCTTGCCCGTTACCACGTCACTGTTCTTCCACTACCAACATCTGTGACAAATGACTTACTCTACCACTTCCGCATCCAAGTCCCAACCTGCATGTCCTGGTAACTATATGCCTGCCCCTGTCTGCTACCTGAGTGCAGTGTAGCGGCAGCAGCGGAAAAAGGCGTTGCGGAATCGCGCTCAGCGCTATCTGAGCCAATGGACTACATACCACAGCATCAGATGGCTTAAGCATAGGGCCAAGGGACATCACTGCATCGTGCGGCCGCCAACTTGCCAGTAGCTAGCTGCATACCTCTTCTTTAGATGGGCCGGGGGCGAACGGTGGCCTCGATTTCACTAAAGATGAAAAAAGCCCCTGCGTTGTACGCAGGGGCTTTTTCTATGTAAAACAAAGGCAAACCGGTACTTGCAAGCGAGGTGCTTTAGAAGAACAGAAAATGTTTTTTCCGCTTGTGGTTTAATGGCTTGCCCTTTGGGTCGATGCCCATGGCAGGGCGGCTCTGGCCCTTCTTCATCATGGCGTTTTTGGTGTGCTTGCTAGCCTTATACTTTCGAACTGTGAAGCCTCCGTTGCCTTTCTCGTACTGGCGAGCAGGACCAGACGCCCGACCAAAGCTTGTGTTAGCGCTACCACCTGCACGGGCTTGCAATAGCTCAAGTTGCTGGTCGCGCTTAGCATCCTCTGGGTTCATATTCATACGCCGCTGCATGTTGGCAATGTCCGTAGAACTGGCTTTCCGCTTGCGCGTAGTTTTGCCGTTGGCTTGTCCAGCAGGCTCATCAGAAGGAAAACTAGGGGCCTGAGCTTGGGCAGAGTGGCTCAGCAGGCCAGCGGCAACCAACGACGCAGCTACTAACAGTTTTTTCATGCGCAACAGATAGGTAGGTGGACGGTTGAAACCGACCAGGGTTGGGGCAAACAGAGAGCAAGTTTCTGGCGCGGCAACGGGTGGAACTCCAAGTTAGTTCAAATTCTTTAAAACTTGTAAGTCAGTCCGATACCCAGCGTTTCTTTGAATTGAATACGCCGGCCACGCGCAGTTAGTTCAGCGTTTTGCTTGTCGGCATTTAGCGGTACGAGAATGTCGTCGTCGTAGATTAGGGTGGCGGCAACACTGGCGCTGAAGAACTTGTTGACCTTGAAATCCAAGAGGCTTTCCCAGTTTACGTCTATGTTCTGTGGATCGTGGAAGTAGTTGCTGAACAACTCTAAACGGGTTTGATACGTGATGTTCGTCATAAGCGGATGCCGGTAGCGGGCATTGAAGTATGCACCTAATTCTTCCCGCATTCGCTCTCCGGAACCTACCACTAATAAGTCGTCTTCGTCGCGCCGTGCCGCTTTCACGCCAAAGGCACCAGCATCTGCCAAGGTTTGGTCGTTTACGATGGTGAACTTGCCTGTAATCGGAGAGAAAAACAGAGAAAAATCTTCGTTTTGCCGGTACTCGACTCCCAGGGAAGCTAGAACGTAGGCAGGCGCAAAAAATTTCGACAGCAAAGAATCTGTTTTTATTACGTCGTTGGTGGGCGTAAGCTGCGTCTTCAGGTTGAGTTGGGAAGCATACGACCAGTTAGAAGAAAAACTTCGGGCGTAGCGGGCATTCACTTCCAGCCGGTCGTCGTTTTTGCGCAGCTTGGATTTGCCTGCTTTGATCAGGCCATACACCAAATTGCTGGCCATATCAAACGTATGGCTCTCGCCACGGAAGTGCACATACACGTTACCAAGTGCCAGCAACGACAACGAACTCTGCCCACCCGGAGCCCAGTTGCTTAAACTTACTTGACTGAAATTGAGTGTACCCGCTCCCCCTCGACGCCACCCACGGGCGGTGTCTACTTCAATTGAAAGCTTGTAGGCTTCTGCAGGAGTGGGGGCCCGATTTGGGATGCTTTGCGCGTGAACTTCAATGGGAAGCCACAACAAGAGGCCTGCCAGCAACCAATACCGGTAGACAAGAAAAATGGGGTTGGTCATGCGTAAACCCAGCGTGAAAGCAGGTCTGTGAAGAAGCCGGCTTTTCCTTGGCAGTAAGCAAGGAAAAGCCGGCTTTGCAAAGAGAAGTATTCTTCAGTCAGGCCACTAGCTGCGGTTGCGCAGCGCGTCACGAATTTCCATTAATAGAGCTTGGTCTTTTGTAGGGCCGGGTTCCGTCACAACCACTTCTTGAGGCTTCTTGAAACGATTGGCAATTTTTACGATCCAGAAAATTGCGAAAGCCATCAACAAGAAGGTGATAACCGCATTCAGAAACAGACCATAGTTGACAGTTGCTGCCTGCGCCGTTTTTGCGGCCTGTAGAGTTGGATAGCTTTTGCCGTCTAGCGGCAGATACCACTCTTTAAAGTCAACACCGCCCGTAAGCAAACTCAAGACAGGCATTAGGATATCATCTGTCAGGGAGGTCACAATTTTACCGAATGCCCCTCCAATGATAACACCTACTGCCAGGTCGAGTACATTTCCTTTGGAAATAAACTCTTTGAATTCGGATACAAATCCCATACGCTTAAGAGATTATAGTGATGAAACTGACAAACTAAGCCCGGCGAATATACTCTTTTAATAATACCTCGATATTGGCATTTAGGCAAAAGTAGGGTCTTGCTTTGCCTCCCACTCTATTTTTCGCTGAACCTCAGCGCATGCCCGCCTAACCCATACCCGCTACTGCTGAACCCCGGAAACTGGCTTTGAATTAGGCTATATTTGCCGGCATTTAGTTACCGCCACCCCCTACTCCACATGGCTTCCTTTGAAAACCTGCTTTATGATCTTGACGCCGCGAGTGGCATCCTGACCATTACCCTCAACCGCCCCACTAAGCTCAATGCACTGAACAACGCGACCATCAGCGAAATCGGCAAAGCCATGCAGCAGGCGCTCGATGCTCCGCAGGTGCGGGGTATCATCCTGACGGGTAGCGGAGAAAAAGCATTTGTAGCAGGCGCTGACATTGCCGAGTTGGCGGCACTTAGCGAGCCACTTGCTCGTCGTGCCTCCGAGCATGGACAGGAAGTGTTTTGTATGATAGAGGAAAGCCCTAAGCCGGTAATAGCTGCCGTGAATGGTTTCGCGCTGGGTGGAGGGTGCGAGTTGGCTATGGCTTGCCATTTGCGCATTGCCGCCGACAATGCCCGCTTTGGCCAACCCGAAGTGAATTTGGGCCTGATTCCGGGCTATGGTGGCACCCAACGCTTAACCCAGCTTATCGGTAAAGGCAAAGCCCTTGAGCTTATGCTGACCGCCGACATGGTGAAGGCCGAGGAGGCCTTGCGCCTGGGCTTGGTGAACCACGTGGTACCCGCAGCCGAATTACTGACGTTCACGCGCGAACTGCTAGGCCGCATTCTAACGAAAGCTCCGCTGGCAGTGGGGCTGGTTATCGACAGCGTAAATGCCTACTTCGCTGATGAGCGGCACGGCTACCAAACCGAAGCCAACGCCTTTGCTCGCTGCTTTGCATCGCAGGATTTCAAGGAAGGCACGCAGGCATTTCTGGAAAAGCGCCCCGCAGCATTCAAAGGCGAGTAGGTGGCGGATGCCCGCATGAGCTACCCATGCTGATGCTTGAGCGCACCTCACCAAGATGCTAAGTAGTAGCCTTACAACGTCAGCACGCTGAGATGCTTCGGCAAACTCACTTTCCTGACGTGCTTATAGACAACGAATGAGCGTAGCGAAAAAGCTGGCTTCACAGGCCGCCATCTATGGCGTGAGCAGTATAGTAGGCCGGGTACTGACGTACTTTTTGGTACCTGTGTACACCGCCCGCTTTGCTCCGGCCGAGTATGGTGTGGTAACGGACCTGTACGCGTACGTAGCGTTTTTCAACGTATTGTACACGTACGGGCTGGAAACGGCCTATTTCCGCTTTGCCAACCGCCCTGGTACCGACCGAGACAAGCTGTACAGCCAAGTGCTGAGTTTACTGCTGCTTAGCAGCACTGCTTTGAGCGGAGCACTTATTTTGCTTGCAACGCCCATCACGGAAGCGTTGCGTTATCCTGGGCAGGAACGGTATATCGTGTGGTTAGCCCTTATCCTGGGCATCGACTCGGTGGTGAGCATTCCGTTTGCGCGGCTACGGCTGGAAAACAAGGCCCGCAAGTTTGCTGGTGTTCGGCTCACTAATATCGTTGTGAATGTGTTGCTGACGTTGTTCTTCGTGGTTTTCTGCCCCGATGTGCTAGCCGGCAAGTATCTGCCCCAACTACATCCTTTGGTTGAAGCCTTTTACATTCCGCAGCTAGGTGTGGGCTACGTATTCCTAGTGAACCTCTTGGCCAACGTACTCTACATACCCCTGCTGTGGCGTGAGTTATCCGACTTCCGTTTCCGCCTCGATTGGTTGGCCGTTCCGTCGTTGTGGCGCTATGGCTACCCCATCATGATTATGGGGTTGGCCGGCATGGTAAACGAAATGCTCAGCCGGCTGATGCTGAAATATTGGCTGCCTGAGGGCTTCTATCCGGGCCAATCCAACCTGGCCGCATTAGGGGTATTTGGGGCTTGCTACAAACTCAGCATTTTTATGCAGCTCGTTATTCAGGCTTTCCGTTACGCAGCCGAGCCATTCTTCTTTTCACAAAGCAATGAACGGAACTCACCTGCCACTTTCGCGCTGGTGCTGAAATGGTTTACGCTGTGCTGCGCCCTCATTTTTGTAGGAGTGAGTTTGAATCTGGATTGGCTAGGGAAACTGTTTTTGCAGCGGGCTGAGTATAGGGAGGGGTTGATCATAGTCCCGATTCTGTTGTTAGCCAACCTGTTCTTGGGCATGTATTACAACTTATCGGTCTGGTTTAAGCTCACCGACAAAACCTATTACGGCACCACCATCAGCCTGGGGGGAGCCGTGCTTACCATCGGGCTCAACTTCCTGTTAATTCCGGTGCTCGGCTACTTGGGTTCGGCGTTGGCCACGTTGGTCTGCTACTTCACGATGGCTGTAATCTGCTGGCGACTAGGGGAGCGGCATTTTCCGGTTCCGTACCCCATGGCACGGTTGGCAGGCTGGTTACTGGTAGCCACCGCAGTGGTAGCCGTAGGTTGGTTTGTGCCTATTGAGCAAGCCTGGTTGCAGTACACCTGGCACGCTGTGTTGTGCGTAGGCTTCATTGGCTTGCTTGCGGTAGTGGAGAAGCCACACCGGCTGGCCCGTTAAAGAACTGGTTGTTAGCCTTTAGTCCTTGCCTTCTAGCTGAGCTGTAAACAAGCCACGAAACCGTAACTGGAAATTAGCAAGCAGAAACTCGCCTAAAAACTACCTTTGCTGCATGCAGATTCCTGTTATCAACCGCTCCCGTCACCCGTTGCCCGAATACCAGACCGCCCATGCCGCCGGCCTCGATGTGCGAGCCAACCTCCCGGAGCCCGTTACGTTGAAGCCTTTGCAACGCGCCCTTATTCCAACAGGCTTGTTCATGGAAATTCCGGTGGGCTATGAAATGCAAGTACGGCCCCGTAGTGGCTTAGCGTACAAGCACGGCATTGGCATTGTGAATAGCCCCGGCACCATTGACGCCGATTATCGGGGTGAATTGCAGGTGTTGCTAGTAAATATGTCAGACACCGAGTTTGTGGTGCAGGATGGGGAGCGTATTGCGCAGCTTGTAGTGGCTCGCCACGAAGTAATTGCTTGGCAGCCAACCGAAACGCTCAGTGAAACCGCCCGTGGAGCGGGCGGCTATGGTAGTACGGGGGTAGGATAAAGGCTAGTTCACCACATGAATTGCCTCTAGTTCTGCTCTATAGATACGGCCCGGCCTATGTGCACTCTTGCCATTCAGCCGTATAATCATTTAACAGTTCAAACATTTAACCATTTAGTTACATGAGAATCATCGTCCCGATGGCCGGCATGGGTAAGCGCATGCGTCCCCACACCCTTACTGTTCCGAAACCTCTTATTCCGGTTGCAGGCAAACCGATTGTGCAGCGTTTGGTAGAAGACATTGCCAAAGTATGCGGCGAACCGGTGCAGGAAGTTGCTTTCATCATTGGCCGCTTCGGGACGGAAGTGGAGAAAAGTCTCATCAAAATTGCCGAGTCGGTAGGTGCGCAAGGCACTATTCATTACCAAGATGAGCCGCTCGGTACGGCACACGCTATCCTGTGCGCTCAGTCGGCTTTGACTGGTCCAGTGGTGGTTGCTTTTGCTGATACACTCTTCAAGGCTGACTTCACCCTCGACTCTAGCGTACCAGGTACCATTTGGGTGCAGAAAGTAGATGACCCCAAGCCATTCGGTGTCGTGAAGCTCAACGAAAAAGGCGAAATCACGGAGTTCGTGGAGAAGCCAACAGAGTTCGTTTCCGACCTAGCCATCATTGGTATCTATTACTTCCAGGATGGTGAGTATTTACGCCAAGAGTTGCAATACCTGCTCGACAACGATATCAAGGACAAAGGCGAGTTTCAGCTCACCAATGCTCTTGAGAACATGAAAAACAAGGGTACGACGTTCGTACCAGGCCGCGTAACTGAATGGTTGGACTGCGGCAACAAGGATGCTACCGTGTACACCAACCAGCGCTACCTGGAGTATTTGCAGGAGCGTGGCGAGCCACTGGTTTCGGAATCAGCGAAAGTCACGAACTCAGTGCTTATTCCACCGGTTTATATCGGCGAAGGTGTTGTTATCACCGATTCAGTGGTAGGTCCGCACGTATCTATTGGCAACCAAAGCAACATTCGGAGCTCCGTGGTGTCCAATTCTATTGTGCAGCAGTCGGCAACGGTATTGCACGCCAACGTAACCAATTCCATGATTGGCAGCTTTGCTACCGTGGCTAGTACCCCCCAGGATTTAAGCCTAGGCGACTACAATACGTTGCGCGTGTGAGGTAATTGCTGAATTGTAAACTAGCGGACGGTTGTTTGTTGTGCTTTAAACAAACAACCGTCCGCTAGTTTACAATTCAGCAATCAGCCATTGCGTTACGCAGAGGTGCGGGGCTGGCTCCATTGTTTTGGGTATCTTCACCTCGTTCTGTTCTCCCTGACCGGCGGCTTGCCCCGCACTCCTGCTTTCATGCGTAGCGTTTTCATTTCCTTTTCACTGGCCTTGAGCTTCTTGCTGTTAGCTGAGCCTAGCCAAGCTCAAAAGCAGCCCGTTGCGCCTTCTTCTGCCGACAAGGTGAAAGAGGCGAAACCGCCTAAGCCCGGCAAGCTCAGCCGCAAGGAGCGCAAGGAGTTGGCCCGCCGGGCCGAGTTGGAAGTGGCCAGCCAACAGCGCCAGCTTTCCGACCGTGACCGGGGCATGAGTGAAGCCTTCTTCGTGGACGGCGTAAAATATGTGCTGCTCGAAGACTACAACAAGGCTTTGGAGCGGCTGCTGAAGGCCTACACGCTCAACCCAACCAACGCGGCCATTAGCTACAAAATAGCGGAAACCAACCTGCTCAGTGGCAACCTCAAGGATGCCACCAATTTTGCGCAGGCGGCCGTGAAGCTAGACCCCAAGAACGCTTATTACTACCTGTTGCTAGCCCAGATTTTCGCTTCCCAAAAGCAGTACGACCAGGCCACGAAAGTGTATGCCCAGCTGATTCAGGACGTACCAGATTCCGGCTACTACCTTTTCAACTTAGCCGACCTGTACCTAGCGCAAGGCAAGCTTCCGGAGGCACTAGCCACTTTGGAAAAGGCCGAGAAACAGTTTGGGGCACTAGACGAGGTATCGTTTAAAAAGCAACAGATATACCTCAAGCAAAACAACCTGGATAAGGCGCTGCAAGAAGGCGAAGCCCTGATTAAGGCCAACCCCGACGAAATCCGGTACGTGCTGGCGCAGGCTGAAATGTACGCCGCCAACAACCGCCTGCCCGATGCTATTCGAGTAGCAGAACAGGCGTTGCGCACCGACCCTGAGAATCCGCAAGCCCGCATGATTATGGCGGACGTGTACCGCCAGCAAGGCAACACCGTCGAGTCGGAAAAGCAGATCAAGCTGGCCTTTGAAAGCCCAGGCCTCGATATCGACGACAAAGTGCGGGTGCTGGTTGACTTCATCAAGCAGCTGCCTAACCCGAAGTTAGAGCAAACGGCCCTGGACCTGGCCGCCATTACGGTACGCGTGCACCCGAAAGACGCTAAAGCTTACTCGGTAGCTGGAGACGTTCAAACGCTGGCCAACCGCAAGAAGGATGCCCGCGACACGTATCTGAAAGCCATCAAGCTCGACAACTCTCGCTACCAAATCTGGCAGCAAGTGGTGCTCATCGACGCCGAGCTCAACCAAACCGATTCCCTGCTAACGCACTCCGAGCGTGCCCTGGAGTTGTTTCCGAACCAAGCACCGCTGTGGTTTTACAACGGGGTGGGCTATATGCTGAAAAAACAGCCGACCAAGGGAGTGAAGTCGCTAGAATACGGTCGCAAGCTGGCCACCGACAACCCCGAACTGCTAGCCCAATTCGACACACAGCTTGGTGATGCCTACCACGAGCTGAAGGATTTCAAAAAGTCGGATGCGGCGTATGAGGCGGCGCTGGTGTTTGATGCCAACAACGCACAGGCTCTTAATAATTACAGCTACTTCCTATCTATCAGAGGGGAAAAGCTAGACCGCGCCAAGGAAATGGCGGGCAAGCTGGTAAAGCAGTTTCCCGACAATGATACCTACCTTGATACCTATGCGTGGGTGCTGTACAAGCAGAAAGATTATGCAGGCGCCCGTCAGAGCTTGGAGAAAGCCCTGCAAACCAGCAAAGATGGCACCGTCATCGAGCACTACGGTGACGTACTGTACCAGCTCGGCGAAAAAGAAAAGGCGTACGTAGAATGGGCGCGAGCCAAAAAGAACGGTGGAGCTTCCGAGCTGATTGACCGTAAGATCAAAGACAAAAAACTGTATGAGTAAACGCATTGCGCTTAGCTTACTGCTGGCCGTTACGATATTAGGGAGCTGCAACCGCAAGATTATTCCCACTTCCACCAAGTCCACCCCTTCCCGGCCTGTACCCGAAGCCGTACGCGCCACTAATCTGGACTTCCGTTTTTTGTCGGCAAAAGGCAAAGCACAGTTCGAGCAGCAGAGTGGCAACCTCAATATCCGCATCCGCAAGGACAGCGTAATCTGGATTTCGGCTTCCTTAATTGGGTTTGAAGGCTTCCGAGCCTACATCACGCAGGATTCGGTGCAAGTGCTCGACAAGTTGCACCGTGAGTACTATTCCGGCGACTATGCGTACCTGAGCAAGCGCCTGAACGTGCCGGTTACGTTCCACATGTTACAGGCGTTGATACTGGGCAACTACCTGGCTCCGGTCAACGATTCGACGCAGTTGAAAGTAAGCACGGAAAGTGCCGTGCAAAAAGTGAACTACGTGCAAGCTGGCCTGCTAATCCAGCAATTAATTGAGATAGGGAAAGGCCGAGTGCAGCAGTTGGCGGTGCGCGATTCTGTCACGCAAAACAAGGTGACGGTCGACTACTCGGATTTTCAGGTGTTGGAGCGCAACTCCAGCCCTTTTGCCCATACCGCTACTGTAAAGCTCCAGCAGGGGCAAACGGCGCCATCCACGCTCACCATTACGTACCGCGGGGTTGACGTGGATAAGGAACGGCTGCAGTTTCCCTTCTCCATTCCGAAAGGCTATGCCCGCAAAAAGTAAGTATTGGCTGCT
The DNA here is from genome assembly GCF_022827545.1 of Hymenobacter tibetensis. Lineage (NCBI taxonomy): Bacteria > Pseudomonadati > Bacteroidota > Cytophagia > Cytophagales > Hymenobacteraceae > Hymenobacter > Hymenobacter tibetensis. The sequence continues at coordinate 5,049,683 of NZ_CP094669.1, forward strand.
GGTCGTATCGTTGATGGTTGGGCTTGGACTCCTGGGCCCTGGCAACGACGTGCTGGCGCAAAAACGCACCCAAACCACTCGCAAGCGTACCACCCAGACCACTCGGCGGCGCACCAATCAGCCTAAGTCGAAGGCGCAGCTGGAACGTGAGCGGCTAGCTACGCTGCGCCGTATTCGTGAGACCAGCCGTATTTTAGAGCAAACCCAGCGTCAGAAAGAAGCCTCGCTAGGACAGTTGAACGCCCTCAAGGAAAAGCTGACCGTACAGCAGGGCGTAATTCGCAACATATCATCGGAGCTACGCTACATCGAAACCGATGTACAGCAAACCGAGCAACAGGTACAGAGAACCCGCCAAAGCCTGGAACAGCTAAAGGCTGAATACGGCCGCCTGATCTATTCAGCTTCCAAAACAGCCAACAGCTACAACCGTATCATGTTCCTGTTTGCAGCCGAGTCGTTCAACCAGTTCATGCTGCGGCTGCGCTACATCCGGCAGTATGCGGAAGTGCGCAAAGCGCAAGCCACTCAGATTGCCGGCACCCAGCAGCGCCTCGATCAGCAATTGACTGGCCTGAAAACCAAGAAGCAGGAGAAAGGCAGTTTGCTGAACACCCAAGTAGCCGAGAAAAACAACCTGCTGACCATGAAAACTCAGCAGGACCAAGTGGTAACCAAGCTTAGCCAACAAGAGGAAGGCCTGCGCCAAGAGCTGGCTGACCGCCAACGAGCTATTAGCCGCCTCGACAACCTGATTGCCGAACGTGTACGCGAGGAAATTGCGCGCGCCGCGCGTGTGGCCGCTGCTAAGGCTGCTGCTCGTGCCGCTGCCCGCGAACGGGCAGAACGCGCTGCCGCGGCCGGCCGCCCTACCGATGCTCCATCCCGCACATATTCTGAGAGTAGTGCCGAACCTGCGCCCGTTCGCACCGACCGAGTTACCCTCACTCCCGAAACCGCTGAGCTATCTTCCTCTTTCGCCGACAACCGTGGACGATTGTTGTGGCCGGTATCCAAAGGCTTTATTTCGCAACGCTTTGGCCGGCATAACCACCCGGTCCTCAAGAATGTTGTGGTAGAGAACCGCGGGGTAGATATTCAAACGAGTGCTGGAGAACCAGTACGTGCCATTTTCGATGGCAAAGTACTGACGGTAGCAAGCGTGCCGGGTATGAACAACATTGTCATGATTCAGCACGGCGAGTATTTCACGGTATATGCCAAGCTACGGGGCGTCACGGTGAGCGAAGGCGAAACCGTGAAAATGCGCCAGCCAATAGGCACGGTTTACACAGACGCTGATGGTACTTCCGAAGTTCAATTTCAGGTGTGGCGCAACAGTGCCAACCTCAATCCTGAAAACTGGATAGGTCGCCGTTAAGTACCAGGCTTTTATTCCTGAACTAAGCGTGCTATTTCTTGGCTTTTTTCAAGGTAGCGCTCTTTACTCTTACCTAGCTACCCTGTGCGCTTTCCTTGGTGACTATAGAAAACCGTTGTGGATAGACAGTACTTGACGGAGCAAAAAAAACACCGCACAGTATGCGGTGTCTTTCTGAGCTATGAAAACAAACTTAGCTACCAGCGTATCCAAGCTACCCGAGAATCATAATTGATGGTCAAGCAGCAGGGTTGCTCCGATAACATGACGAAAGGTAGATAATTGCACGATTCTTATTGCTACAATTTCGCCGAAAGCCTCCTTTTTCCCGGCGAATGCTGGCTTTTATCCACCTTTCCAGATAACCACTACCGGTCTGTGTTAAATAAGATTTAATCGGCTCAGCAATGCCGCCTTATAGGAGTTACCAATAGGCACCGAAGTGGCATTCGTTTGACGCTCGGCGCTACGTCCGGTGTCAACCAGAATAAGGTCGCCTTCTATGGATGTTATCCGGTCTAAGCACACTATATACTTGCGGTGAATGCGCGCAAACTCGCGCACTGGCAGCTTAGCTTCCAGTTCCTTCATGGTACTATACACCGTGTACCGCTCCCGAGAAGTATAGATATTCACGTAGTCGCCAAGGGCTTCTACGTACCGAATATCGTCGGTGTGTACTCGTACTAGTTTATGGTCCTGCTTGACAAAGATTTCGTTGCGGCTGCCGACAAACATGGTTTCAGCTGCGTTGTTGGCCATTCGCAGCAATCCTTCTAGCTTCTGCTGCTCTTGCTCTAGTTGCAGCCGCGCCCGGCGCAGCTCCAAGTGCGCTACCACCTCACGAGCTAGAATACGCAGGGCGTCCCGCTGCTGCTCGGTGAGCATCCGGGGTTGAGTATCGAGCGCGCAAATAGTACCAAGTGGCAGCCCTTCCGGCGACATTAAAGCGGCGCCAGCATAGAAACGGATATTGGGGTCGTTGACAACCAGCGGGTTTTGCTGAAACAGAGGGTCTAAGGTTGTGTCATGTACCTCGAACACATCGTCGGAAAGCATAGCGTACTGACAGAAAGCGGCGTCGCGGTGAGTTTCCGAGTATTTCTCTAATCCTTGGTTGGCTTTAAACCACTGCCGCTCTGCATCAATTAATGATACCAAGGATACCGACGTACCACAGATATAGGCAGCTAATCGCACCAAGTCGTCAAAGGCCTTTTCGGGGGGCGTATCCAGGATTTGGTAGTTGCGCAATACCTCTAAGCGTTCTGCTTCGTTCGGTTGTTGCAGCGATGATATAGGCGGGCGGGAAACTTTGGTGGTATTCATTGGTGCAGATGTATACGGCAAGGCCGGCTTTCTGACTCTCGGGATGAACCGCGTTGGTTGAGGGGCAGGCTTTCAACCCGTAAATAGAATACGAAACCGATCAACCTGCAATTACACTCTTTTAAAGCGGTAAAATACACGATGAGCTCCTATTTAATCGAGATGAACAGTGGCGCATCTACGAAACATATAGGCCTTTTAGATTGCTTGTTCCCCAATTAGATTAACAAGTTCTCGGAAACTCATTTTAAAATTATGGGGTATCTTTACCAATCCTGCTAGGCATCCGTATGCGTATCTCAGGCTTTCCACTCCAAACCGGCTTATTCAGCCCTCACTTATGGCTTTTTCCTCGCTTTTCCTGATTGGCAACTTCGGTACAACCGAAATTCTGCTGATTCTTTTTGTTATCATTTTGCTGTTTGGAGCCAAGCGCATCCCAGAGTTGGCAAAAGGTCTTGGTAAGGGTATCCGTGAGTTCAAAGATGCTTCCAAGGATGAAAAGCCAGAGTACCGCGACCAGCCGGTGAATCCAAACCCTAACGAGCCTAACCAGCCCCGTTTCTAATTCATCAGACCGCTATGCATATGCCACTTTTGTTTCTCGGCGACCTAGGTGGAGGTGAAATCATGCTCATCATGGTTGTCATCCTCATTTTCTTTGGTGCCAACAAAATACCAGAACTAGCCCGTGGATTAGGTAAGGGTATCCGCGAGTTCAAGGACGCCTCACGTGAAATTCGGAGCGAGTTCGAGAACCACGTGGAGCCGCAACAGCCGTATCAGCAGCAGTTCAGCCAAAATCACAACCAGATTGCGCCTTCCGCTCCAATGCCTCAGGCCCCGGCCACTGAACCTCTACCCGACGATGCTTACACGCAAACGGAGCCAACGCACACTTCGCCTGGCACCGCCTACACCGCCCCTGTAGCACACATTACAGCCACCGACTCGCCAGCTCCTGCTCCTACAACAGCCGAGCGCCCGCGCCTCGACCAAATGTCCTAGCCGACAAGACATTAGCTAGAATAAGCTAAAAGATAGATTACTATTTGATAATCAATAGTTTGATAAGAACCCATTATCCGTTTACATTTGCCGGACTACCTAACTGTTTTCTTTTGATTTGAGACGCTTTCATTCTCTCACGGAAGTTCGTAACGAGCTGACGGCAGGCACTACAACCTGTCGTCAGCTCGTGGAGTATTACCTAGACAACATCGAGCGGCGGAATGGCCGCTTGAATGCTTTTCTGGAAGTATGGCCCGAAGAAGCGCGTGCGCAGGCCGAAGCTGTAGACGCCAAGCTAGCTGCCGGTACGGCTGGTAAGCTGGCGGGTATGGTTGTCGGGCTGAAAGACGTGCTAGCCTACAAAGACCATACTTTGCAAAGCAGCAGCCATATTCTCGATGGCTTCAAATCGTTGTTCACGGCTACGGCAGTGCAGCGTTTGCTGGATGAAGACGCCATTTTTATTGGCCGCCAGAACTGCGACGAGTTTGCCATGGGAGCTTCCAATGAGTCGTCGTACTTCGGCCCAGTGCGCAATGCAGCAGACGAAGAGCGGGTTTCGGGTGGCTCGTCGGGTGGCTCGGCTGTGGCAGTGCAGGCAGATATGTGCTTGGCTTCGATTGGCTCGGACACCGGCGGCTCGGTACGCCAGCCAGCGGCTTTTTGCGGTGTGGTAGGGTTCAAGCCTACGTACTCGCGTATCTCCCGCTACGGACTGGTAGCCTACGCCTCCTCTTTCGACCAGATTGGCACGCTGACCAGGTCGGTAGATGATGCGGCCCTGTTGCTGGAAGTAATGGCGGGTCCTGATACTTTCGACAGCACAGTGAGCCAGCGTGAGGTGCCAGCCTACAGCCAGTTGTTGGAGGCAGCACCGCACTACCGCATCGGCTATATCCGCGACGCAGTGGAGCGCCCTGGCCTCAACCACGAAATAAAAGAAGCGCTGGAGTCCACTTTGGAGGGCCTGCGCAACCAAGGACATGTAGTGGACGCGGTGGATTTCCCCTACCTCGACTACATGGTGCCAACCTACTACATCCTGACTACGGCAGAAGCCAGCTCCAACCTGAGTCGCTTCGATGGGGTGAAGTACGGCTACCGTGCGCCGGACGCTACCGACTTGGAGTCGCTCTACAAAAAAACCCGCTCGCAGGGCTTTGGCTCGGAGGTACAGCGGCGTATTCTGCTGGGTACGTTTGTGCTGTCAGCTGATTATTACGACGCGTACTATACCAAAGCCCAGCAGGTTCGTCGTTTGATCAAGGAGAAGACCGACGAGTTGCTGCGCCAGTACGACTTCTTGATTCTGCCTACTGCTCCTACTACGGCTTTCCGTATTGGGGAAAACACCAAGGATGCCTTGGCCATGTACTTGGCAGACATCTTTACGGTACAGGCTTCTTTGGCTGGAGTGCCGGCGGTGTCGGTTCCGGCGGGTGAAGACTCGAAGGGGCTGCCGATTGGCTTGCAGGTGATAAGCGGCGCGTTCCGTGAGGAGCACTTGCTGGCATTCACTAAATCATTGACGGAAACACTTACTCCGGCCATGCCTTAAACCTGGTGTATTGATGAAAACGTTGTTGCGGCCGATTCGGGTTGCCTCTATCCTCCTTTTGCTGACTGCTCTGGCTCGCTCTTCAGCGGGCCAGACGCTCCCCGCACGGACACCGGAAGTACCTCGCCCTGGCAGCCCCAACGATTCAACACAGGTTATAGAATTGCCTTTGCTGCTCCCCGATTCCCTGGTAGCGTCCCCTACCCCCGTGGATTCAGCGCGCATCGTATGGCTGCAAACCCCACCGGAGCTGCACGACTTAGTGGGTGACCGTATTGGGTGCTTCGAAACCGATGTGCCGCACGCTTTCAACCCGGCGGTGATGTCGTTCGTGACATTTTTTACAGAGCGCAACCGCAAGTACATGCAGCGGGTACTAGAGCGTGAAAACCTCTACTTTCCGCTTTTTGAAAAGTACTTGGCCAAGTACAACCTCCCTACCGACTTGAAGTACCTGGCGGTGGTGGAGTCGGCACTGATACCAACCGCCAAGTCGCATGTAGGAGCTACAGGCCTGTGGCAGTTCATGGGCCCTACCGCTGGCGACTTACGGCTGCGGCGCGACGAGTGGGTTGATGAGCGCATGAACCCCGAGAAATCAACGGAGGCGGCCTGCAAACACTTGCGCTACCTGTACGGCGTTTTCCATGACTGGGAATTGGTACTGGCCGCCTACAACTGGGGTGCGGGCCACATGCAACGCGTGATGCGGCGCACGGGCAAGAACACGTTTTGGGACGTATATCCGCACCTGCCCAAGGAGACGCGCAACTACGTGCCTACGTTCACTGCCATCATGTACTCGATGAAGTACGCGCAGGCGCATCAGCTCCACTCGCCGGAACTGAAATACCGCTACGCCGAGGCCATGGATACGCTGCAGCTCAACGGGCAGGCGTTCGATCTGCAACGGTTGAGCCGTGCTTGTGGGTTCGAAGACTCTTTGGCCTTGCTGCATTACAACCCGGAATTGCGCCGCCCTTGGTTGCCTACTGGGTATCGTCCGTATACGGTGCAGGTGCCGGCAAATGCTCGGCCGCTGTTAGCCACTGTTGACCGCGCTACCCTTTTCGACTACTGCCGCCCACAAGCCGAGTTGCCGCAGCCGCTTGCCCCTATGTTAGCCCGGTTACACGGGGTAGAGCCCTTCCCTACCCGCACGATGTTGGCCAGCGGTGCTCCACGTGAAAATTCGGAACCCGTTACACCGCGTTTTCGCCGCGTACGGCACACTGTGCGGCGCGGTGAAACAGTATCAGCCGTTGCTGACCGCTACGACGTAAGCGCCGCGCAGGTGGCCCGCTGGAACGACTTACGCAAAGGCCGCCCCTTGACGCCTGGCAGGCAGTTGGTGGTGTTCGTACCGGCGCCAGCAATCCGCCCGGCGTCAGCAGCCCCAACCGGAATTGCAGCAAGCAAACTGGTAGTACCTGCTCGCCTGACTTCGCCGTCCGCTAAAACTGCGTTGGCGGCACGAGGCACCAGAGTATCAGCAGAACCCCTTGAAGTAGCTCAGGACAAGGCCCCAACGGCAGCCAGCAGCCGAGAGGTAGCTTCAACCCGTTCGTCTCGTTCAGCAACGGCGGCTAGTACTCTTGCGCCCGCCTTGGAAGCTGTAGAAGCCGTTGAAAACGCAATTGCTACTGATAGCCTAACGACGGAATACGTGGTGCGCAAGGGCGACTACCTAAGCCGCATAGCGGAGATTCGCGGCTTAAGTGTGAAGCAAATTATGGCCTGGAATAAGCTTTCCTCTATCAAGGTGGCGCCGGGGCAGAAATTGGTATTCACAGCGCCAGCTGAGGAAGACACGCTAGCCAAAGAGGAGGTTGTGGCCGTTGCGCCAGTTCAGCAAAAGCCACCACGCGCCGCCAAAACGGTAGCCGCGGCGCCAGTTGCTGCACGCGAGACCATCCGAAAGGTGCACCTAGTTCAGGCTGGCGACACGCTCTACAATATTTCGCGCCGCTATCAAGGTGTGACCGTGGAACAGCTGAAGCGGCTCAACAACCTGACCACCGACGAAGTGAAGCCCGGTCAAAAGCTGATTGTTGCGCGTTAGTTTCTATGGCCTTGAAGGGCTGAACGAACCCAGTAAAGTATAGGTGCTGCCCTACGTAATTGGTTGGGCGAGCAACGCCGAAACCGCAGTATGAGGGCGTGGCAATCGGGTTTGCTGGAAATATTTATTGTCGGTAGGAAAACTATTTCCGCTTGAGCGGCCTTAGGCAGAACGCTGTTTGTTTTCATTCAGGAGTTGTTCTTCATTAATTCTTCCTGTAGCAGGTCGTATTATTGGGGTACTTTCATCTTCTTCAAGCCATCCGATGCCTTCTGCTGCCAACTCTTTCGTTCTGGTTGATACTCCGGAGCCTCACCGCGTGCGTACTCGCCAAATCGTGAAAGCGCATCCGGAGGTGAAGGAACTGATGACCCGCACCCCCGCCACTGCCCTGATTGGAGTAGCCTGCGTAGTGGCTCAGGTGGTAGTGGCCGCATTGCTGCGTAACCAACCCTGGTACGTAGTGGCCTTGGCCGCTTACTTGGTAGGGGCTTTCCTCTCACACACCCTGTTTGTGGTTATCCATGAGGCAGCGCACAACTTGGTGTTCCGCAAAGTGTGGCAGAACGTGGCCGTGGGCATTGTGGCCAATTTCGCGTCGGTTGTTCCAACGGCAATTTCCTTTAAGAACTTCCACATCAAGCACCATGTATTCCAAGGAGTGCATGAGCTGGATGCCGACTTGCCCGACTGGTATGAGGCCAAGCTGATCAAAAATTACTCTGTCGGCAAAGCCATCTGGCTGTTCTTCTTTCCGCTGTTTCAGGTTATCCGCACCATCCGTTGCCGTGAGGTAGCAGTATTCGACCGGTTTGTAGTAGCCAACATTGTGGCTCAGCTGGCTTTTGATGCGGCCATCGTTTACTTCTTTGGGTGGGTGGCACTGGGCTATCTGTTTCTGAGCTTCTGGTTTTCGGTGGGCTTGCATCCGCTGGGGGCGCGCTGGATTCAGGAGCATTATCTTACACTGGATGCCCGGCAGGAAACCTACAGTTACTACGGCCGCCTGAATGGTGTCAACCTGAACGTGGGCTACCACAACGAGCACCACGACATGCCTTCTATCCCGTGGAATCACCTGCCTCGCCTCAAGGCGCTGGCACCCGAGTTCTACGAGCCGTTGCTGCATCACCGCTCCTACACCAAGCTGTTTTTCCAGTTTCTCTTTGATCAGGAAATCAGCTTGTTCTCACGTATTATCCGTCGTAGCCGGGGCCGCGCCACGCTGCAAGACGCTTCCATACCAGACAAGCAGCTGCTGGATGGTGTTTCGGCGTAGCAACGGCGCTGCCCAGTGCATGTCGCGCTTCTACTACTTTCTTGCTTGCCCTCAGCCTACCAGCTGGGGGCATTTCTGTGAATGGAATTATAGAAACCTTTGTACTTGTTTTCAACTTATAGTCGCCAAAATCCGACTTCATATCCCATGAAAAAGATACAAGTAGAAATCTGGTCTGATATCCTGTGCCCCTTTTGCTACATCGGCAAGCGGCGGCTGGAGAAGGCCCTGACCACTTTCGAGCACGCCAACGAGGTGGAAGTGAAGTGGCGCAGCTTCGAGCTGGACCCAGAAGCTAACCCTACCCCCGGGGTCAACCAGTACGCCCGCTTGGCCAGTAAGTACGGCAAGTCAGAGGAATGGGCCCGGCAGATGAGCGCCAACATGGCTCAAATGGCTGCCGAAGAAGGCCTGGCATTCGATTTCGACCGCGTGGTGCCTGCTAACTCGCTACGGGCCCACCGGCTGGTACACTTGGCCGCGCAACACAACTTGCAGGATGCAGCCAAAGAGCGCCTATTCAAAGCGTATCTTGAGGAAGGCCTCGACATCAACGATGTGCCTACCCTAGCTCGCCTTGGAGCAGAGTTGCGCCTACCTACTCAGGAAGTGGAGCAGGTGCTAGCCTCCACTACCTTCGAGCAGGAAGTACGGCGCGACGAGTACGAAGCGCGCCAGATTGGGGTGCGGGGCGTACCCTACTTCGTGTTCGACGACAAGTACGCGGTGTCGGGTGCTCAGCCCACAGAGCTGTTCAAGGAAGTGCTAGAGAAGGTATGGGAGGAAGCCAGGCCCCAGCCCGTATCCATTGGTGGCCTGGAAGGGGCTGCCTGTGATATTGATGGCAACTGCTAATCCAGCTTCCTTGAATTTCATAGAAAAGGGCCGCCTCTGCAGAGGCGGCCCTTTTTCATGTAGCCGAGCATTACTTGCCGCGATTCTCGAAGACGAGCAACGGCACCGAGGATTGAGCGGCTGCGTAGAGACGCAGTTGTTTGCCGCTGATTTCGTAGCGTGCTGTGCGCGGCAGAGCAGTAAGGTAGTCGTACTCTATAGGTGTAGGGCAGGCTATTCTTGTTGACGCTTGTTCACTAATGGTCAGTTGCCCGGCAGCGCCTTGTGAGAAAGTGCCACCGAACGAATTGCAGGGGGCAAGACCAGACGTGGTATTCTCCCCACTAAACTCGATGTAGGAACGATACGTGGGGCCATAGCTGGAAACGCCAATGGGAGTATTTTCCACTTGTACCAGCATCCAGCGCTTGTTCACCAGAGCGCGGTCGGGGCTTGCATCTTCTTTGTTGCAACTACCCAAAGCTATCAAGCCACCAACCCAAAACAAGACAGTAGATACTCTGGACATAGCGTGCAACATAAGTAGGTGGGATAGGACTGTTTATGTAGGAGAGCTAGCCTACTTCTGAAAGGTTGCAAGCCCGACTCGCCCTCTAGCAAAGCGCTATGTACCTCTTGCCCATTCCTTATGCTGTTACTATTAGATCATCAATAAAAACAGCCAGTATCGTCTATAATAAGGCGCTTTTGCCGTTGCAGGCTCCACCTAACACGTGAACCGCCGCGCCGAACAGGCACAACGCGGAAGAACTCTTTAGCAACTACTTACATACGAAGAGCCACCCGCTCAGGCAGGTGGCTCTTCGTATGTAAGTACAGTCCTGAATCAGAAAGCTCTAAGCCGGCTGCTGCATCTGCTCCAGCCGTTCCGTGATGAAGTCCACTTCATGGCCCACCAATTCAAAATCCAGCGTGCGGGCGTTCTGGATGGCTTGTTCGGCGTTGCGGGCACCTACTAGCGCTACCGAAATACCAGGCTGTGCCAGCGTCCAGCGCAGTACCAATTGGCCTAGCGTAGCGTTCTTGCTTTCCGCCAGGGGCCGGATTTTCTCTAGGAACTCATTGACCCGCGTTACGCTTTCGGGCGTAAAGAGGCGGTTCTTGGCGCGCAAGTCGCTTTCATCGAAGTGCTGGCCGGGCTTCATTTTGCCGGTTAGCAGACCTAGCTGCATCGGGCTGTAAGCCAGAATAGCTTTGTCGTGCTTGAGGCAATACGGTACCACGTCCTTTTCAATGTCGCGGCGCAGCATGCTGTACGGCACTTGGTTGGATACGATACTCACCGTTTTTTCGGCTTCCTCCATCTGAGCCACCGAGTAGTTGCTGACCCCAATGGCGCGGATTTTACCTTGCTCCATCAAGCGCGCCGCCGCTTCCATTGTCTCGTCGATGGGAGTCGTGACGTCGGGCCAGTGTTGCTGGTAGAGGTCGATGTAGTCGGTGCCGAGGCGGCGTAGGCTGTCTTCGCACTCTTTGATGATGCTGTCGCGGCCAGCGTATTTGTACACGTCGATGTCTTGGCCGTCGTTGTTTTTGGTTTTCATAGCGAAGTCGCCCTTCGCTAAGTCCCACCGCATACCAAATTTGGTTAGAATCTGCACTTTATCACGGGGCAGTGACTTGATGGCCTCCCCTACTATTTCCTCGCTCAAGCCCTGTCCGTAGATGGGAGCCGTGTCGATGCTGGTAACGCCTAAGTCGTAGGAAGCTTGAATAGCGCCTACTGCGTCGTTTTGTTCGGTGCCGCCCCACATCCAGCCGCCGGCAGCCCAGCTGCCAAAGGTGATTCGCGAAACGTCGATACCTGAATTCCCTAAGGTTATGTATTCCATGAGAAAGAGTGCTAACATGAAAACGCCGGCGTTTTTGCCGGCATTGTTGACTAGCTAAATACCCTTTTGCGCACGGCAAGGTTACGGCCCAGGTTGCTCCAGGCCGCACAATTTCGAACTAGCCTGCTCCAGCAAGCGCCCAGAACTTCATATCCGTACCTTGCGCGCAAGCTGGTGGCTGCGGCAGCTACTGCCCCTCAACCCCGCTATTGCCTTTGCGCGAACAGCTTCCTATCAGTTATGTAGCGAGTACCAACCTAGTAGTTCATTTCGTTTACGATAACCCTCTTTCCAGCTATTCTACCCTTTATGTATCGGTATCGATATTCCTTAGTCCCGCTGCTCCTAGGTTTCGGGTTGCTACTAATGGCCTTTCAGGGGCCGGCAGACACGTTTATTCAGCAGATTATCAAGCAACTGGAACGGTTTTACAGCGGCACATACCCCGAGAAGAGCTACCTGCATTTCGATAAAGACACGTATGCCGCCGGCGAAACCATGTGGTTCAAAGCCTACGTGGTGGAAGGGGCCACTCACCAGCCCGATACGCTGAGCCGCGTGCTGTACGTGGATCTGCTGGCCCCCAACCAGCGGGTGGTACAGCAACGCGTACTGCAGTTGCAAGACGGTGTGGCGCCCGGCGACTTTCAACTGGCCGACACCCTGTTGCAGGGCACCTATACGGTGCGCGCGTACACCAGCTGGATGCGCAACGCGGGCCCCAACTACTTTTTCACTCGCCTGCTTACTGTGTGGTCGAGCGCGCCAACCATTGCCCGCCCTTCCAGCCGCCGCCCCCTTGCTACCACACCGCCAGCTTCTAAAGGACTGGACGTGCAATTTTTCCCGGAAGGCGGCCAGTTTGTGGCGGGCTTGGCTAGCATAGTAGGCTTCAAGGCGACAGACTCGTTCGGGATGGGCGTGAACGTGCAAGGCGTGGTGCAGGACGAAGCCGGCCAGCCCGTTGTGGAGTTCAGCAGCCAACACCTGGGTATGGGGCGCTTTCAGCTGAAGCCCGAAGCAGGCAAGCGGTACACGGCCATTGTACGCCAGCCCGACGGCCAGCGCGTGCGGTACGAGTTGCCAGCTGCCCACCCCACAGGCTTCACCATGCGGGTGCTACAGCTGGCGCACACGTATCAGGTGGCCATTCAGTGCAAGCTGCCGCCCAATACACCGGCCGAGCCCATTACGGTGGTTGGGCACGTGCGGGGGCAGGTAGTGTATGCGGGGCGGGGCGAAATCAGCGAGAACAGCACCTTTTCAACCAGCGTCCCGAGCGACCGTTTTCCGGGTGGAGTGGTGCACTTCACGCTTTTCGACAGCAAGCAAGTGGCCCGCTGCGAGCGGCTGGCTTTCAACAACAACGCCCCCGGCCTGCGCATCAGTTTGCAACCAGACAAGGCAAGCTACGGTCCGCGGGAGCCCGTGACGGTGCGCGTGGCCGTGACGGATGAAGCCGGCAAGCCAGCAACCGGAAACTTCTCGCTGGCCGTCAATAGCGCCGCACTGGTGCCCCTCGACTCGGGCGCTACGAATATCCGCACCCACTTGCTGCTTACCTCCGACTTGCACGGCCGCGTGGAGCAGCCCGGCTCTTACTTCCGCGACCAAAAACCGAACACCCGCCAAGCCCTCGACAACCTCCTGCTGACGCAAGGCTGGCGGCGGTTTGTTTGGAAGCCGCTGTTGGCCAAGCAGTATGGCGAATTTCCGTATCCGCTAGAGCAAACGTTGAGTTTGAGTGGGCAAGTAGTTGGCAACAAGCAGGCGCCCGCTATTGGCACCAAGGTTTCCCTGTTCCGCTTTGGGTCGGCGCAGGACATCACGCAGGCTACCACCGACTCGGCGGGGCGCTTCCTGTTCGCGGGCTTCAACGGGCGCGACACGGCACGGCTGTTGGTGCAGGTGTCACCCCAGAAAGGCCTCCGCAACCCTGTTATCAAGCTCGACCGCCGGGTGATACCAACCAGCAACACCCCAACGCCCCCACTGCCCGAAACAGCCCCGGCCCGGGCGCCTTACCTGGCCAGCAGCAAGCGGCAGCAAATAGTGGAGCGCCAGTACAGCCCCAATGCTAAAACCATCATGCTCGGCAACGTGACTGTGAAAGGCAAAAAGCCTGCCTTGCCCGACTCGCGCCGCATCTACGGGCGGGCCGACGTAGTGGTGCAAACTAAAGACATTCCGGCGGCTAACAGCTACACCAACGTACTGCAACTTCTTCAGGGCCGGGTGGCCGGGGTTTACGTCACGGGTAATCCGCTGGACATGAATGTGCAGATTCGGGGCCAGGGCACCCCGCTGTTTCTGGTAGACGGCATTCCTATTGATATCAGCGCGCTGAATTCCATTCCCGTAACTGAGGTGGAAAGCGTGGAAGTGCTGAAAGGACCTTCGGCGGCCATCTACGGCTCGCGGGGTGGCGGTGGGGTTATTGCAGTCTTCACCAAGCGCGGCAACCCCAACTATGACTCCTCCAACGACGAGCCGGCCCCAGGTATTCAGCCCTATAGCGTGCCTCAGTTTTATCAGGTGCGCGAGTTCTACGCTCCCACTTATGCCAACGGCAAAAATGCGGCGGTGCCTGACTTCCGTAGCGCCACGCTGTACTGGAACCCTACCGTCCGCACCGATGCTACCGGCCAGGCCACTGTGCTCTTCTACACGTCCGAGGAAGCTGGTACCTTCCGCCTCACCTTGGAAGGTGTTTCCACCTCCGGACAACCTGGCCACGGGACCGGAGCCGTACAAGTAGTGAACCGATAAGACTGCTTACGCCCTTCTCCTATCCAGCCCTTTTCGAGTAATTTAGCAGGTATGAAATCATTCACAACAGCAATCCTTCTATCTGCTGCTATGCTCTTCAGCGGCTGCGACGACGATGATACGGCGCCAGGTGGCAGCGCAATAGAAAATTTCTCTAAAGCTATTATGGTGAGCGAGGGTGGGGCCCCACCTTATATCTTGGGGGAGGTGCGAGTTGGCGAAACGTTGTACCGTGGCACCCAGGCCTCCTTTCAAGTCAGCGGCAAGCTCCAGAGTGGCCCTGTCATTTCCCTGTCGTTTCAGCAGTCTTCCCGCACCACTACTGGCACCGATAAAACGGACGTTGTCGCGGCCAGGATCAACACCACCACCAACGCCACCCAGGCCAGTGGCACTACCCTACGGGACCCCAAAACGAATACCGTTACGGGCACCTTCTCCTCTACTTTCCCCAACGGCCTAACCGTAGACGGCACGATTACCAACTTGCAGCTACAATGATGCGCGCCTAGCGCACCCAGGTTGCAGACAGCACACGTACCAAAAAGCCCACTCCTAGGAGTGGGCTTTTTGGTACGTGTGCCTAGCTGACAAAAGCCCCCTATCCTATACCTTACTTCCGGCGGTAGGGAAAACTAGGTGCAGCCGCCCGAACTAGCTCTTGGGTTAAACGCTCGGGTTTCAGGGCAGCATTGCCGGTGCCTTCATAGTCAAAACGCCACGCCAGTTGATTGCCGCGGCAGTCGTAGAGCATGAGGTTGGTGGTAGCCTGGCTGCTTGGAACAACGGCCTGGTTGCCAACGATTGGCTGGTTGAGCAGAATGCGGGCTGCCAGTCCTAAGCCATTGGGCAGGGGTTGGTAGAGCATGGTCTGCCCCGAAAGCACTGCATCAACGCCTAGCACTTGCTGTACTTCTTGCAGGGTGTGGTCGGGGAAGTTTTCGTAGGTGATGCCGGCTTGCTGCAACAGGCGGTTGGTTTCGTGCACGTCCTGAAACTGCACGGTATAGCCCCGAGCAGGCTGTTGGGCGTGCAGCTGGGTGTACAGCAACTCCTGCAACTGAAAGGCTACTTGCCGGCTTTCTTGTTCCTGCTTGGCGGTCCACTCGTGCGTCATGCGTTGCTGGGTGGCGCGCGTAGTATCGGTGCCCGCAAACCGAATATCGCGCAAGCGAATCCGCTCTTGCTGCACGTCAAAGGGCAAAATAGCCACCGTGCGGTGGGCCGCCAACGCAGTGCTATCGAGGGTATTTGCGGTGAACGACCTGGGTGCGCAGGAGGCGAGCAGGCTTACCAGTAGTACAAGTAGAAAAAGGCGTTGCATAGCATAGAAGTGAAGAAGCAACGGGCAATGGTTGCACAGGCCACTCCAACAGCACAAAAATAAGTAAGCTGAGGCTATAGAGCTGCGCTCAGTACTGCCTGCCTGGTAAGGCACTCGTGAAGTATAAGCTGAAAAGGCGCAGCAGACTGCCTTTCTGTGGGAAGTAGCTCAAGCACTAGGCACCGGGCAGTAAGCTCGTCTATACCATTGATTATGTGTACTATATGTCCAGCTCGGCTATAACCTCGCCCCTTTGCCAGGGGTATAGCTAGAGACTTTCATCTTTACATTCCTCCTCACCTTCTATGAAAACCACTTTGCATGCAGCGCTTTTGCTGCTGATCGGACTGCTTGGCAGTTGCTCGTCCGGAGTCACTGTCCAGCAGAAGCCGGGCGTCGATTTCAGTAAGTACCGCACCTACGACTTTGCCAAAACCGAGGTTAAATCTGCCGACTCACAAAACCCTATCTACAAGAGCAGCCTCAACGACGAAATCATTCAAAACGCTATTACCTCGGAGCTAGCCAAACGTGGTATTCAACAGGTGCAGGGCCGGACTCGGCCAGATTTCTACGTGACGTACCACTTGTATATCGAGGAGGCCGAACGCACTATCCCGAACCCACCGACACCAGGCTACATCTACCCGTATTCGATGCTCTACCGAGGCCGGTATCTGCCCATCAACTACGGCTACTTCTACTCGTCTCCGTATAACAGCACGAGCTACCGCACCGAAACATACCAGGAAGGCACCATGATTCTGGATTTCATTGATACCCGCACCCACAATATGGTGTGGCGTGGCTCCATGGCTGATCCGGTAAGCAACCCAGCCAAAATTGGTCCTGAATTCGCGAAAGCCGCCAAAGAAATTTTAGAGAAATTTCCCGCCGGAGTAAGCAATTAACCCGTTTCTTGCATCCTACCCAAGGCCCCCGTTTGCTACGCAGATGGGGGCCTTTGCTTGTCTGGCCTTGCCGGGAGCAGGGCCCTAACCGTCCGCTTTTGCACAGCGCGCTTTACCTTGCAGCCGCATGCTTGTTTTCAGTGTGCCAGCAGCGCAACCCTACTCTTGATAAAGTAGGGCATCGTGTGGGGCACTGCTCCCGCACCAGCTAGCTGTATGTACCTCGTCTTCACTTCCCGCATGAGCTGGTTACGCGTTTCAAACATCTCCCTGCAGGAAAAAGAAAGTATTGCCCTGCGGGGAATCAGCTTCACGCAACAGCAATTCCAGAAACTAGCCATTGCCGGCGAAACGGGCGCGGGCAAAAGCAGCTTGTTGCAGGTTATAGCTGGTCTCATTCAGCCCACGGGTGGGGAGGTGCATTTCGAAGACGGCCGGGTACGCGGACCGGCTGAAAAGCTGATGCCTGGGCATCCGGGCATTGCGTATTTGTCGCAGCATTTCGAGTTGCCGAAATTTTTGCGGGTAGAGCAAGTGCTACGCTACGCCAACAAATATTTGGGCGAGCAAGCCAGTACGCTCTACGAGGTCTGCCGCATCAGCCACTTGGCCACGCGCCAAACCAACCAGCTGTCGGGTGGGGAGCGGCAACGCATTGCGCTGGCCCGGCTGCTTCTCTCCTCGCCGAAGCTGCTGCTCCTCGATGAGCCCTTCTCCAACCTCGACCGGGTGCATAAGAACATCCTGAAGACCGTTATCGAGGACATCGGCACCCAGCTTGGCATCACCTGCCTGCTGATTTCGCACGACCCCGCCGACACCCTTTCATGGGCCGACGAGATTTTGGTTCTGAAAGGCGGACAGCTCGTGCAACAGGGCCCGCCCCAGCAGATTTATCGGCAGCCCACCGATGAATACACCGCAGCCCTATTCGGCGACTACAACCTGCTCAGCGGGCCCGCGGTGAAGGCCTTTGCCAAGCTGGCGGGCGCCAAGGTGCAAGGCACACAGTTCCTTGTCAGGCCCGAAAACTTCCAGCTGGGCCAGGCCGCCCGCAGTCAGGTAGCCACTATTCAAGCAGTACGTTTTTTCGGTAGCTACTCCGAGCTGGACGCCCGCCTGCTCGACGCGGTGGTAACTATCCGGACGTGCGAAACAGGCTTCAAGGTGGGGCAAGAAGTGCCCGTTTCTTTGCCCAAAGATGGGGGCTGGTTTATTTAATAGTCCACCCGTTTTGGAAGGGTTTGTTTCACCCGTTTTAAGGTTGAGTTTCCGCCAGCACGGCTAGCTGGAGGTGTTTTCGGAGGTAAGAATCCTATTCCCGTAGCTGGCTGACGGGATGCTGCACAAGGCGCATGGGCACCAACAAGATTTTGGCAATCCTAGAACCTTCTGACACTCTACTGTTTAGGTAGGGCATGTCGACGACGTGTATTCCGTTCTACCAATCTTAAAAAGATGAAAAAGCAAACTTTCTTCACGCTTCTCTTTGCCGGTGCCCTATACATGGGCAGTTTCCAAACCGCCACCGCCCAAACGGCTGCGCCAGCCGCTGCTACCGCCAGTGCTTCCACTGGAAAAGACCTAGCCGCTAGCGCCGCCCTCTCCCCCGACCACACCACCCTGCTGAAAGCCTTGCAGGCAGCCGGCCTAGCCGAGCAAGCCAAAGGTGCTGGCCCATACACCGTATTTGCTCCCGACAATGCCGCTTTCGACAAGATTCCGGCCGCAACGCTAGCTACTTTGCTTAAGCCAGCTAACAAAAAGCAGCTTTCCAAAATCCTGACGTACCACGTAGTATCCGGCAACATAATGGCCGCCGACCTGAAAGACGGTCAAGTGGTGAAAACCGTACAAGGTGAGTCACTGACGGTAGGCGTATCAGGCGGCACCGTTACGCTGAAAGACGCCAAAGGTGGTACCGCCACCGTTACCAAGCCCGACATCAAAACCACCAATGGCGTAGTGCACTCCATTGACACCGTGCTGATGCCTGCCAAATAGCCTGCAGCAACACCACTTTCAGTTACAAACAAAAGGCCGCTCCAACTTGGGGCGGCCTTTTGTTTGTAGGCAAAAGCTCCTAAAAAGCTAGCTTCCGGGTTCGGGAGTTGCTTGCTGAAGTGCTGGCCGATAGGTATGCACTAGCACCCCGTTGCTGAACCTGACGGAATCTACCAGGTGTAGGGTGGCCTGGCTACCCTCCTGAAATAGCCGCTTCCCGCTTCCCAGCACCACCGGGAAAGTCATGAGCCGGTACTCGTCTATCAGGTTGAGCTTCATCAGCGTTTGCACCAGTTGGGCGCTGCCAGCCACCAAAATGTCTTGGCCGGGCTGCGCTTTCAAGGCAGTAATTTCAGCTGCTAGGTCGGGGCCCAGCAGGTGGGAGTTGTTCCACGATAGTTCGCGCAGCGTGGTAGATACCACGTACTTGGGCAGCGTATTCATTCGGTCGGCGAAGCCCTGCTCGTCGGTGCGGCCGGGCCAGGCAGCGGCAAATCCTTCGTATGTCACGCGGCCTAGCAAGTGCGCGTCTACGGCTTGCAGCTCTGCTAGCTTGAAGCGCATATACTCGTCGTTGAAGAAGGGCATGGTCCAGGCCGGATCTTCCATCACGCCATCCAACGACACAAACTCGGTTACAAGTACTTTTCTCATGGGGCGTGTGCGTAAGAAGTAAGGCCCTTAGGCACTGAAATAGACTTAGTCGTAATAGAACGGTTAGGCTGTAGCTTCTTTGTCGTAGTTGAGCATCCAGTTTATTCCGAACCGGTCAGTGAACATGGCAAACTTGGCGCTCCAGAAGGTGTCACCTAGGGGCATCGTTACGGTGCCCCCTGCCGTTAGCGTGGCATAGTAGGCTTCTATTTCCTGTTCGCTGCTGCAGTTCAAGCTCAGCGTCACGTTGTTGCCTTCCCTGATTGGCTCAGAACCGGCATCCGAGGCAAGCAGGAGGATGCTCTCCGTTTCCAACCGAGAGTGCAATACGCCGTCCTGCGCATCAGCGGGCACATACTCGGCGGCTGGCGTGTCAGAAAATGGTTGGATATCCAGTGTGCCACCTAGGCACTGCTGATAGAACTGCATGGCTTCGCGGCAATTGCCCTTGAAGGCGAGGTAGGGAGTTAGTTGGGGCGCTTTCATGCGTTGAAAGAATATAGAGTGGAAAAAGTAAACGCAGCAAATCAAGCCAGCTGAGTGCTAGTGGCATCTGGGGTTACTGACAACCTAGTGGCGTCATGGCTTGAGGCTACCATGCGGCTTTGCGCGGACAGCTGTTCTTTTTTCTTCCATAGAAAATAGAACAGCAACACCACCCCAAGTGCAACCAGCGGCGTGACCACCATGCTCAACCCGTCGCCGGCCGCAACCCAGGCCGCCGCTGCTCCAAGCATGTTGATAGTGAAGCCCGCAAACGCCCACTCCCGGATGGTGCGAAACCGGGTTTGCAGCAACGCCAGCGCGCCCAGTACTTTAGCAATACCATTGACCACCAGAAAGTGTGCCGGGTAGCCTAAGTGGCCCATCATGGCTTTACTTTCTTCGGTTTGCAGCAGGCCGCTGATGCCAGCCATCAGCATAGAACCGCAAAAAAAGACGGCTACAACCCAGTAAAGGACAGTCCAAGTTTTCGTTTTCATAGCGTAAAGGTGTTTGGATGGAGAAATGAGTGGAAGTTGCAAGAACCTTGGGCCAGCCACTAACCGGTTTAGTTTAAGTAGCTGTATATTCGGCTCCAACTCCAACAAAATTAGCAAACACCGGTACCCTACCGGGGGTGTGAATGCGACTATTTGGGGGTTGATTCCGACAGCACCGCACCCTAGCTTTAGTGTATCATGAAGCACATCTCCATCCTGGTCCCGAAGCAGGCAATACTCGGCAGCATTGAGGGTCCGCGCCTGGTTTTCACTGAAGTGAATGCCCTGCTCAAGCGCATGGGCAAGCCGCCCCTCTTCGAGGTGCAACTGGCCGGGCTGGCCGCCGAAACGCCGGTGTGCGGTGGCATGTACACCATCAGCACGGCCACGCTCGCCACGGATATCACCCACACCGACCTTGTTATTATTCCGGCTCTTGACGGCGACCTGGCGCATGCGCTGGAAATGAACCGCAACTTTATACCCTGGATTATCAAGCAGTACCAGCAAGGTGCGGAAGTGGCTAGCCTGTGCTTGGGTGCGTTTCTGCTGGCCTCTACGGGCCTTATCAGGGGGCGGCAATGCACCACGCACTGGGCTGCGGTGGCTGCTTTCCGCCAGATGTTTCCCGATGTGGAGCTAGTCGAAGACAGGTTGATTACCGATGAGCACGGCATCTATTCCAGCGGCGGGGCCTTTTCCTACCTGAACCTGGTGTTGTACTTGATTGAAAAATACGCGGGTCGCGAAATGGCCGTCATGTGTTCCAAGGTGTTCCAGATTGATATCGAGCGGGTCAGCCAGTCGGCTTTCATTGTCTTTCAGGGCCAGAAAGAACACGGCGACGACTTGGTAAAAAAGGCGCAGACCTACATCGAAGACAATGTTCAGGAGAAAATAACCGTCGACCAATTGGCCGATATGCTGGCACTAGGCCGCCGCAACCTGGAGCGGCGGTTCAAGAAAGCCACAACCAACTCGGTGATGGAGTACATTCAGCGGGTGAAGGTGGAAGCCGCCAAGAACAGCCTGGAATCGTCGCGCGAGAATGTGAACGAGGTGATGTACCAGGTGGGCTACACCGACCCCAAAGCCTTCCGCCTGACGTTCAAGCGCATTACCGGCCTCTCGCCCATGCAATACCGCAGCAAGTACAGCCGCTCGAAAGGGGTTGCAGCCGCATAAAGTATTGCCCTTGGTACCCCAACACAAAGGCCACCCCTGGAAAGAGGTGGCCTTTGTGTTGAATTGGTAAGCTACTAGCGTGAGCTTCTTACTAGTTCGGGCTGCTGGTTGAAGTAGCCGACTTGGTTTTCACCTTCTTGGCGCGGACCTTCTTGGTAGCCTTTTTGTTGGTTTCAGTCGAGGAAGAGGTGCTGCTAGCGTCTAGGTCGCTGGCGGGCTGGGTGTTGCTGGATGGCAGCGTGCCGAGGGAGCCGGCAGGTTGCGCGGGCGGCGAAGACTGCGGGCTGGTGCTGCCGTTGGTGGTAGGCGTGCTCTGGGCAGGAGTGGTTTGAGCGGAGGCAGCACTAACACTCAGGGCGAAGGCCGCGGCAAAAGCAAATACGATTTTCATAGCAGGTGGAATAAGGGGTACAATGCAAGCACCAGGAGCTGGCGCCTGACCCACATACGCACCCCAGCAACTCTGTGTTTTGCCGCCACTACCGCACGCTTCAGCTTGCGCGCAAAGCAGGCAAAGCAATTGTGCTCCTGTGGCAGCAACAACGCCTAATTTTCTATATACTTACTGCTTTCAGCTATCTGCTTTTCGCCTGCTACCGACACCGGCCCTTCCGGCGCTTGTGTTTCACTCGTATTTCTGGCAAGAAACCCTTGGCTGTTACCCTTTTTCGTTTTTCTGGGCACAGCAAAACCACCAAGAAGCAGTGCCTCTCGTATCTGTAGGGCCCTTTTTGAGTTAGAGAGAAAGAGTGTTTGCTCGAATTCGTATGGATAACAGTGCACAGCTAGTGGACAGTGAGCAGCGGTTCCGGTCGTTGTTTGAAAATAACCCCGATTTGGTTTTGTTTCAAAACAAGGACGGAGTCATTCAAGACGCCAACCAGGCTTTTCTTTCCTTGGTCGAAAAACCGAAAGCACAGGTATTGAACCACACCCTGGAATCTTTTCTGCCGCCGAGGATTGCTCCGCTGTTTCGGCAGAAACTAGAAGAAGCCTTCCAGGGCATCAAAGTGCGCTTCGACGCCGAAGTACAATTCGACTCGAAAGTGCCCCGCATGTACGACGTCACGAAGGTGGCCCTGATGGTAAACCAGCAGGTGGTAGGCATCCATGCGCTGTTCCGAGACATCACCGACATCATGACTGCGCAAACGCTGGTACACCAGCAGGCCCAGAAACTCAACACGATTTTCGAGAGTATCACCGACGCTTTTTTTCTGCTGGACCGGGAGTGGCGCTTCACTTACGTAAACAGTGAGGTGGTGCGCCTGTTGGGCATGCGGCGCGAGGAGCTGGTGCACCAGAGCGTGTGGCGCGCCTTTCCGGAAGAGGAGGGCGGGCCCTTTCGCCGGCACTACCAGCAGGCCATGGCCACCGGCCAATCCGTGCACTTCGAAGCGTTCCTGGAACGGATGCAGTTGTGGCTCGACGTAAAAGTGTTTCCATCCGACGAAGGCCTGTCCGTTTATTTTTCCGACGTCACCGACCGAGTGAAGGTGCACGAGGAGCTGCATCAGCAAAACAACGACCTTCAGCAATTCACTTACATTGTGTCGCACAATTTGCGGGCCCCGCTAGCCAACATCATGGGCCTCGTGAACCTGCTCACCTCCTTACCTCCCGAATCTGAGGATTTCCGCGTAACGCGCGACCACCTGCAAACCAACGCTTACCAACTCGACAACGTACTGCAGGATATGAATACCATTCTGGCCATTCGGGACACGCAGGATGTAGCAGCAGCCGAGCTGGTTTCCGTGGCCGATGTGCTTGAGCAGGCGCGCCGTACGCTGGAGGAGCCCATGCAACAGATAGGGGGCACCCTGGAGGTGAGCCTGCCTGCTGGCTTGCAGGTGAAAGGCAATCGAGCGTATCTCTACAGTATTTTTTTCAACTTGCTGTCCAATGCCATCAAGTATGGGGCCGAAACCCGGCCGTTGCAGGTGGTAGTTCAGGGGTCAGCCAGCCCTGAGTATGGAGTTCGCATTACGTTTTCTGATAACGGTTCAGGCTTCAACCAAGAAAAAGCAGGAGCTGATGTTTTCAAACTCTACAAGCGCTTTCATGCTCAGCAAGCTGGCCGGGGCATGGGGTTGTATCTGGTCAAAACGCATGTAGAAGCTATGGGTGGTCGTATTGAAGTGAGTAGCCAAGTGGATGTCGGTACTCGTTTTATCATTCATTTACGTTAATAACCTATGGAGACCTTACTGATTGATGATAACTCGACCAGCGTGTTTCTGACGGAAATGCTGCTGAAACGCGAGGGATTTTCCGACAAAATCCGTTCGTTTTTGGCCGCCGAAGAAGCGCTGACCTATTTGGAGCAGGGCCTACCGGTGCGCGTACCCGAGGTTATTTTCCTGGATTTGAACATGCCCGTTATGGATGGCTGGGACTTTTTGGAGGCCCTGAAGCCTCACGAGGGAGAGCTGTCCTCCCGGTGCCGCATCTACGTCCTGACTTCTTCCCTCGCGCCCTCCGACGCCGCTCGGGCCAAGGAATACACCCTGGTGTCGGGCCTGATCCACAAGCCCGTTGATAGCCAGATGCTGCAAGTAATTCGGGCGGAGATGAGCGAGCAAGATGGCGCTTGAAGAGACTTAACGACTACTCGCGCTGCACACAACACTCTCGGAAACAGTGGCTGATGGAGTGCACACGCCTCTGGCCGCTATCGAGGCACTCTCTAAAATCAAAGGCAACACCGAAGTGGAATTTGCCGAGCCTAACTACCTTCCAGCACACAGCAGCTTCCACCGACCCGTACTTCACCACCCACCCCGGTTCTTCGGCCGCCACTATCAAGGCTGCTATTCTGAACAGCGCGGTGCCTACGCCTTCGTTGGCTGGCAAGTGCGTAACCGGTGGGCGCTTGAACGTGAGTGGCTTCTAACCACCCTACAAGACGCGTAGCTCTCTGCTACTCCTACCCAAAGAGTCCCGGCTTAACAGCCGGGACTCTTTTCGTTGCAAGCCAACCATAGCAGCGCTTCCCCCAGATTGGCAAGTACAAACTCAAGAACGAAGCGCAAGCCTCTCTACCTGCCACCGCAAGAGCGTAGTACTAGTGGCGCAGCTTCACCAGCTCACGCTGTTTAAACACTATTTTAGCTTCCAGCAAAGCATGTTTCAGTCGCAGGGCCGTCATGGTGTAGTGAACAGTGAAGGGCGCAGCTCGGGTATCTGGCTTGTACTTACTGAAGGCGGCACCGACACGCAGTTTTTCCAAGAGTAGTTGCTGGCTCAGCCTTACTCCTTAAGGTGGGCAGGCAAGGTAGTTTTTGCCAACTTCGTGGGGCAAACCAAAAGCTATAGGCAGTTCAAGTGGGAGCAGTTTGGTACGCTTCACACCATATTTAAGCCCATAAAGCACCAGTTATATGGGACCAAAGCATTCAGAAAATGAAGCAACTTCTGCTTTCCTACTTACTTCTGCCGCTCTGTATACTAACCAACTGCGCTAGCTGTGTAGGCCAACAGAAGAAGCAAATACCGATGGGCGCAATTGTCTCGTCAGACATGTTTCGTACCACCGACAGTATTCACTACGTCCTGAAGTATAGCCAGACGCCCCCCAACGGGCGTTATACCATTTACGAGATTACTAAATTCACTGCTCCGCCCGACCCAACACGTGACACCAGTTCGCCGCCGCTCTACACGGTGCACGACCGGCACAGCAGCGGCACGT
Source organism: Hymenobacter tibetensis (assembly GCF_022827545.1). NCBI lineage: Bacteria > Pseudomonadati > Bacteroidota > Cytophagia > Cytophagales > Hymenobacteraceae > Hymenobacter > Hymenobacter tibetensis. The sequence continues at coordinate 5,074,514 of NZ_CP094669.1, forward strand.
TCAGCAAGGGCGTGAAAACCGGCTTATGGGAATACTACACGAGCGAGCGGAAAGTAAGCGAGGAAGTGTACAAGCGAGGGCGCCGCATTAGCAAGCGGAACTGCCCATGTAAAAGCTAGTGCCACGTTGCCTTGAAAAACAGCCCGCACAATGGATAGCCGTGCGTGGAATAGTGGGATTCGCACCCACTACTTCACGGCCGGTTGGCGGATCAGGAAAACCTAGTTACTCTGCTATTTACAGCTCCTCGACAGCGCATTTTTCCTGCGCAATCAACCGGAGCAAGAAAGTGAAATAAAACAGAATGTCCTCGTTAGACGTCTTCGCATCAAGGAGGATATTCTTGAAATCATAGGCAGGATGTTGCACAGCCCATTCCAACTGGGTGCGGATTGCCTTTCTATTTTCAGGCTCGTAACGGCAGTACCAGCGCAGCATTCGGGGGCCAAACCTGGCATCGGCTTGTTCTATCCGCTGCCGGATATCGGGGGCGTCCCACAAGTTGGAGAGCGGGATACGCAGAAAGTTAAGCGGGCCGAGGTTTTCCATGTTGGGTGCTCCTCTGGATTATGATGCCTGGGCATGCTCAAGCACGTACAGCAGAAAGGCGAAATAGAAGAGGATATCCTCGCTGGCAGTTTTTACATCAATCAGTACGCCCTGAAAGTTGTAGTATGGGTTTTATGTGGCCCACCGAAGTTGCGCACGCAGACGTTCTAACACCTCTGGGTCGTAGTCGCTATAGAGGCGGAGTCAGTGCTGTCGAAAAGCAGCCTCATCTTGCGTTATCCTCGTCCGAATATCAGGAGCAAATTGCAAGGCTGCCAGCGGGATGCGTAGGATGTTACGTTCACCTAGTGTTTCCATCTTCTGTAGCGGGAGAATGAAAGTTTGTTGGCAAAGTTTCTTCGTATTGCGTAAGATACTGCTGGATGGGCATGGGTGGAGCCATTAGGGCGGCGCCGGTTTGCCGGTTTACTACAATGGGGCCTGTACCCAGCACCATGGCCCGCACATTACCCGTTTCGGCGTACTCTTTGGTGTTGAAGGGAAATACCCAGGCGTAGGGTTTCTCGATGACTTTCTCTTCCAGAATGACATACTGCCGACCTGCTTTTTGGGCTAGGTCGGTGATAAAAGTGAAAGCAATTGTCCGGGCTTCTTCTCGAGTAAGCATGTGCTCTGAAGAGATAAGTGAGAAATATAGTCTGAAACTTAGGCCAAGCTATTGGCGAGTGAAGTTGGGGATGGAATGAGGCCCAGACCAACATGCACAGCCTCTTCATCGCCATACCTACGAATTGCTCGGGAAGGACTAGTAATAACTTCTTTAGTAAGTCCTGGCCCCCAATCTTGACCCTCTATAATGGTAGCTGTACCATTATGATTGGTGATAGTTACAACGTGCCCTATTCCACCTTCTTTAGGCAGCGTAACTACTACGGCAGCAGTACCTTCTTCTGCCTCTTGTATCTGCTTGAATATATCATAGAAGTTTTTACCAAACTCCACT